>NZ_JBNNVS010000023.1:0-92243 GCF_050280665.1 Pseudomonas sp. NPDC089547 | reverse complement strand
TGTTTTATCGTTTTGTTTGGGGGGGGGATGCGGCGCCCCCCTACCGCCACACAGGCCCGCACAAACCCGGGATCGCGTACTCCTGTAGGAGCGGCCTTGTGTCGCGATCGGGCCGCGCAGCGGCCCCCGAAGCTAAAACCGATCCAACCGATAAGGCGACATCTCATCCCCGCCGGCCCGCTCAGCCAGCCTTCCCACCCATTCCGCCGTCACCGCCGCCTGGGTCAAGCCCAGGTGCTGATGCCCAAACGCCAACAGCACCCGCCCATCACACACCCGGTCGATCACCGGCAATGAATCCGGCAACGAAGGCCGGAAGCCCATCCACGGCGTAGCCCCTTCAGCACTCAAGTCCCGTCGGAACAACCCCTTGCTCAACCGGTGCAACTGCCACGCCCGCTGCATGCTCGGCGGTGCCTCCAGCCCGGCAAACTCCACCGTGCCCGCCAGGCGCAAACCTTCGGCCATGGGCGTCATGATGAACTTGCGCTCCAGCGACGTGACCGCAAATGGCAGCCGTTGCTGCTCACCCGGTAACATCAGGTGGTAGCCGCGCTCTGTATCCAACGGCACCCGTTTGCCCGTCAGCGCGGTCGTCAATTTGGCAGAATGCGCGCCACAGCTGATCAGCACCTGACGGGCATTGAACGTGCCTTGCTCGCTGACCAGGCTGACCCCGCCGCTGTGCAACTGGCCGCCATCGACCTGCGCCTGGACAAAGCGCACGCCACTGGCTCTGGCTGCTTCAAACAGCTCACACACCAC
This sequence comes from Pseudomonas sp. NPDC089547, assembly GCF_050280665.1. NCBI lineage: Bacteria > Pseudomonadati > Pseudomonadota > Gammaproteobacteria > Pseudomonadales > Pseudomonadaceae > Pseudomonas > Pseudomonas sp. NPDC089547. Next base: position 91,478 of record NZ_JBNNVS010000023.1, on the reverse strand, counting down.
ACGATAGGGGTCGATGAAATGCCCGGTGCGTGGGAAGTACAACCCACCCAGCAGCGAGGGGCTCAACTGCGGCGCCGCCTCGTGCACGGCTGCGGCCGCCCAGAAGTCGACCGGCACTGCCTGCTGCTCCATGCGTGTGCGCAGGGCGTGCAGGGCCTGGCGCGACTCAGGCTTTTCGAACACCAGCAACGAGCCATCTTCCTGGAACAGCTCGCTGCGCCCGATCGAGCCCAGCAACCGCTGCCAGGCAGCCAGGCTGCCCTCGTTCAGTGTACGGATGCCGGCCACGCTGCGCTGGAACGGTGCCGGGCGCAGGTTGAGCAGCAAACGGGTGAACCACGGCATGGCCCTGGGCAGGTACTTCCAGTCCAGGCGCAGGGGGCCCATCGGGTCCAGCAGCATGCGCGGCAGCCGCTTGAGGATGGACAGGTCGGCAATCGGAAACACCTGCTCGGTGGCCAGGTGCCCGGCATTGCCATAGGACGCACCATTGCCGGGTGCCTGGCGGTCCACCAGCAGCACCTTGCGGCCCTGGCGGGCCAGTTGCAGGGCGCAGGCGACGCCGACAATGCCGGCGCCGACCACGGCGATATCAGCTTCGTGGGCTTCTACCATGCTCAGCCTTCCCGTTTGCCGTCGAGCAGGCGCCGCAGGTGGAGCGGGTTGCTGTGCTGCACAGCCTGCGGCAGCAGGGCGTCTGGGAAGTCCTGGTAGCACACCGGGCGCAAAAAGCGCAGGATCGCCGCCGTGCCCACCGAGGTGGTGCGGGCATCGGAGGTGGCCGGGAACGGCCCGCCGTGGACCATTGCATCGCATACTTCGACGCCGGTTGGCCAGCCATTTACCAGAATCCGCCCGGCTTTGCGTTCAAGTGTCGGCAACAGGGCCCGGGCGCTGTCGATGTCGGCATCGTCCAGTTGCAAGGTCGCGGTCAACTGGCCTTCCAGATGCTCGGCCACCTGGCGTACCTGTTCATCGCTTGCGCAGGCCACCACCAGCGACGCCGCGCCGAACACCTCGGCCTGCAACGCAGGGTCGGCCAGGAAGGCTTCGGCCTGGGCCACGAACAGCTGCGCCTGGCATTGGTTGGGGCCTTGCCCGGCCTGGCCGCTGGCCGCAGCCTGGGCATTGACGTTTTCTGCCAGGGCGCCGATGCCAGCCTGGTAAGCATTGAAGATGCCAGGGGTGAGCATGGTCTGTGCGGCGGCCTGGCGCACGTGCTCGCCGGCAGCGTCGATAAACCGCTGCAACGCAGCGCCTTGGCGGGCAATCACCAGACCGGGGTTGGTGCAGAACTGGCCGGCACCTTGGGTCAGCGAGGCGACGAAGCCTTGCGCCAGCGTTTCGGCACGGGCTTGCAGGGCGGCTTCGAACAGGAACACCGGGTTGATCGAACTCATTTCGGCATACACCGGGATCGGCTCCGGGCGCGCCTGGGCCGCCTGGCTCAGTGCCATACCACCGCTGCGCGAGCCGGTGAAGCCAACGGCCTTGATGCGCGGGTCGCTGACCAGCGCGATGCCGACCTCACGGCCAGAACCGTACAACAACGAGAACACGCCGGCCGGCAAGCCGCACAGCTTCACCGCTTGCGCCACAGCGTGGCCAACCAGTTCACTGGTGCCGGGGTGAGCGCTGTGGGCTTTGACCACCACCGGGCAGCCAGCGGCCAGTGCCGACGCGGTGTCGCCACCGGCCACCGAGAACGCCAGCGGGAAATTGCTGGCGCCAAACACAGCCACCGGCCCCAAGGCTACCTGGCGCTGGCGCAGGTCGGCGCGGGGCAGGGGCTGGCGTTCGGGCTGGGCATTGTCGACCCGCACATCCAGCCATTCACCGGCCCGTACCACACGGGCGAAGGTGCGCAGCTGGGTGCAGGTGCGGCCACGTTCGCCTTGAATGCGCGCCTTGGGCAGGCCGGTTTCGGCCACGGCGCGCTCGATCAGTGCATCGCCCAGGGCTTCGACCTGCGCGGCGATGGTTTCGAGAAACTGTGCCCGCTGTTCGAGCGAGGTTTCGCGGTAGGCGTCGAACGCCGTCCAGGCCAGGGCGCAGGCCTGGGCCACGTGTTCGCCGGTGCCGCCGAGGTAGGCCGGCTCCAGCGCCTGGCCGGTGGCCGGGTTGATGGCGTGGATGGCTTCGCGGCTGCCGGTTACCGGGGTTTGGCCTATCAGCAGGTTGCCTGTGAGGGTCATGGAGCCTCCTTGGGAAATCAGATTCGGATATCAAGCGAAACCGCGGCCCCTGTAGGAGCGGCCTTGTGTCGCGAAAGGGCTGCGCAGCAGCCCCGGGGTTTCCGCGCAGACGCACAAAATGCTGGGGCTGCCTTGCAGCCCGATCGCGACACAAGGCCGCTCCTACAAGGGGCCGCGCAGGGCATAAGTCAGGCGATGTTCTGCTCCGCCGACCAGCTGGCGTACCAGCTGCGGAACAGCGAATACTGCTGCTCGGCATAGTTGCGCTGGGCATCGGTCAGCACGTCGGTCTCGTTGAAGTGCAGGCCGTATTCACGGTCGCCGTTCAGCACCATCAGGTGCTTGTAGTACAGCACCAGGTCGCAGCCTTCATCGAACGACGACAGCACCGCCAGTGCTGCTTCCAGTTCGCGCGCCAGGCGGCGGGCCTTGGCGTCACCTTTGGCGGCCTGCTTGCTCAGGCTGACCAGGTGCAGCACTTCACGCGGCAGGGCGTTGCCGATGCCGGTGATGGCGCCAGTGGCGTTGCAGTTGACGAAGCCATGCACCACCTGGGTGTCCACGCCGACCATCAGGGTCACATCGTCATCCTTGGAGGTGATGTGTTCGGCGGCGTAACGCAGGTCGGCACCACCGCCGAATTCCTTGAAGCCGATCAGGTTGGGGAACTCGCGGCGCAGCTCGAAGAACAGGTCGGCGCGGGTGGCAAAGCCGTAGTAGGGGCTGTTGTAGATCACCGCCGGCAGCTTTGGCGCGGCAGCGAGGATGGCCGAGAAGTGGTGCTTCTGGGCAATCAGCGAAGCGCCGCGGCTGAGCACGCGAGGGATGACCATCAGGCCAGCAGCGCCGACCTTGGCCGCGTGGGCTGCGTGGGCTACCGCTTCACGGGTGTTCACCGCGCCAGTGCCGACAATGGTCGGGATGCCGGCGGCCACCAGGCGCGCCACGCCTTCCTGGCGCTCGGCCTCGGTCAGCAGCGGCCAGTCGCCCATCGAGCCGCAGTACACCACGGCGCTCATGCCGGCCTCGATCAGTTCGCGGCCCTTGCGCACCAGGGCGTCGAAATCCGGCTTGCGCTCGGCGGTGCACGGGGTCATCAGGGCGGGCATGGTGCCGGTGAAGATGTTGTTGGTCATTGTTGTTACTCCTCGCGAAATTCGGTTTGGGAAAAAAAGGGCCGGGGCTCAGATGCCCCAGGCAAACGGGTCCTGTTCGTCGATCAGCAGGGTGCTGTCGGCGGTCATGTAGGCGCGGCCGGTGATGAACGGGCGAATGCGATCGCCGTCGTGCTCAAAGCGGCCATGGAACTGGCTACCGGTGATGCTGGCCTGCACCCAGGTCTGGCCTTCGGCGAGCTTGCCGTCGGCGGCCAGGCAGGCCAGCTTGGCGCTGGTGCCGGTGCCGCAGGGCGAGCGGTCGTAGGCTTTGCCTGGGCACATCACGAAGTTGCGGCTATTGGCGTGGGCGTCGTCGGCGAACAGCTCGACGTGGTCGATAGGTTCGCCGTTTTCGCCGGTGATGCCCTGGTCTTCCAGGGCCTTGAGCATGGCCCAGGTGTAGTCGGTCAATGCCTCACGGTTGTCCAGTTCGATACGCTGGCCGTGTTCGGCAACCAGGAAGAACCAGTTACCGCCCCAGGCAATGTCGCCGTGCACCACGCCATGGCCGGGCACATCCACCGCCACCTGCTGGCGGTACCGGTAGGAAGGGACGTTACCCACGGTAATGGCGCCATCTTCATGCAAGGTGGCACTGACCTGGCCGACCGGGGTATCGATCTTGTGCACGCCCGGTGCGATCAGGCCCAGGTGCTGCAACGAGGCGACCAGGCCGATGGTGCCGTGGCCGCACATGTTCAGGTAGCCGGCGTTGTTGAAGAAAATCACCCCGCAGGTGGCGTCGGCCGACACCGGTGGGCAGTACAGCGCGCCCACCAGTACATCGTTGCCGCGTGGCTCCAGCAGGCAGGCGCGGCGCCACGGGTCGTGCAGCTCGCGCAGTTCGTCGCGCTGCTCGGCCATGCTGCGGCCGTGCAGTTGCGGGAAGCCCTTCATCACCAGGCGGGTCGGTTCGCCGCCAGTGTGGGAGTCGATGACGTGAATCTGTTTCATGGGCTTTTCCCTTGGGTAAAAGATCAGGAGGCGACGGCGGCGGGGCGGCCGGCATAGGTATCAGCGCTGGTCTCGCTTTCGTCCTCGCCTTCCAGGCGCACCAGGTGAGCAGGCACACCCGTGGCCGCACCCCAGTAGTAGATGCCCAGTGCACAGGCCGCCACGGCCACGGTGTCGAGCGGGTGGCCGATGACCCCCAGGCCGCCGAAGCTGCCCAGCCACGACAGCAGGATGGTTACCGCGTAGAAGCCGATCAGCCACGCCGACGAGCGCACTTGCTGGCCCAGCGACAGGTGTTGGGTGGGCACGAAGCGGCCGCACAGCAGGTACAGCACGAACATCACGATTTGCAGGGCCAGCAGCCAGGACACGGTGTTCCAGCCAGACCAGTACACGATCAGCGCGGCGATGATGAACGACAGCGGGCCGAGCACGCCCATGCCCTTTACCCGGAACGGGCGAGGCATGTCAGGGGCGTTGCGGCGCAGGGCGGCGACGGTGACCGGCGCCACGGCATAGCTCAGTACCAGGGCAGCGGATACCACGTTGATCAGCGCTTCCCACGACGGGAACGGCAGGGTCCAGAACACCGACAGGCCAAAGGTCAGCCACAGCGCCGGGCGTGGGATGCCGGACTCGGCGTCGATGCGGGTGAAGTACTTGAAGAAGGTGCCGGTCTGCGCCCAGCCATAGACCACGCGCGGGGTGGCGTTCATGTAGATGTTGCCGCAGCCGCTGGGCGAGATCACGGCGTCGGCCACCACCAGGTAAGCCAGCCAGCCCACACCCAGGGCCAGGGCGATGTCACGGTAGGGCAGGGCCAGTTCCTTGGTGACGCTGGCCCAGCCGTTGGTCAGCATTTCGGTTGGTACGCTGCCGAGGAAGGCCAGTTGCAGCAGGGCGTAGATCGCGGTGGACAGCAACACCGAAAGGATCAGCGCAATCGGGATGGTGCGCTGCGGGTTTTTCACCTCGCTGGCCACCGAAATGATCGGCGTCAGCCCCAGGTAGGCGAAGATGATGCCGCCGGCCGACACGGCCATTTCAACACCGGACAGGCCAAATGGCGCAAAGCCCTGGACCTGGAAGTTCTCTGGCTTGAAGAAGGTGAACAGTACGCCAATCACCAGCAGCGGCACGATGAATTTGAACACGCTGACCAGGTTGTTGGCTTTGGCGAAGGTTTTTACGCTGCGGTAGTTGAGGAAGAAGAACAGCCCCAGCAAGGCGAATTGCACCAGCCAGCCGAGTACGGTCGGGTCGCTGGAGCCGGCTTTGGTCAGCCCGGGGAACCACGCGGCGGCGTACTGGCGCGAGGCGACCACTTCGATGGCGATCAGGCTGGAGAAGGCGATCAGGGTGATGAAACCCATCAGGTAGCCCAGCAGCGGGCCGTGCGAGTACACCGGGTAGCGCACTACCCCACCGGCGCGGGGCAGGGCGGCGCCCAGCTCGCAGTAGACGATGCCCAGCAGCAGCACGGCGAAACCGCCGAGGAACCAGGACAGGATGCCGGCCGGGCCGGCGATGGCCGAGACGTGGCTGGCGGCGAACAGCCAGCCGGAGCCGAAGATGGCCCCCAGGCCGATGAAGGTGAGGTCCAGCAATGACAACTGTTTCTTGAATTTGCCTGACATGGGTTCGCCTTTTTGTTGGTTATTGGATAGGCAGGTCTGATGTCACGAGATGCGGCTTTTTGGGCCGCGCTCTTGTTGAACTTGGGCGGCTTGCGTGGGGCATAGAGTGAACCGCTCGGGGCGGCGGTTCTTGATGGTTTTCTGCAAGGGGGATGACGAAATCGGCACAGTTACAGAAAAAACTGGCGCCGATGGTGGGCTGATGGATAGGCTGTAGGCCAAGCCGCACAAGGCCTGTAGGGGTAATTTGATCGTGCCGGCCTCTTCGCGGGCATGCCCGCTCCCACAGGTACGGCGCAGAATTCGAAATGTGTGGAGGACCTGTGGGAGCGGGCGCGCCCGCGAAAGGGCCGGCACAGCCAGCAGAGAACTGACAGATGACCGACATAACCCTGGCAACCCTCTACCAGTCCTTGGATCAGCACCGCCCCGCCAGCCTGGAGGTCCTGCTCGCCGGTGTATCCCTGCTGCTGCCGATCCTCGACGCCATCCCCAACGCCGCCATCTTCATCAAGGACCCGGCCGCCCGTTACGTGCTGGCCAACAACACCTTGGTCCAGCGCTGCGGCCTCAAGCGCTTGCAACCGTTGCTGGGCAAGACCAGCGCCGAAGTGTTCCCGGCACAGCTGGGCCCCGGCTATACCGAGCAGGACCGCCGTGTGCTCAAGGAAGGCCGGGTGCTGGAAGATCAGTTGGAGCTGCACCTGTACGGCAGCCGCGAGCCCGGCTGGTGCCTCACCCACAAGCGCCCGCTGTACAACCAGGCGGGCGAGATCATTGGCTTGGTCGGCATTTCGGTCGACCTGCAATCAGCCGCCGACAGCCACCCCGCCTATCAACGCCTGGCCGCAGTGGACGAGCACATCCGTCAGCACTTCCACCAGCCGATCAGCATGGGCGAGCTAACGCGCATTGCCGGTATTTCAGTGGCTCAGTTGGAGCGCTACTGCAAGCGGGTGTTCCACCTCACACCCCGGCAGATGATCCACAAGGCGCGCCTGGAGCACGCCCACCGCCTGTTGCATTCAGACATGCCGATCACGGAAGTGGCGATGTGCTGCGGCTACACCGACCACAGCGCCTTCAGCCGCCAGTTCAAGCAACTGACCGGCTTTACACCGAGGCAGTACCGCCAGGCAACCAGCGATCAGGTGGCTTGAAACAGCGCCCGCGCTTCGGCAAAGCACTGCTCGGCAATTGCCGAACGTGGCTCGCTGCGGCGCAGCAGCAGGCCGACCGGGCTGTGGATGGCGGCGTCGGCCACCGGCAGGATGCGCAGGTGTTCGCTGAGGTCTTCCAGGCCGCAATCCAGCGGCATGATTGCGCAGCACATGCCGGTGTTGATGGCCTGGATCAGCTGGAATGTCGAGTCGCTCTCCAGTACCGAATTGGGCTCCAGGCCACGGCTGCGGAAGCTCAGGTCCAGCGACTGGCGGTAGTGCATGCCTTTGCTCAGCAGGCCCAGCGGTATGTCGCTGAGTGCGTCCCAGCGCAGCGTTTCGCCGCTGAACTGGAAGTGCCGGGTGTCGTGCAGCAGGCCCATGGTGGTGGTGCCCAGTTCGATCACTTCGAAGAAGCTGGTGTTCACTTGGTCCAGGTAGCAGATGCCCAGATCGAGCTGGTTGCGGCTAAGCCCATCGATGACCTGCTCCGAGCTCAGTGAGCTGAGCTGGAAGTGCAGTTCGGGGTATTTGTCGCGCAGCGGCAACAGCAGGTGCATGGGGTTGAAGCTGGCCAGCGGCACCGTGCCCAGGCGCAGGCTGCCGACCACCTGGCCGCGGCAGCTGGCAGCCTCGGCCTGTAGGCCGTCGTGGGCGGCGAGCAGGGTGCGGGCCCAGGCCAGGATGCGCTCGCCGGCCTCGGTAAAACCTTCAAAGCGCTGGCCGCGCTTGACCAGCACCAGCTCCAGTTCGTCCTCCAGGTTGCGCAGGCGCATGGACAGCGTCGGCTGGGTGATATGGCACAGCGCCGCCGCCTGGCCGAAGTGGCGGGTCTGGTCGAGGGCGATGAGGAACTTGAGCTGCTTGATGTCCATGGAAGTGCCTGGCGTCTGGTTAAGCAGACCATAACCCACGTCTGCGATAGATGTCATTGATCAGCCGGTTCGCCATATTGATTGGACGCCCTCGGGCCTTGCCTCTAGCGTGGCGACAATGCCATTCAAGGAGCTTTTGACCGTGCGCGTCCAACCCGATGCGGTTTTCGTACCGCTCAACATCGCCGTGCTGACCGTCAGCGACACCCGTACCTACGACAACGACACCTCCGGCGAGCTGCTGGCCAGCCGGTCGGTAGAGATCGGCCACCGCCTGGTGGCGCGTGCGTTGCTCAAGGACGACCTGTACAAGATTCGCGCCCAGGTTGCGACCTGGATTGCCGATGAGCAGGTGCAGGTGGTGCTGATTACCGGCGGCACCGGCTTTACCGGGCGGGACAGCACGCCGGAGGCGGTCGAGTGCCTGCTGGACAAGCGTATCGATGGCTTTGGAGAGCTGTTCCGGGCGTTGTCGATTCTGGATATTGGCAGCTCGACCGTGCAGAGCCGGGCGCTGGCCGGGTTGTCCAATAGAACGTTGGTGTGCTGCTTGCCGGGCTCTACCGGGGCCTGCCGCACGGCGTGGGAAGGGATTCTGGCGGAGCAGCTGGATGCCCGACACCGACCGTGCAACTTCGTCAAACACCTGCTGCCCATCGAGGCTTGCGCCAGCCGGGGGTGATGCACTAACCGCAGGTTGACGCGGTAGGTGTAGGAGCGGCCTTGCGTCGCGAAAGGGGCGCGTAGCGGCCCCAGGATTTCAGCCACATTGCAAGAATGCCGGGGCTGCTGCGCAGCCCTTTCGCGACGCAAGGCCGCTCCTACAGGGACCGCGCAGGCAGGCCAGGTATGCGGGCAGACCCTCAGCTCAACACATACCCCACCGGCAACAGCGCCGGCGGCAGCTGCACCTCACCCATCCCCGCCAGCACATCCCGCTCCACGGTCCGCACCATGGCGTCGGTCGGCAAGTCGTTCTCATCCCGCCCGAACGGGTCTTCCAGTTCGTTGCCAATCGCATCCAGCCCGAAAAACGTGTACCCCACGATGGTGGTGAACAGCGGCGCCAGCCAACCCAACGGCTCGGCCAGGGCAAACGGCAGCAGCAGGCAGAAGATGTAAATGGTGCGGTGCAGCAACAGCGTGTAGGGGAACGGCAACGGCGTGAACTTGATTCGCTCACAGGTCGCCTGCACCTCGGTAAGGCCTACCAGCCGCTGCTCCAGCAAGCTGTAGCGCCAGTCGCTGATCTGCTGCTGTTCTGCCAGTTGCGAGCACTGCTCGCCAATGACGCGCAGGATGCCGTCGCACACGTTGTGCGGGCTGACTGCTTCTGGTCGGGCCAGCCACGGCCGTGCGGCCGCCAGGTCGTCCTCGTTGCGCAACCGGGCATTCAGCGCATGGGCATAGCCGCACAGGCTGCGCAGCAGTTCGGCGCGCAGGTTCTGGTCGGCAATCACCACGCTTTCGCGCACGAACGAGCGGGTTTCGATAATCAACTTGCCCCAGGCCTTGCGACCCTCCCACCAACGGTCGTAACAGGCGTTGTTGCGAAAGCTCATGAAGATCGACAACGACAGGCCCAGCAAGGTAAACGGCGTGGCGCTGACCGGGTAGAAAAACGATGGAAAATGGCGCTCGACCAGCACGATCAGCGCGGCCAGCAGGGTCACCATCAGGCAGCGCAGGGCAATGCGCTTTACGATCGACCCTTTGAGGGTGAACAGCACACGCAGCACATCGGGGTTTGGGTGGACGATCATGGAAATCCAGAGACGGCTGCTCAGCCGCCGGTCATGTTCATGAAGCGCAGGATCTGCACCTCGCCACCGACTTCGAAGTGATGGCGGTAAGGCTTGAGGTGCAGTGAATTGCGGATGGCCTTTTCCAGCCGTTCGGCGTTGCCGGGGTGGGCACGCAGCACCTGTTTCAGGTCCACCGAATGCTCATTGCCAAGGCACAGCAGCAGGCGACCCTCCACCGTGAGGCGTACGCGGTTGCAGGTAGCGCAGAAGTTGTGGCTGTGCGGCGAAATGAAGCCGACCCGGGTATTTGCGGATTCAGCCAGGCGCCAGTAGCGGGCCGGGCCTTGGGACGACTCGGTCGATTCGACCAAGGTAAATTGTTCAGCCAGCAGCGCGCGGACTTCATCGCTGGAGCAGAACGACTCGCCACGTTCGTGCTCGTTGATCACCCCCAGGGGCATTTCTTCAATGAAGGTGATGTCCAGTTCCCGATCGATGGCAAAGCGCACCAGGTCGACCAGTTCGTGGTCGTTGCGGCCCTTCAGCACCACGCAGTTGAGCTTGATGCGCTTGAAACCGGCGCGGCGTGCGGCATCGATACCGGCGATGACCTGATGCAGGTCGCCGGTACGGGTCAGTTGCCTGAAGCGCTCGCTGTCCAGGCTGTCGAGGCTGATGTTCAGGCGCGACAGCCCAGCGTCGAACAGCGGCTGGGCCAGGCGCCCGAGTTGCGAACCGTTGCTGGTCATGCACAGCTCGCGCAGGCCGGGCAGGGCGGCAATGCGCCCGCACAGGTCGACGATGCCCTGACGCACCAGTGGTTCGCCGCCGGTCAGGCGGATCTTGCGGGTGCCCAGGGCGACGAAGCGCTCGGCCACCTGGAACAGTTCTTCGAGGCTGAGGATTTGCTGGCGCGGCAGGAACTGCATGTCTTCGGCCATGCAGTACACGCAACGGAAGTCACAGCGGTCGGTGACCGACATCCGCAGGTAGTCGATTTTCCGGTTGAAGCCGTCGATCAGGGCCCGGCTGTTCTGTTCCACGTTCGCGCTCGAATCTCGAAGGGTTGGGACACAACTCCAAGCTATAACCTGGGGGCAGGGGCGTCAAATTGCTTTGTCCGACCGGTTGATCGATAGCCTCTATCATGGCTAAGGCCAGGCATTTCAATGGCGAGACCGCGTCGCGTCATTCGCGGGCATGCCCGCTCCCACAGTTACAGCACAAGGCTGGGGTTCAAGGTGATCCTGTGGGAGCGGGCGTGCCCGCGAAGGCTGCAACCCCAATTCCGGACCATGATCGAAACCGCTTATCACGCCGTAAGATCTTTCGATTGGACGCCCCCACCCCACGCTCCATACGCTGGATAAAAGCACCGAAGCGTGAGGAACCATTGCATGAGCCAGGACGAACACATCAGGGACTACAAAGGCGCCGCCGCCGGCTGGGGGGCGCTCAAGAGCGTCACCAAAAGCTGGCTTGGCAGTGAAAACGCCTTCAAGAACCTGCGGGCCATGCTCAAGACCAACCAGAACGGCGGCTTCGACTGCCCCGGCTGCGCCTGGGGCGAGTCGCCGGAAAGCGACATGGTCAAGTTCTGCGAAAACGGCGCCAAGGCGGTCAACTGGGAAGCCACCGGCCGCTCGGTTGACCCGGCTTTCTTCGCTAAGTACAGCGTCAGTGCGCTGAAGGACCAGACTGACTACTGGCTCGAATACCAGGGCCGCCTCACGCACCCGATGCGCTACGACGCGGCTACCGACCACTATGTCGAAACCACCTGGCAGGAGGCCTTCGAGCTGGTCGCCAGGCACCTGCGTGCGCTGCAGTCGCCAGACGAGGCCGAGTTCTACACCTCGGGCCGCGCCAGCAACGAGGCGGCGTTCCTCTATCAGCTGTTCGTGCGCGCCTACGGCACCAACAACTTCCCTGACTGCTCGAACATGTGCCACGAAGCCAGCGGCGCAGGCATGGCGGAAACCCTCGGGGTGGGTAAGGGCACGGTGGTGTTTCACGACCTGGAACTGGCCGACGCGATCTTCGTCATCGGCCAGAACCCAGGCACCAACCACCCGCGCATGCTCGAGCCGCTGCGTGAGGCGGTCAAGCGCGGGGCTCAGGTGGTGTGTTTCAACCCGCTGAAAGAGCGTGGCCTGGAGCGCTTCCAGCACCCGCAGCACCCGTTCGAAATGCTCAGCAACGGCTCGGAACCTACATCCAGCGCCTACTTCCGCCCGGCCTTGGGTGGTGACATGGCGGCCATGCGTGGCATTGCCAAATACCTGTTGCAGTGGGAGCGCGAAGCCCAGGCCAATGGTGAGCCGGCAGTGTTCGACCATGCCTTTATCGCCGAGCACACCAGCGGTGTGGATGACTACCTGGCGGCAGTGGACGCCACCTCCTGGGAGCATATCGTCAAGCAGTCGGGCCTGACCCTGGCCGAGATCGAGCTGGCGGCACGCATGTACCGCAAGGCTGAGCGGGTGATCATGTGCTGGGCCATGGGCGTCACCCAGCACCGCCACTCGGTGCCGACCGTGCAGGAAATCGTCAACTTGCAGTTGCTGCGCGGCAACGTCGGCAAACCCGGCGCTGGCTTGTCGCCGGTACGCGGCCACAGCAACGTGCAGGGCGACCGCACCATGGGCATCGACGAAAAGCCCAAGCCGGGGCTGCTCGATGCCATCGAAAAACGCTTCCAGTTCCGTGTGCCGCGTGCCCATGGGCACAACGCGGTGCTGGCGATCAAGGCCATGGAAGAGGGGCGGGCCAAGGTGTTCGTTGCCCTGGGCGGCAACTTTGCCCAGGCCACCCCGGACACCCCGCGCACCCACGCGGCACTGCAGAATTGCGCGTTGACCGTGCAGATATCCACCAAACTCAACCGCTCGCACCTGGTTACTGGCCGCGATGCGCTGATCCTGCCCTGCCTGGGCCGGACCGAAATCGACCTGCAGGCCGAAGGGCCGCAAGGCGTGACCGTGGAAGACACCTTCAGCATGGTGCACATTTCCAACGGCCAGTTGCGCCCGCGTTCGCCGCACATGCGCTCGGAGCCGTGGATCATCGCCGGCATGGCCAAGGCCACGCTGGGCAACCAGCCGATCGACTGGGAATATGCGGTGGCCGACTACAACCGCATCCGTGACATGATTGCCGACGTGATCCCTGGTTTCACCGGTTTCAACGAGCGCCTGCATAGCCCGGGCGGTTTCCACCTGGGTAACAATGCCGCCGATCGCAACTTCCGCACAGCCACGGGCAAGGCCCGGTTCATGCCCCACGCACTGCCGGAGGAGTTGATCAACGCCAAGGTGCTGGCGCGGGGCGACAAGCCCGACCTGATCCTGCAGACGCTGCGGTCGCACGACCAGTACAACACCACCCTGTATGGCCTGGACGACCGCTACCGCGGTGTGTTCGGCCTGCGCGAAGTGGTGTTCGTCAACGAGGCCGACATCCGCCGCCTGGGCTTTGAACCGGGTGAGCAGGTGGACCTGGTGTCGCTGTGGGAGGACGGTGTGGAGCGGCGGGTTTCTGGGTTCCGCCTGGTGGCGTATGACGTGCCTGAAGGGCAGGCGGCGGCGTACTACCCGGAGACCAACCCACTGGTGCCGCTGGAGAGTTATGGTGTGGGGACGTATACGCCGACGTCGAAGTTTGTGGCGATCAAGGTCGAGAAAGCCAAGGTGGGGAACCGGATTGCAGCGCTTAACACTGCAAGTTGATCAGGTTTGCAGGATGGGGGCCGCTTTGCGGCCCTTTCGCGACACAAGGCCGCTCCTACAGGGGACCGCGATCGCCTGTAGGAGCGGCCTTGTGTCGCGAAAGGGCTGCAAAGCAGCCCCCGGTCACCGGTTCACCGGATAAGCGGTGGTGTACTTCATCTGCTCCATGGCAAAACTGGAGGTAATGTTCGACAGCCCGTCAGTACGGGTAATCAGCTTTTTGTAGAACCGGTCATACGCCGCAATATCCCCCACCACCACTCGCAACATGTAGTCCCAGTCCCCCGACATGCGGTAGAACTCCATCACTTCCTCGAACCCGGTCACGGTCGCGGCAAACTGCTCCAGCCAGGCGCTGTCGTGGCGCTGGGTCTTGAGCTGGACGAATACGGTAAGCCCCAACCCCAGCCGTTCCGGGTCCAGCAGGGCGACGCGACCCAGGATGTAGCCTTCTTCTTCCAGGCGCTTGACCCGCTTCCAGCAGGGTGTGGTGGACAGGTTGACGGCCTCGGCCAAATCCTTGAGCGAGATCGAGGCATCGCGCTGAAGCAGGGTAAGAATGTGCTGGTCGAAACTGTCCATATCGCGCGCGGGCCGTAAAGAAAGATTTTTCACAGATTACCCCAAGGCCAGAACATTTGGGTTGTGCGATAGTTGCAGCCTTCACTCTGCCAATGGGCCTGACCATGTCCGACAAGCCACGCAATTTCGCCACCCGCACCATTCACGCCGGCGAGCAGTTCAGCGTCGCCGAGAACGCCATTTTCCCGGCCATCGTCACCGCCAGCTCGTTCACCAAGCGCAGCCTGGACGACAAGCCGGAGTACTCCTACAGCCGTGTCGGCAACCCCACCCGGCATGCCTATGAAACCTGTGTCGCGGCCCTGGAAGAAGGCGTGGGCGCGGTGGCCTGTGCGTCGGGCGTCAACGCCACGGCAACCGTGCTGGAGTTGCTGCCCAAGGATGCCCATGTAGTGGTGATGAACGGCGTGTACGGTGGCACCTTCCGCATCCTGGAGGACTACCGCAGCCGCACATCGGGCCTGACCACCACCTACGTCGACCTTAACGACCTTGAGGCGGTTGCCGCAGCTATCAAACCGGAAACCCAGCTGATCTGGATCGAGTCGCCCACCAACCCGTTGTTGCACCTGGTCGACATCAAGGCGGTGTGCGACCTGGCCAAGGCCCGGGGCATTCTCACCTGTATCGACAACACCTTCTGCTCGCCTTGGAACCAGCGCCCGATCACCCTGGGCGTGGACCTGGTGATGCATTCGGCCAGCAAGTACATCGGCGGCCATTCCGACCTGACCGGCGGCGTGGTGGTGGCCGCCAACGATGCATTGTTGGCTCGCTTGCGCCGCATCAGCATGGCGATTGGCGCGGTGCAGGGGCCGTTCGACTGCTACCTGGCCCTGCGCGGCCTGAAGACCCTGGATGTGCGCATGGAGCGCCAGTGTGCCAATGCCTTGCAGGTAGCGCGCTTCCTTGAAAGCCACCCGCAGATCGAACAGGTGTATTACCCAGGGCTGGAAAGCCACCCGCAGCATGAACTGTGCAAACGCCAGATGCGTAGCGGCGGGGCGGTGGTGGCGATGAAGGTCAAGGGCGACCGGGCCGCGCTAAACCGCCTGGTGGAGGCGCTGCAGATTTTTGTGCTGGCCGACTCGCTGGGCGGGGTGGAGAGCATGATCAACCACTCCTGGACCATGTCGCACTGTTCGCTGAGCCCGGAGCAGAAAGGGGTGATGGGAATCAGCGAGAACCTGCTGCGGCTTTCGATGGGGATCGAGGATTATCGTGACCTGATCGAGGATCTGGACGGGGCGTTGAACGCTTTGGTTGCTGTGTAAGGGCTGCTGGCCTCTTCGCGGGCTTGCCCGCTCCCACAGGTATTGCACAAGTCTTCAGGGCAGTGATGACCTGTGGGAGCGGGCAAGCCCGCGAAGAGGCCAGTGAATTCAATACATTTCCATCAGGATTTGGGCGGATGGATGATCCGTTCGATCTTGTCCTTGATCAGCAGCCTTTCCTTGCGCAGGCGGTTGACGGCCTCGTCGTTGGTGCCGTTGTTTTCGGCGGCAACCACCTCCTTGTCCTTGGCGTTGTATTCCTTGTGCAGCGAGTGCAGCGTCTGGTCCTTGTCAATGAGCGCCTGGAATGCATCAGCGGTAACGTGCAGGTCAGCGAGCAGATCATGCGGAACTGGCATTTCTTCACCTCTGTCAGGGTTGTCGGTAAGGTCCTGACCTCTGAGGATAGCCGTCTTTGCGCAGGTCGGTGACGGCTGCCAGGCTGAATGGCAGCTGAACGGCTTTCACGTATTTGATAAAAGACGCCTCTTCACGAAATTGTTACCGTCTTTTTCACGAAAAATTGATGACGCGCTTTCTAGAGTTCGCCCAACTTTCCCACGGTGCCATCCGGCCTGGGGGTTGATAATCACTCTTGATTGCGAACGCTGATGCTCAACTTCAAATCCCTGCGGACTGAATGGGTCACGCTGCTGGCCAGCCTTTACCTGCTGATCGGCTTCAACATGTTCCTTTGGGAGCATCTGCAAGAGGTTGTGCCCCCCGGCCTGTCGGGGTTGTGGCTGAGCCTGGCGTTTGCCGTGCTGATGCTGTTTGCCTTCAACCTGGTCCTTACGTTGTTTGCCTTTCGCTATGTATTGAAACCGTTGCTCATTGTGTTGTTCATGAGTGGCGCGGGCGTGGCTTACTTCATGAACCAGTACGGCGTACTTATTGATGCCGGCATGTTCCGCAATATGGCAGAGACCAATGTTGCAGAAGTACGCGACCTGATGTCGTTCAAGTTTGCCGCGTATATCCTGCTGCTCGGTGTACTGCCTTCGGTGCTGCTATGGAAGGCGCAGATCGCCTATCGCCGCTGGCACCGAGAGCTGCTCGGCAAGCTGGTGGTCAGTGGCGCCTGCGTGGTGGCACTGGGCTCGGTGGCGCTGGTCAACTACCAGGGCTTGTCGTCGTTGCTGCGCAACCACCACGAATTGCGCCTGATGCTCACCCCCAGCAATATCGTCGGCGCCTCCATCGGTTATGTGAGCGAGCGTGTCGGTACGGCATCGCGGCCGTTCCAGAACTATGGCGAAGATGCCAAACGCGATGTGGCCTGGCAGAAGCACGAGCGCAAGTCGCTGACGGTGCTGGTGGTGGGTGAAAGTGCGCGGGCAGACCACTTCGGTGTGCTGGGCTATGACCGCGATACCACGCCGAACCTGGCCAAGGAGCAGGGCCTGCTGGCGTTCTCCAATGTGCATTCGTGCGGTACGGAAACGGCCGTCTCGGTGCCGTGCATGTTCTCTGGCATGACGCGCAAGGAATACGATGCCCGTGTAGCAAAGAACCGCGAAGGGCTGCTGGACATCCTTCAGCGCGCCGGCCTGGCCGTGCAGTGGCGTGACAACCAGTCGGGCTGCAAAGGTACCTGCGACCGCGTGCAGTTCATCGATGTCAGCAACCTGAAGGACCCTCAGCTGTGCGCCAATGGCGAATGCCATGACCAGATCCTGCTGCAAGGCCTGGACGAGCTGATTGACAACCTCGACAAGGATACCGTGCTGGTGCTGCACCAGATGGGCAGCCATGGGCCGGAATACTTCAAGCGTTACCCCAGTGCCAGCGAGCGCTTCACCCCTGTGTGCCAGAGCAACGCGCTGAACCAATGCAGCGAGCAGGACATCATCAATGGCTACGACAACACCCTGGCCTACACCGACAAGGTGCTGGCTTCGCTGATCGACACACTGCGCAGCAAGCAGGACAAGGTCGACACCGCCATGATCTACCTCTCCGACCATGGCGAGTCGCTGGGGGAGTACAACCTGTTCCTGCACGGCACGCCTTACGCGATTGCCCCAGAGCAGCAGAAACACGTGCCACTGCTGACCTGGTTCTCTGACAGCTACAAAGAGGACTTCGGCGTCGATACCGACTGCCTGGCCAAGCTCAGCGATGCCCCACTGTCGCAGGACAACCTGTTCCACTCCATGCTCGGCCTGTTGCAGGTGCGCACCGAGGTGTACCAGCAGTCGCTGGACATGTTCGCCAGCTGCCGGCCTTGGCTGGCGGCCAAGCGCTGAAGCCAGTCGCGTGTCATCAAGCTTGCGCGGTCCATGTGGGAGCGGGCAAGCCCGCGAACACGGGCGAAGCCCGTGCCATACACCGTGTTGCCTTCTTCGCGGGCGCGCCCGCTCCCACAGGGGCCGCACGCGTATGCAAAACTGCACCACTGATCGATATCAAGGATGGCCCGGGTTTCACCAGCAGTGCCCGCGCCGTATATACTGCGCGCCAATGTTAGTGGGAGAGCCTTGTGGCCATCGAAATTCACTGGATCCGTGACGACCAGAGCCTGGCCGAACACTGCCGCGACTGGCACCAACTGCCCTTTGTCGCCGTCGACACCGAATTCATGCGGGTCGACACCTTCTACCCGAAAGCCGGGCTGATCCAGATCGGCGACGGCCAGCGGGCCTTCCTGATCGACCCGCTGCTGATTGGCAATTGGCAACCCTTGGCCGACTTGCTGGATGACAGCGCAGTGGTCAAGGTGCTGCACGCCTGCAGCGAAGACCTTGAAGTGCTGTTGCGCCTGACCGGCAAGCTGCCGCAGCCGTTGTTCGACACCCAGCTGGCCGCCGGTTACCTGAACCTTGGGTTCTCCATGGGCTATTCGCGGTTGGTGCAGGAGGTGCTGGGCATCGAACTGCCCAAGGGTGAAACCCGCTCCGACTGGCTGCAGCGCCCGCTGTCGGAAACCCAGGTCAGCTACGCCGCCGAGGATGCCGTGCACCTGGCCGAGCTGTTTACCGCCCTGCGCCCGCGCCTGAGCGACGACAAGTACGCCTGGGTGCTGGAAGACGGCGCCGAGCTGGTGGCCGCGTTGCGCCGTGAGGTCGAGCCCGAAACCCTCTACCGCGACGTGAAGCTCGCCTGGAAGCTGGCCCCCCAGCAACTGGCGGTGCTGCGCGCGCTGTGTGCCTGGCGCGAGCGCGAAGCGCGCAACCGCGATGTGCCGCGCAACCGTATCCTCAAGGAGCACTCGCTGTGGCCCATGGCCAAGAGCCAGCCGAGCAACCTGTCGGCGCTGGCCAAGATCGACGAGATGCACCCGCGCACCATTCGTCAGGACGGTGAATTCCTGATCCAGCTGATCCAGCGCGCTGCCAGCTTGCCTGCCGAGCAATGGCCTCAGGCGTTGCCCGAGCCGCTGCCGATCGAGGCTGCTGGCATCCTCAAGCAGCTGCGTGCCATCGGCCAGGCCGAAGGCGAGCGCCTGGGGATTGCCCCCGAGCTGATGCTGCGCAAGAAAGCCCTGGAAGCGCTGCTCAAGAGCGGCTACCCCAATGGCCCTTATCAACTGCCCGATTCGCTGCGCGGCTGGCGCCGTGAGCGTATGGGCCAGGCCCTGCTGGACAGCCTTGCAGGTGCCGGAGAGACCCGATGAAACGCATTTGCTCGATCTACAAGAGCCCCCGCAAGAACGAAATGTACCTGTACGTGCTCAAGGCTGACGGCCTGGAGCGCGTGCCCGAAGGCCTGTTGCCGTTCTTCGGTACCCCGCAGCATGCCTTCGACCTGGTGCTCACCCCTGAGCGCAAGCTGGCCCGCGAGGACATCACCAAGGTGCTGGAGAACCTCGACAGCCAGGGCTACCACCTGCAGATGCCGCCGGCGGAAGACGAGTACATCGAGCACCTGCCCGAAGAGCTGCTGCGCCGAAACGACCCGGTCTGATCATGCGAGTACTGATTGCAGAGCATGACCATGCCCGGTACGCCGGGCTTTTGCGCGAAGCGGCGCCTGAAGTGGAAATCCTCACCAGCGGT
Organism: Pseudomonas sp. NPDC089547; assembly: GCF_050280665.1. Taxonomy (NCBI): domain Bacteria; kingdom Pseudomonadati; phylum Pseudomonadota; class Gammaproteobacteria; order Pseudomonadales; family Pseudomonadaceae; genus Pseudomonas; species Pseudomonas sp. NPDC089547. The sequence continues at coordinate 72,173 of NZ_JBNNVS010000023.1, read as the reverse complement.
GACTCTGCCGAACTGGCCCGTCAGGCAGCGCAGTGCCCGGTGTGGCTAGGCCAGCCGGACCTGTTGGCGAGCTTGCTGCGCCAAGGCCACAAGCCGGGCTGGATGCAGTCGACCTGGGCCGGTATCACGCCGTTGCTGGCCGATGGCCTGCCGCGGGACTATCGCCTGACCCGAGCGGTGGGCATCTTCGGCCAGGTGATGGCCGAGTACATGCTCACCTACATGCTCGGCCATGAGCGCGAGGTGCTGTCGCGCCTGGTCAGCCAGGTGGAGCGGCGCTGGGATGACCGCCCGGGGCGTACGCTGGAAGGGCGCAAGGTGCTGATTGTGGGCACCGGCGACATTGGCCAGCGGGTGGCCGAGTTCCTGCAACCGTTTGGCGTGGTGCTGTACGGTGTGGCCAGTAGCGCCCGGGATCAGGCGCCGTTCGTCGAGGTGGCGGCGCTGGCCGACTTGCCGCGCATGGTTGGCCAGGTCGACTACGTGCTCAACCTGTTGCCGGATACCCCGGCCACGCATGATTTGTATGACGCTGCGCTGTTCAAATGCTTCCAGCCGACCACGCTGTTCATCAATGCCGGGCGTGGCGCGGCGGTGGTCGATGCTGATCTGGTCGAGGCCCTGAAGGAAGGGCATCTGGCCGGTGCGGTGATCGATGTGTGCCGGCAGGAGCCATTGCCCCGCCAGCACCCGTTCTGGACCGCCTGGGGGCTGTTGCTCACCGGGCACAGCTCGGCACCCACCTCGCCGGCGGCGATGGTGCGGTTGTTTGTCGAGAATATGCAGGCGTATGAAGCGGGGCAGGGGTTGCGGGGTGAAGTGGATTTCGCGAAGGGCTACTGATTTGTAGTGCCTGTACCGGCCTCTTCGCGGGCACGCCCGCTCCCACAGGTACCCCGCATCCCTCAGGTACTGTGCAATCCCTGTGGGAGCGGGCGTGCCCGCGAAGAGGCCGGTACAAGCAACACAAGGCTTACAGGCTGAAATCACCCTCGGCCGCCAGCTCGCTCAACGGCTTGCGCGGGCTCGGCACTTCACGCGATTGCAGCGCTTCATCCAGGCTGGCCTTGTCACCCAGCTTGCCGATCGCCACCATGGCATGCAGGACATAGCCCTCGGGAATCTTCAGTTCCTGACGGGCCAGGTCCTGGTCGAAGCCGGCCATGCCATGGGTATGCCAGCCGCTGATGCTGGCCTGCAACGCCAGGTGCCCCCAGGCGGAGCCGGTGTCGAAGGTGTGCCACAGCGCGGGTTTTTCTTCCGTAGCACCCGGGGCGGCAAACGTAGTCTTGGAAATGACCAGCACCAATGCCGACGCCTGCTGCGCCCAGCTGCGGTTGAACGGCACCAGCAGGCTCAGGTAACGCTCCCAGCTCGGCGTGTCGCGGCGGGCATAGAGGAAGCGCCAAGGCTGCGAGTTGTACGCAGACGGTGCCCAGCGCGCGGCTTCCAGGAAGCTCAGCAGGGTTTCTTCGCTGATAGGTTCGGCGGTGAAAGCACGTGGGGACCAGCGGTTGATGAACTGCTCGTTGATGGCGTAATCGGCGATGCGGGGGGTGGCGCTCATGACTGCTCCTGCAAACGGACGGGAAACCCGCACGCTACTGCGTCCCGTCGCGACTGACAAGCGGTCTGGCTTTGCCGAAGGCCAGGCTCTAGACTGGCGCCGCCGCGCGCCGTGGCCCCAAGATGAATGCAGGAACCCCGTGTGATGATCGCTGAAAACGCGCCGTTCTGGCGGCGCAAGACCCTCGAACAACTCAGCCCGCAAGAGTGGGAGTCGCTGTGCGACGGTTGTGGCCTGTGCTGCCTGCAAAAGCTCGAGGACGAGGACGACAACAGCGTCTATTACACGCGCATCGCCTGCAAGCTGCTGGACATGCACACCTGTCAGTGCAGCGACTACCCCAATCGCTTCGCCCACGTGCCCGACTGCATTCAGCTTACCCCGGGCAAGGCCGACCAGTTCAAGTGGCTGCCAAGCACCTGCGGCTACCGCCTGGTCAGCGAGGGCAAGGACCTGCCCGCCTGGCACCACCTGGTCTGCGGCGATCGCCAGCAGGTCCATGAACAGCGCATTTCCCAGTCGGGGCGTATGCTCAGTGAAGACGATGTGCACGAAGACGACTGGGAAGACCACCTGATCTTCCGTGCCAGCTGACCGGCGCGGCCCGCTGCCACGGGGAAACAAGGAGTTTCTGTATGCGTTGCCAGCTGTTTTTGTTATTGGGCCTGATGGCCAGTTCGCCGGCCTGGGCGAAAAAGGTCGACCTCGACTACCAGGTGCACCTGTTGCCAGCCAGTGGCCAGGCTGAAGTCCGCCTCACATTGGCAGATGGCAGTGCCGTACGCCGCCTCGACTTCGACCTGGGAAAGGCCGGGGCCTATAGCGCTTTCCAGGCTGATGGCCAATGGCAAGTGCAGGGGCAGCGCGGCGTGTGGCAGCCGTCGGCCGGCAAGACCAGCCTCAGTTACCGCGTGCAACTGGACCAGAAGCTCGCCAGCGGCGCCTATTCCTCGCGCATTACCCCGCACTGGGCGCTGTTCCTTGGCGACCAGCTGGTACCGCCTGCGCGCCTTGACCAGCAGGATGGCACCGAATTGGTGGCGCGCCTGGCGTTCGACCTGCCCGAGGGCTGGAAGAGCATCGAGACCTCCTGGCCGCGCATTGGCAAGGACAAGTTCCGCATCGACAACGTTTCGCGCCTGTTCGACCGCCCCACCGGCTGGATGCTGGCTGGTGACCTGGGCAGCCGCCGTGCCCGCCTGGGCGATACCGAGGTCACCGTGGCTGCACCGGTGGGGCAGGGCATGCGACGCATGGACAGCCTGACCCTGCTGACGTTCGTGTGGCCGCAGTTGCAGGCCGTGTTCCCACGCAACCCGCCAAAACTGTTGTTGGTGGGTGCCCGTGATGGCATGTGGCGTGGGGCAATGGCTGCGCAGGGTTCGCTGTACCTGCACAGCGCCCGGCCGATGGTGAGCGAGAACGGCAGCAGCCCGTTGCTGCGCGAAGTGGTGCAGTTGTTTGCGCAGATTCGTGGGCGTGATGGGAGTGACTGGCTGGTGGAAAGCCTGACCGACTACTATGCCAGCGAACTGCTGCGCCGCGCCGGTGGGGTGAGTGACGACCGGTACCTGGCCTGGCAGGCACGGCTGAGCAAGCAGGGCGCCAAGGTCACCCGGCTCAAGGGCGAACGGGCCAGCCCCGCCCAGGTGGCACGTGGGGTGATGCTGCTACAGGCACTGGACAAGGAAATCCGTATTCATACCCAGGCCAAGCGTTCGCTGGACGATGTGGTACGCGGGTTGATGCGCCTGCCCAGCGTGAGTACCGAAGACTTCGTGCAGATCAGCGAGAACGTGCTGGGGCGCAAGTCCGAGGTGTTGCAGAGCAAGGCGCTGCGTTAGGTATCTCAATCGCCTGCACCGGCCTCTTCGCGGGCTTGCCCGCTCCCACAGGTACTGCACGGCCTTCCAAGGTTGCACAATACCTGTGGGAGCGGGCAAGCCCGCGAAGAGGCCGGTACGGGCAATGCATTAGTCAACTGTCAGCCAACGGATCCTTGCCAGTTACCGTCACCCCTCTGGTCGCCGCCTTGGCACTGGCCTTCAACGCCTCCAGCTCCGCCGCACTGCGTTCTATATCCAACCGCAGCCGGTGATATTCCTGCCGATGCTGCTGCAACCACGCCTTGGTCGAGCAATGCCCGCTGACCCCGCGAGCCACTGCAATCCCCCCCACCACCATCTGCAGCAAGCCGACCAGGCCACCATGGCGCAGCCCCTTGCTGAACATCAATGCGCCACCGGCGAGCGAGCCGACCCGTTCCAGGCCATGGACATTGTGCTGCGACGATTTCGCGTTATGGATATCGAGCATGGCAAGGCCTCCTTGTGAAGTGTAAGCAGCTGACCTGCTAACCCCCGCCAGGGTTCAGTCGGTGCGCCGGGCGACATCCCGTGTCGCGCAGAAGGCTCTGCCATGCAGGTTCCAAGGCTGCCAATGTCATTTATGGTCAAGTCCGTGGCGGATCCAGGCAACTTGACCAGCCCCTCGCTGGCGTACCGTGACCGGGCGCGAAGCTCATCCACGCTGGGTTTCGATCCAGGAGCTTCACGTCCCCCCACAAAGAAAACAAAAGCAGGGATCAGGATGACAATGACAAGCGCGAGTGGCGCCGGCAATCAGCTGGCGCAAGGCTTCAAGCAACGCCATGTGACCATGCTCTCCATCGCCGGGGTGATCGGTGCCGGGTTGTTCATCGGCTCCGGGCACGCCATTGCGGCGGCCGGCCCCTCGGCCATCGTCGCCTATGCACTGGCCGGCGCGCTGGTGGTGCTGGTGATGCGCATGCTTGGGGAAATGGCCGTTGCCAGCCCCGATACCGGTTCGTTCTCCACCTATGCCGACCGCGCCATCGGCCGTTGGGCCGGCTTTACCATCGGCTGGCTGTACTGGTGGTTCTGGGTGTTGGTGATACCGATCGAAGCCATTGCCGCTGGCGTGGTACTCAATAACTGGTTCCCGCACATTGATGCCTGGTTCTTCGCCCTGAGCATGACCGTGCTGCTGACCGCCACCAACCTCTTCAGTGTGGCCAAGTATGGCGAGTTCGAGTTCTGGTTCGCCATGCTCAAGGTGATCGCCATCGTCGCTTTCATCGCCTTGGGCGCAGCAGCCCTGGCCGGTGTGTTGCCGGGGCGTGAAGTGAGCGGTCTGCCGCTGTTGCTGGAGCAGCAGGGCGGTTTCATGCCCAATGGCTGGACGGCGATCATCGGCGCCTTGCTGACCACCATGTTCAGCTACCTGGGTACCGAAGCGGTCACCATTGCCGCCTCCGAATCCAAGGACCCTGCGCGCAACATCGCCAAGGCTACCCGCTCGGTGATCTGGCGCATCAGCGTGTTCTACCTGCTGTCGATCTTCGTGATCATCTCGGTGGTGCCGTGGAACGACCCGTTGCTGCCGGTACAGGGCTCGTATCAGCGGGCACTGGAAATCATGAACATCCCGTATGCCAAGCAACTGGTGGACATCGTGGTGCTGGTGGCGGTGGCCAGCTGCCTGAACTCGTCCATCTACATTTCCTCGCGCATGCTCTACTCGTTGAGCAAGCGCGGTGATGCGCCGGGCTTCATCCAGCGCACCTCGAAGGTGGGCGTGCCGCGTGCGGCGGTGATCGGCAGTACGCTGATCGGCATGCTGGCGACCATCGTCAACTACTTCGCCCCGGCCGAGGTGTTTGCCTTCCTGCTGGCCAGCTCCGGGTCGATCGCCTTGCTGGTGTACCTGGCAATTGCCTTCTCGCAACTGCGCATGCGCGCCATCCTGCAACGGCAGAACGTGGAGATTGCCTTCAAGATGTGGCTGTACCCGTGGCTGACCTATGCAGTGATCGGCTTCATCATCTTTGCCCTGGGCACCATGTTCGTCATGCCCAAGCACCGTATGGAGGTGTCGCTGACCTTTGCACTGGCGTTGGTGATTTTGGTGTTGGGGGTGATTACCAGCAAGCGGCATGCACGGCGCGAGGGCTTGGCGACCGCGTAACTGGATTTGTGTGAATGAAAGAGAGCCACCTGCTTGCAGGTGGCTTTTTTGCTTGTGCCGGCCCCTTCGCGGGCTTGCACGCTCCCACAGGTACAGCACAGCTTTCAGGGCCTGCGCCGGACCTGTGGGAGCGGGCAAGCCCGCGAAGGGGCCGGCACATTTTGCACATTTGTCTGATCTGGATAATTACCTGTCCGGTTTGGCAATGCAGCCCCAAGGGTGTTTAATCCCACCCTTGGACCCCGCTGAAACCCCTAAAAACAAAGGCCCAAACTGATTTCACCGTTCATCGAAAATGCTGTAGACACATTGTCTAACAGTGCCCTATAGTCGTTATACAAATAGTAGACATAGCTCTATGACAACAAAGAAGGCCGCCATGAAAGCCACCGTTCAACCACTCGCCGCAGAAGTGCCGCCGGACCGCAAAGCCGTCCTGGCCGAAGCGCTGCGCCGCCGGATCCTCAGCATGGAACTGGCCCCGGGCGCCGTGGTGGACGAACTGGCCCTGTGCGACGAATTTGGTCTGTCGCGCCCCCCTGTCCGTGAGCTGCTGCGCCAGATTGCCGCCGAAGGCTACATCGAGCTGGAAGCCAACCGCGCGCCACGCGTCGCCGCCATGAACCACGAGTCGCTGCACAGCTTCTACGTTGCCGCGCCGCTTATCTATGTGGCCACCACCCAGTTGGCCGCCACCTACGCCAGCACTGAAGAAATCGAAGTGCTCAAAGGCATCCAGGCCCAGTTCCGTCAGGCTATCGAAGAGCGCGACGTGGAAAACCGCGTGCTCTACAACGACGCCTTCCACCTGGAAATCGGCAAGATGGCACACAACGACTACCTGCTGCCGAGCCTGCGCCGCCTGCTGATCGACCACACCCGGCTGGGCAAGATCTTCTACCGCCACCCGACCACCGACGACATGCAGCGCGACCTCGAAATCGCCTGCGAGCAGCACGAGCAGATGATCCAGGCCATCGAACGCCGCGACCCGCAAGCTGCCGGCCAACTGGTGCGCGAGCACTTCGAGCTGTCGCGCCGGCGCATGGCCGAGTACGCCGCACCGCAAGGGCTGGATGTACCGATCCAGATATGAATTACCAAGGTCAGGCCTCTGGCATTGACCGCCCGTCGACAACAAGATCCAGGTTAGTGAGATGACAAAAATAAGTTCGTTACCTGCCGATGATGCCACCTGTGGCTGGTACCACCTGAGCAAACCGCGTACGCCAAGGCCTGCCCACAGTGGCCACAGCCACGCGCGCTGGGTTGTGGTGGGTGCTGGCTTCACCGGCCTGGCTGCCGCACGCCAGCTGGCAACGAACTTTCCGCATGACGAGATCGTGCTGGTCGAAGCCCAGGAAGTCGGCTTCGGCACCTCCGGGCGCAACGCTGGCTTTGCCATCGACCTGCCGCACGATATCGGTGCCGAGGATTACATCGGCGACATCGACATCGCCAAGACCATCCTCAAGCTCAACCTGGGGGGCCAGCAGTACCTCAAGGACCTGATCGAGCAGTACGACATCGAGTGCCAGTTCCGCCACTGCGGCAAGTACCAGGCGGCCATCGAAGACCGCGGCATTGCCGTGCTGGACGCCTACCGCCGGGGCCTGGACAAGCTTGGCCAGCCCTACGAAGTGATTGAAGGCCGCGACTTGCCTGATCACATCGGCACGGACTTCTACCGCAAGGGCCTGTTCACCCCGGGCACTGCCTTGCTGCAACCTTCGGCATTGGTCAAAGGCCTGGCCGACAGCTTGCCGGCGAATGTTTCGCTGTACGAACACACGCCGATCACCGACGTCGAATACGGCGACAAGGTTGTGCTGCGCCATGCCAACGGCTCGATCACGGCCGACAAGCTGGTACTCACCACCAACGCCTTCGGCATGAGCTTCGGTTTCCTCAAGGGCCGCATGCTGCCGGTGTTCACCTACGGCAGCATCACCCGCCCGCTGACCGAGGAAGAGCAGGCGCGCCTGGGGGGCAAACCCTACTGGGGCGTCATTCCGGCCGACCCGTTCGGCACCACCATGCGCCGCACGGTGGACAACCGCCTGCTGATCCGCAACAGCTTCAGCTACAACCCCGACGGGCGCAGCAACCGCAAGTACCTGGAGCGCTTCGTGGAGCGCCACCGTGAATCGTTCGCCCGGCGCTTCCCGATGTTGCCTGCTGTGGACTTTGAATATACCTGGGGCGGTGCACTGGCACTGTCACGCAACCACATGGGCTTCTTCGGCAAGTTGGCGCCCAATGTGGTTGGCGCACTGTGCTGTAACGGCCTGGGTGTTACCCGTGGCACCGTCACCGGTAAGTTGCTGGCCGACTGGCTGGCCGGTGACAAGAACGAATTGATCGAGTTTCTGCTCAATGCCCCCGGGCCTTGTGCAAACCCACCACAGCCCCTGGTTTCCTTGGGTCTGAACGCCAACCTGATGTGGGGGCAGTTCCGCGCAGGCAAAGAGAGCTGATCGTTACCTGAGTTAGGCCATACAACATTTGCGTCGGCGTTAGTTGGCCGGCACGGGCGCGGCTTGCCCGAATTTGATGATCGAGATGCGTAGTCCGGTCACCCGGGGCTGAGTGCAGTTTTCAGTTTCGCGGACGCGCTCGCCTTGAAAATGTGCAAGTAGCAGACGTGGTAGGAACAACAATGACAAATCCGAATGTTTCGATTGAAGATGTACCGATCAACAGCTTCCACCAGTTGCTGACCCTGCGTTCCGGTGGCGGCTCGTTCGTCGATGGCTATGTACTGAGCATTATAGGCGTGGCCATGGTGCAGATGTCTGCAGGCCTGGGCCTCACCAGTTTCTGGCAGGGCATGATTGCTGCCTCGGCGCTGATCGGCATTTTCTTCGGTGGCTTCTTCGGCGGTTGGCTGACCGACCGTTTCGGCCGCAAGCGCGTGTTCTTCGTTGGCCCGACCCTGTTCATCCTGGCCTCGGTCGCGCAGCTTTGGGTGGAGTCGGCGCTTGCATTGTTCCTGCTGCGGTTCGCCATCGGTATCGCCGTGGGTATCGAATACCCGGTCGCCACCTCTCTACTGGTGGAGTTCCTGCCGAAGAAGAACCGCGGCCCGCGCCTGGCTACCCTGACCGTGTTGTGGTTTGCCGGCGCCGCTACCGCCTACCTGGCCGGTGAGGCCATCCTGCGCCACGGTGGCGACGACGCCTGGCGCCTGGTGCTGGCCAGCGCGGCGGTTATCGGTGCGTTGCTGTTCGCCATCCGCCTGGGTACACCGGAGTCGCCACGCTGGCTGATCAGCAAAGGCCGTTCGGCCGAGGCCGAGCAGGTGATCAAGCGCGTCTACGGCAACGGTTTTTCGCTGAAGAACCTGCCGGAAGAGCCCAAGACCCGCAAGCTGTCGTTCCTCAGCCTGCTGCACTCCGGCTACGGCAAGCGCATGCTGTTCGTCACCATGTTCTGGACCTGCTCGGTGATCCCGGTGTTTGCCGTGTATGCGTTCGCCCCGAAAGTGCTGGGCGCGCTGAACCTGAAAGGGGACTGGGCCTCGATTGGTTCCATCGCCATCACCTTCCTGTTCGTGGTCGGTTGCATCGTCGGCACCCGCCTGCTCAACACCATCGGCCGGCGCACCACGCTGCTGCACAGCTTCTTCTGGTCGGGGCTGGCGCTGGTGGGCCTGGGGGCCTTCAGCAATGGCAACGAGATGCTCATCCTGGTGCTGTTCGGGGCTTATGCGTTGTTCATCGGTGGCGCCCAGGTGCTGCAACTGGTGTACCCCAACGAACTGTTCCCCACCGAAATCCGCGCTGGCGCCGTGGGCGTGGGCACCTCCATGTCGCGGGTCGGTGCCGCAGTTGGCACCTGGCTGGTGCCCATCGCCCTCGACAGCTATGGCATCGGCGCCACCATGTATGCCGCTGCTGCCGTGACCTTCGTCGGCCTGGCCTTCTCGGTCGCCCTGGCCCCGGAAACCCGCTCGCTAAACCTGCAACAAGCTGCTTCGCTTGGCTGAAGCCTTACAACCCACCGCCGCGTGGTTGCGTGGCGGCCTTAACAACACTGAGCAACGCACTGGAGAACCTACCGTGAAATTCGAAGGCATCTACACCCCGGCAATCACTCCGCTGGCTGCGGACGGCTCGATCGACAAGGCAGCGTTTGCCGAGGTCCTCGAATACCTGGTCGAGTCGAAAATCCACGGCGTCATCATTGGTGGCTCCACCGGCGAGTACTACGCCCACACCACCCAGGAGCGCATCGAACTAGCCGCCCAGGCCAAGGACGTGCTCAACGGCCGCCTGCCGCTGATCGTCGGCACCGGTGGCATCCGCACCGAAGACGCAGTGGCCTTTGCCCAGCACGCCAAGGAAATCAAGGCCGATGCGCTGCTGGTGGGCACCCCGCCGTACGCGCTGCCAACCCAGCAGGAAATCGCCCTGCACGTCAAAGCGGTTGACGCCGCCGCCGGCCTGCCGATCATGCTCTATAACTACCCAGGCCGCATGAGCGTAAGCATGGGTGAAGAGTTCTTCGACGCCGTGGCCGACGTGAAAAATATCGTCGCCATCAAGGAAAGCTCCGGTGACATGGCCCAGCTGCACCGCCTGGCCATCAAACGCCCGAACATCCAGCTGTCCTGCGGCTGGGACGACCAGGCCCTGGAATTCTTCGCCTGGGGCGCCAAGAGCTGGGTCTGCGCCGGCTCCAACTTCATCCCGCGCGAGCACGTGGCCCTGTACGAGGCCTGCGTGATCGAGAAAGACTTCGACAAGGGCCGCAAGATCATGGCTGCCATGATGCCGCTGATGGACTTCCTCGAAGGTGGCAAGTTCGTCCAGGCCATCAAGAACGGCGTGGCCCTGAATGGCCTGAGCACCGGTGGTGTGCGCAAGCCGCTGTACGACCTGGACGCCGCCGAGAAGCAAGAGCTGCAACGTGTGGTCACCGAACTGAAGGCCACCATCGCCCAGATCAAATAAGGAGGCTGGAAAAATGGCTGAATTGCTGAGCAAGGAACAATACGCGGCCATCGCCGCCGACCTGCAACTGCGCACCAAGGCGTTCATCGACGGTGAATTCCGCGATGCCATCTCCGGTCGCACCTTCGTCACCACCAACCCGGCCACCGGCAAGCAGCTGGCTGAGGTCGCCGCGTGCGACGTCAACGACGTCAACGTTGCGGTGGCTGCGGCCAAGCGCGTGTTCGAAGAGGGCACCTGGTCGAAGATGCAGCCGAACGACCGCAAGCACGTGCTGCAGAAGTTCGCCCAACTGCTCGAAGACAACGCCCACGAGCTGGCGGTGCTGGAAGCGCTGGACAGCGGCAAGCCGGTCAGCGAGTGCCAGACCGTCGACGTGCCGGAAACCATCCACACCATCCGCTGGCACGCCGAGCTGATCGACAAGATCTACGACGCCACCGCGCCGACCGGCAATGCTGCCGTGACCATGGTGGTGCGTGAAGCCATTGGCGTGGTCGGCCTGGTGCTGCCATGGAACTTCCCGCTGCTGATGCTGGCGTGGAAGATCGCCCCGTCGCTGGCCGCCGGTTGCTCGATCGTGGTCAAGCCGGCCAAGGAAACCACCCTCAGCGCCCTGCGCGTGGCCGAACTGGCCCATGAGGCTGGCATCCCGGCCGGTGTGTTCAACCTGGTGCCTGGCGGTGGCCGTGAAGTGGGCGAAGCCATCGGCCGCCACATGGACATCCCGATGGTCAGCTTCACCGGCTCTACCGATACCGGCCGCCTGTTCCTGAAATACGCGGCCGAGTCCAACCTCAAGCGCATCGTGCTGGAGCTGGGTGGCAAGAACCCGGCCGTGGTCATGAACGACTGCGAAGACCTGGACGAAGTGGCCCAGTTCGTCACCGCGGGTGCGTTCTGGAACATGGGCGAGAACTGCTCCGCCTCCTCGCGCCTGATCGTGCACAAGGACGTCAAGGACGAGCTGCTGGGCCTGATCGCCAAGCACCTGAAAGACTGGAAGCTGGGCGACCCGCTCGACCCGGAAAACCGCCTGGGCGCCATGGTCAGCAAATCGCACTTCGAGAAGGTGAAGTCGTACCTGGAATACGCTGCCGAGCAGAAGCTCAGCATCGTTCAGGGTGGCGAGACCGAGGAAGGCGTGTTCGTGCAGCCGACCATCGTCGACAACGTCAGCCGCGACAACAAGCTGTTCGTCGAGGAAATCTTTGGCCCGGTGCTGAGCGTGACCAGCTTCGAAACCATCGACGAGGCGATCGAGCTGGCCAACGACACCGTTTATGGCCTGGCCGCTTCGGCCTACACCGGCAGCCTGCGCAACGCGCTGCGCCTGTCGCGGGAAATCCGCGCGGGCGTGGTGACCGTGAACTGCTTCGGTGAAGGCGATGTGACCACGCCGTTCGGTGGCTACAAGGAGTCTGGCTTTGGTGGGCGCGACAAGTCCATCTGGGCCCATGACCAATACACGGAGCTGAAGACCATCTGGATCAACGCTTCGTGATCTGAGCAAGACCGGTGCTGTTCTGACGGAGCTCAGCACCTGGCCGCCCTGCTTACGCAGTGGCGGCCTTTTTTATTACTTGAACTTGGGCCCCGACCGGGTATTCAGCCCCTTGGCCATGCGGTCATAAAGCACCACATTCACCGTCGCCGCCAAGTTCATGCAACCCTCGGTGGGTATGTAGATGGTCTCTTCACACCACCCCCGCACGTCTTCGCTCAACGAGCCATCCTCGGGTCCGAAGATATAAATGGCTCGATCCGGGTGGGTATATTCCGGCAGCGGCCGCGCACCTTCCACCAGCTCCACCGCCACCGGCGTGCAGCCCAGCGGGATGATGCGTTGCAGGTCATCGATGCCGATCAGCGGAATGTCGTAATGCACGCGCTTGGTGTCGGTGACGAAGTCACGCGCACGTTCGTAGCGTTTGCCGGTGTAGAACACCGAATTCACGCCATAGCAGCCCGCCGCGCGCATCACCGAGCCGACGTTTTCTGCCGATTTGGGGTTGAACAGGCCGATGCAGCTGTATCGTTTGTTTGCCACGTACCGGGGCCCTTCGCGAAAAAAGCGCGATTATACGGGCTGCCCGGTAGCAGCGGGGGGCGAATCGATGGTCAGTCTTTTTTCAACATGCCCGCCAGTGCGGCGAACGGGTTGTGGGTGGCCTTGGCAATGCTCGGGGTGCTGGTGGAGCCTTCGCTGAAGTATTGCTGGTCGGTGTAACGCGAGTGCTCGTTGTCGTGGCAGTACAGGCACAGCAGTTCCCAGTTGGAACCGTCCTGCGGGTTGTTGTCGTGGTTGTGGTCACGGTGGTGCACGGTCAGCTCGCTCAGGCGCTTGCCGGCGAACTCGCGGGCGCAGCGGCCGCAGACGTGCGGGTACATTCTCAGGGCCTTGTCGCGGTAGCCCATTTCCTTGTCACGCTTGGCATCGGCCAGGATGCGGTCGAGGCGCGCGGTGGCGGCGGCGGAAGAGGTGGAGCTCATGATGTTTCCTTGGTTCTGATCAGGCAAATGACGGTTATGTCATTGAGTCTAGCGCGCTTGCAGGGCAGGCGGACAGGCGAAAGGTTTGATTTAGGCGTAGCCTGTAGGAAGGTTCCCGACAGGAGGTTGCAGATGTTTCACGCGATCCTCACCGCGCTGTTGATGGCTGGCCTGCCCATGGCCGAAGCCGCAAGCACGCCACCCCGGTTGACGACGCCCGTGCCTGGTGCACCGGGTACGCCGACGCCCACGCCATACCCGCAGATAACCCCGAGTACGCCGCCCAAGGCCTATGACAGCCAGCCGGGGGCGCCCTTGTTGCCGCCAATGCCCGTGCCCGGGCCGCCAAAGGACCAGCCATTGCCGGGGTTGCGGCCGGAGCCCCAGAAGCCGGCGGTGGATGATGATTGACTGAAGGATGTGCGTGGCTGTGGAGTTTTTGGGGCTGCTTTGCAGCCCATCGCGACGCAAGGCCGCTCCTACAGGCGATCGCGTTCCCTTGTAGGAGCGGCCTTGTGTCGCGAAAGGGGCGCAAAGCGCCCCCGGCTATCTCAAACAATACCCAGCTCTTCAAACACGAACGCATATTCCAGCGCTACATCCTTCAACCCCTGATACCGCCCGCTCATGCCGCCATGGCCAGCCCCCATCTCGGTCTTGAGCAGTAGCAGGTTGTTGTCGGTCTTGCGCGTACGCAACCGCGCCACCCACTTGGCTGCTTCCCAGTACTGAACGCGGCTGTCGTTGTAGCCCGCCACCACCAGCATGGCCGGATAGGCCTGCGCTTTCACGTTCTCGTACGGCGCATACGCCTTGATTCGCTCATACACCTCGGGCTCTTCAGGGTTGCCCCATTCGTCGTACTCGGTCACGGTCAGTGGCAGTTCGGGGTCGAGCATGGTGTTGAGCACGTCGACGAACGGCACTTCGGCAATTGCACAACGGAACAGTTCGGGGCGCAGGTTGAGCACTGCGCCCATCAACAGGCCGCCTGCGCTGCCGCCGCTGATGGCCAGCCGGCCAGCAGTGGTCACGCCCTCGGCGATCAGGTGCTCGGCGCAGGCGATGAAGTCGTTGAAGGTGTTGGGCTTGTGCTCCTGCTTGCCGGCGCGGTACCAGGCTTCACCCAGTTCGCCGCCGCCACGCACATGGGCGATGGCAAAGGCCACGCCACGTTCCAGCAGGCTCAGGCGCGCATGGGAGAACCACGGGTCGAGGCTTTCGCCATAAGCACCGTAGCCGTACAGGTAAAGCGGCACGGTCTTGCCCAGGTCCTGGCGACGACGCACCAGGCTGATCGGCACCCGAGTGCCGTCCGCTGCGGTTGCCCACAGGCGCTCGCTTACATAGTCATCGGCATCGAATGCCCCTAGCACCGGGGTTTGCTTGAGCACGGCCTGGGCACCCGTGGCCAGCCCCAGCTGACGCACCTGGGCCGGGCGGTTGAGGGCTTCGTAGCGCAGGCGTATGCGGGTGCTGGCGAACTCCAGGCTGTCCTGCACGTACAGGCTGTAGGCGGCGTCCGGCAGCTCGACGCGATAAGGCACCTGGCCTTGCGGGCGTACCTCGATAATCGGCAGGCCGCCTTCGCGCAGGCTCAGGGTCAGGGCGCTGGCATTCAGGCTGAGGCCTTCGAGCATGATCGCATCGCGGTGTGCCACCAGCACCTGCCATTGTTCACGGCTAGGCACCGGAACGACCGGGGCGTGGTACAGGGCGAAGTTGATGCCGTCCTGGTTGGTGCGGATGAACCAGCGCCACTCGCCGTCCAGCTGGCCATGGTCGGGGAAGTACTCATGGCCTTCGACACGCGGCGCCAGGCAGGTGAACGGCGCCTGTGGGGTTTCGGCGTCCAGTACCCAGGCCTCGCTGGTGGTCTTGCTGTTCAGCAGCAGCACCAGTTGGCGCTCGGAACTGGAGCGGTAGCAGTGCAGGAAGAAACGCCCGTCGGTTTCTTCGAACACGGTCTGCACAGCTTCGCTGCCCAAGGTGTGGCGGCGCAGGCGCCAGGGCCGGTGAGTGTCGTCCAGTTCGGCGAAGAACAGCGTCTGGCTGTCGTTGGCCCAGGTCAGGCTGCCGTCGCAATCGTCGAAGGGCAGGGCGGTGACGTTGCCAGTGGCAAGGTCCTTGACGTACAGGGCATAGATTTCGTCGCCGCTGGTGTCGAGGCTGTAGGCCAGCAGACGATGGTCGGGGCTGACGTTGAACGCGCCCAGCGACAGGAAGCCGCCATTGGCCAGGGCGTTGGGGTCGAGCAGCAGTTGCTGCTGGCTTTCATCGACGGTGTTGGAGTCGTCGGCCGGGCGAGGGCAGCGGTAATGGCGCGGGTATTCGTCGCCAGCGGTGGTGCGGGTGTAATAGAGGTAAGGGCCCCAGGGAGACGGCAGCGACAGGTCGGTTTCCTGGATACGGCCCTTGATCTCTTCGAACAGTTGCTCGCGCAACGGCGCCTGGTCGGCCAGGCAGGCCTCCTGGTAGGCGTTTTCGGCTTGCAGGTAGGCGAGCACCTCGGGGGTGTCGCGCTGTTGCAGCCAGGCGTACGGGTCGGCGGCTTGATCGGCTTTGGCAATCGGGGGTTGGGGCTTGGTTGGCATTGAGGATCTCTTGATTGGGGTTGCCTGGGCCGGCCTCTTCGCGGGCTTGCCCGCTCCCACAGGATCACCACTGTCCTCGAGCAGTGCGCAGTACCTGTGGGAGCGGGCGAGCCCGCGAAGAGGCCGGTACAGGCAAACACTGTCTGCGCCCGGAAAAGTGTTTATCATAGGCATCTCTTTGCCTGGCTTGCACGAACACCATGACCGAGAACGACTACACCCTTCTCTGGGGCCTCTACGCTGTGGCCGCCTTGGGCTGCCTGCTGGTGGGCTTCAAGCTGACCGGCTGGATGTGGCGCTGGCTGCGCGAACCGCTGCGGGTGGTGCTGGCGGTGCTGCTGCTGACGCCGACCGTGGTCGACCCGGTCAAGGACAGCTTCGCCCCGGCCATCGCCATCACCGCCCTGGATGTCGCCTTCAAGGTCGGTAACAACGCCTGGCGTGCAGTGTCCGACTTCGCCATGTACGGCATGATTGCCTTTGGCCTGTATTTCCTCTTCGTGCTGCTGCGCTGGCCGCTGGAAAAACGCGCCCGCGAGCGCCGCGAGCAAGCCGAGGCCGCCGCCCAGCGCCAGGCCGCCGAAGATGACCAGCTCGCCGCCCATGCCCCCTTGGCCGCCGAGCGCGGTGACCGTTACCGCGACGACCCACGCCCGGCCGCACCACGCGGCAATGGCCGGGTCGAGCCCCGTCTGTAAGCGCAGGAGACACGCCGATGTGCGAACTGCTGGGCATGAGTGCCAACGTCCCTACCGATATCGTTTTCAGCTTCACCGGCCTGATGCAGCGCGGCGGGCGCACTGGCCCGCACCGTGATGGCTGGGGCATCGGCTTCTACGAAGGCCGTGGCCTGCGCCTGTTCCAGGACCCGGCAGCGAGCAGCGAGTCGGAAGTGGCCAACCTGGTGCAGCGCTACCCGATCAAGAGCGAAGTGGTGATCGGCCATATCCGCCAGGCCAACGTCGGCAAGGTGTGCCTGTCCAACACCCACCCGTTCGTACGGGAAATGTGGGGCCGCAACTGGTGTTTTGCGCACAACGGCCAATTGGGCGACTTCAAGGGCCTGGCCAGTTTCTACCGGCCGGTGGGCGACACCGACAGCGAAGCGGCCTTCTGCGACCTGCTCAACCGCATCCGCAGCGCCTTCCCCGAGCCAGTGCCGGTGGAACAGCTGCTGCCGGTGCTGGTCGAAGCTTGTGCCGGCTACCGTGGCCAGGGCGTGTTCAACTGCATGCTCAGTGACGGCGACTGGCTGTTCTGCTTCTGCTCGACCAAGCTGGTACACATTACCCGCCGTGCGCCGTTTGGTGCTGCGCGGTTGAAGGATGTCGACCTGATCGTCGATTTTCATACCGAAACCACCCCCAACGACGTGGTCACGGTGATTGCCACCGAGGCCCTGACCGAGAACGAGACCTGGCACCGTTACGAGCCGGGTCAATGGGCCCTGTGGCGGCACGGCGAATGTGTGGCGCACGGCCAGAGCTAAGGACGCTGCATGTTCAGAAGTTACCTGCGGTTGCTGCTGTTCACCTTCGGCCTGCTGGCCGGTATCCAGGTCCCGGGACTGGTCAAGGACTATAGCCAGCGGGTCGAAGCGCACCTGTTCGAGTCGCGCGAGGCGCTGGATGGTTTCCGGCAAACGGCCGAGCGCTTTTTCAAGGGCGACTTGCAGGCGCTGCTGCGGCATTACCGCAGCAGTGACGACCCGGTGTTCAACAGTGATGCCAACAGCATCGAAAGCCTGATGATCCGCAACGAACTGCTGGAAAACGAATGGCAGGCGCTGCAAGGGCCTTGGGCGCAGCGAACCTGGCATGTGCTGATACAGGCCGACCCACAGCTGCGCGAAGAGACGCTGAATGGCTACAGCTATCAGATTCTGCTGGTGCCCGAAGCGGTTGGCTGGGGCGTTGGTGCCGGTTTTGTGCTGGCATTCGTGGTTGAAAGCCTGTTGCTGGGAATTGGCTGGGTGATCCTCGGTGGGCGGCGCAGGGCTGTAAAAGAGAGCTGGCGCTGATTTCTGCGGTAGCTGTGCCGGCCTCTTCGCGGGTAAACCCGCTCCCACAGGGATGGTACAGCTCTCAAGGTTGATGCAGTACCTGTGGGAGCGGGTTTACCCGCGAAGAGGCCGGCACAGGCAAAAGCAATCTTTCAGACCAGCACGATCCGCTGCCCCCCCACATCACGCGCGTACCCCTCCAACACCTGCCGGCAAACCCCGACCACCTCATCGACCAACGCCACCCCGGTCTGCCAGGCCACCACCAGCTCCAGGCCGGGCGGCGGTTGCAGCCCTTGCAGCAGCACCAGTTCGCCCCGGCCCAACTCGGCATCCACCAGCGCCGGCGGCAGCGCACCAATGCCAAACCCGTCACGCAACAACCGGGTAATCGCCGCCACCGAGTTCACGCAGTTCAGCCGTGGCGCCTCGGCCCCCGCAGCTTGCAGCAAGCTCAACACCTCTTGGTGTGGCCGCGAATTCTTCGAGAAGGTGATGATCCGCTCGCGCCCAAGCTCGGCCAGCGAGGCGTAGTCCCGGTGCTGGTGCGAGCCGGCAGCCACCACCCAGCCCATCGGGTAGCGCGCCAGGTCCAGGCTGCGGATCGATTGCTCACGCAGCAGGTCGGTCTGCAGGATCACATCGAGAAAACCCTTCTGCAGTTGTTCGCGCAGGTTCAGCGCGGTGTCGGCCACCAGTTCGATTTCCACCTGCGGGTAGCGCTCGGTCAGCTCCGCCACCAGCGCACTCATCCAGGTATGGATGACCGTGTCCATCACGCCGATCCGAATGCGCCCGACCTTGGCCCGGTCGCTGTCCAGCGATTGCTTCATGGCCTTGGCGGTTTCCAGCATGCGCTCGGCGTATTCCAGCACCTTGGCGCCTTCCGGGGTCAGGCTGACCCCGCGAGAATCGCGCAGCAACAGCTTCACACCCAGGTCTGCCTCCAGCGCGGCAATGCGGCTGGACACCGAGGCCTGGGTGGTGAACAGCTTTTCTGCCGTCAGGCGGAAGCTCTTGAGCCGGGCGACCCAGACGAATGTTTCGAGGAAACGAAGGTTCATGATCAGTTTTTCTTGTTCCAGACCGGCGGTTTTTCTCGTTGGACGCAAGCGCTGCGGCCTCTGAACAATGGTGCCCAGGCCGCGACGCTTTATGTCGCCCATAAAACAATACCAACAAGCCGAGGCATCCATGAACTCTACCGGCGTGCAGCAGCAGGTCAGTTCCCCCCCTTCGTCCGGGCCTTTCGCCTGGTACCGCGATATCGACAAACAGCAACGGCGCACCTTCTGGAGCTGCAAGATCGGCTATGGCCTGGATGGCATGGACACGCAGATGCTCAGCTTCGTCATCCCCACACTGATCATGCTGTGGGGCATCACCACTACCGAAGCCGGGTTGATCCACACCAGCACACTGATAGCCTCGGCCGTGGGTGGCTGGGTAGCCGGTATCCTCTCCGACCGCATCGGCCGGGTGCGTACCCTGCAACTGACAGTGCTGTGGTTCGCCTTTTTCACCTTCCTGTGCGGCTTTGCCCAGAGCTACGAACAGTTGCTGATCGCCCGCACCCTGATGGGCTTTGGCTTCGGCGGTGAATGGACGGCTGGCGCGGTACTGATCGGCGAGGTGATCCGTGCCCAGGACCGCGGCAAGGCGGTGGGCATGGTGCAGTCTGGCTGGGCCATCGGCTGGGGCCTCACGGCAATCCTCTACGCGCTGTTGTTCTCCTGGCTGCCGCCAGAGCAGGCCTGGCGCGCGCTGTTCCTGTTGGGCCTGGTGCCGGCGGTGTTCGTGATCTTCGTTCGCCGCCTGGTCAAGGACCCCGAGGTGTATCGCGAGGCCAAGGCAGAAGAAAAGGCCGAGGCACCTTCGCACTTCTACGAAATCTTCGCCCCGGGCATGCTCTGGACCACTGTGCGGGCGTCTCTGCTGACCACGGGTGCGCTGGGTGGCTACTACGCCATCACTTCATGGCTGCCGACCTTCCTCAAGAACGAGCGCGGCCTGAGCGTGCTGGGCACGGGGGGCTACCTGGCCATGGTGATCGTTGGCTCGTACGTGGGTTACGTGGTCAGCGCCTACCTGTCCGACCTGCTGGGGCGCAAGAAGAACTTCATCCTGTTCGCCGTGGGCTCGTTCATCATCGTGCTGCTGTACACGCAAATGCAGGTCAGCGATGGCGTGATGCTGTGGCTGGGCTTCCCGCTGGGCTTTTTTGCCTCGGGCATCTTCAGTGGCATGGGCGCGTTCCTCACCGAACTGTTCCCCACGCGCATTCGTGGCTCGGGGCAGGGCTTCTGCTACAACATCGGCAAGGTCATAGCGGCGTTGTTCCCGTTGATGATCGGCATGCTCGGCCAGAATGTACCGCTGGGCCTGGGCATTGGCGTGTTCTCCGCAGTGTCCTACGGGATCGTCATCATGGCGGCCCTGAGCCTGCCGGAAACCCGCGGCAAACAGCTCAAGGCGCGGTAAGGTAGGCCTATGGACAACAACAAGGGAGACCACGTGGTGGAACGCCTGCTACTCAATTGCGACATGGGTGAGAGTTTCGGCAGCTGGCGCATGGGCCTGGACGCCGAGGTGATGCCCTACATCGACTGCGCCAACATCGCCTGTGGCTACCACGCGGGTGACCCCGGCATCATGCGCCGCACCGTGACCCTGGCGCTGGAGCATGGCGTGGCCATCGGCGCGCACCCCGCCTACCCGGACCTGGTCGGCTTTGGCCGCCGCTCCATGGCTTGCAGCCCGGAGGAAATCCGCGACTTGCTGCACTACCAGATCGGCGCGCTGGAGGGTATCTGCAAGGTGCTGGGGGGCCGCGTGGCCTATGTGAAACCCCATGGCGCGCTGTACAACGACATGATGGCCGACCCGCTCAAGCTGCGCACGGTGCTGGAGGCCGTGGCGGCCTACGACAGCAACCTGCCGCTGATGCTCATGGCCACTGCCGACAACCGCGCCGCCCAGGCGCTGGGCGATGAAGTCGGCGTGCCGCTGTGGTTCGAGGCGTTCGCCGATCGCGCCTACACCGCCAGCGGTCATCTTGTGTCGCGACGCCTGCCCGGTGCGGTGCACCACGACCCGGCGCTGGTAGTGGAGCAGGCTGTGCGTGTTGCCCGCGACGACACGTTGGTGGCGGCTGATGGCAGTGCCCTGCGCCTGCAAGCCAGTACCCTGTGCGTGCACGGCGACAACGACAGTTCGGTGGCGGCGGTGCGGCAGATACGCCAGGCCCTTGATGCGCTGGAGGCACGATGAGGCTGCGCATCGAAGTGGTGGCCATCGACAGCCTGATGGTGCGGCTGTTCGACCGTATCGACGAGGCCAACATGCCATGGATGCTCGCCGCCAGCCAACGCTTGAGCGCTGCGTTCGGCCAGCATCTGCTTGACCTGGTGCCGTCTTACACCACGCTGATGGTGCAGTTCGACCTGCCGCCGGGTGAGGCGAGGGCGCTGATCACCCAGGCGCTGGACGGTTTGCAGCCAGACGCCGGCAGCGGCGGCCGGCGACATGAAATCCCGGTGTGGTACGACGCCAGTGTCGGCCCGGAACTGCCTGTGCTGGCAGCCCGCAGCGGCTTGAGTGAAGCCGATGTCATCCGCTTGCACAGCGAGCGCGACTATCCGGTATTTGCCCTGGGCTTTGCCCCCGGTTTCGGCTTCATGGGCCTGGTGGACGAACGCCTGGCCAGCCCGCGCCTGAGCACACCGCGCAAGCGCGTGGCGGCGGGTAGCGTGGGCATTGCCGAGCGGCAGACGGCAGCGTATCCGGCGGTATCGCCGGGCGGCTGGAACCTGATTGGCCGTACCCCGGTGCGCCTGTTCGACCGGGATCGCGAGGGTTACAGCCTGTTGCAACCCGGTGACCGGGTGCGCTTCGTGCCGGTTTCGCGCAGCGAATTCCTGGCCTTGGGTGGTGATGTGGAGGCGCAGGGATGAAGCAGTTGAAGATCGAGGCCAGTACGCCATTGTGCCAGTTGCAGGACGCCGGGCGCTTCGGCGTGCGCCACTTGGGCGTAACCCAGGGCGGCGCGCTGGACTGGGTGGCGATGCACTGGGCCAACTGGCTGCTGGGCAACGCCTTGGGAGCGCCGGTGGTCGAGGTGGCGTTGGGTGGCTTCAGTGTGGTGGCGGAGCAGGATTGCGTGCTGGCGCTGGCTGGTGCCGATCTGGATGCGCGGGTTGATGATCAGCCTTTGGCCCCCTGGCGCAGCTTTGCCCTGGCCAAGGGGCAAAGCTTGACCCTGAAGCAGCCTAAGCAGGGCGTTCGGGCTTACCTGGCGGCACCGGGCGGGTTTATGGGCGAAGATGTGCTGGGCAGTTGTGCCACGGTGGTACGTGAAGAGCTGGGTGGCATCGATGGCCAAGGGGCTGCGCTGGTTAAAGGCCAGGCATTAGCGTTCCCCGGTCACGATGCAATCCTGCGCGAGGTGCCGCATGCGTTGCGCCCGCAGTACGTACAAAAGCCTGTGCTCGACCTGGTGATGGGCGCGCAGATTGGTGATTTCAGCGGTACCAGCCTGTTCGAGGCGTTCAACAGTGACTGGACGCTGGACAGCCGGGCCGATCGCATGGGCATCCGCCTGCTGGGGCCGCAATTGGTCTATCAGGGCGCCCCGATGATTTCTGAAGGTATTCCGCTGGGGGCGGTGCAGGTGCCGCCGGACGGGCAGCCGATCGTGTTGCTCAATGACCGGCAGACCATTGGCGGGTATCCGCGGCTGGGGGCGTTGACGCCGTTGGCGCTGGCACAGCTGGCGCAGTGCATGCCGGGGGCGGTGGTGAGGTTCAGGCCCGTGGTGCAGGACGAGGCTTGGCACAAGCAGAAGGTATACCTGGACCGTTGGTTGTAAGGCCACTGGCCCTTTCGCGGGCACGCCCGCTCCCACAGGGAGTTGCACAAGCCTCAGGCCTGCGCCATATCTGTGGGAGCGGGCGTGCCCGCGAAGAGGCCCGAACAGGTGTTCAATTAACGTCACAAAAGCATGAGCCTGGTAATTCTGATAGTTGACCTATGAAGGATCAGGGGTATTTTGTTGGGTGAGAGTTTCCAAGGTTGTCTTCAAGTGTACTTTGGCTTTGTTACTACAAAGGTTGCCGAGGGCATATGAACTATACGGCGTACGGCTATTCCTTATCACTGCTGATGCAGTTATCTAAGCTTGGGTATGATGGCGAGCGCATAGATAATAGCTCAGGATGCTATCCGCTCGGCGCCGGGCTACGCTCTTACAACCCGGCCTTGATGAGGTTTACATCTTCAGACTCGCTGAGCCCTTTTGGCATTGGTGGAATCAACGGTTACGCCTATTGTAGTGGTGATCCAGTCAACTACAACGATCCGACAGGAAAAGCTCCGGTACCCATTCGAATCGAAGCGGGAAGATCTCGTCGACTCAAACTTACCTGGAATGAGACAAGAGTTAAACTCAATCTATCCACTCCTGGCGAACTTCTGGAGCTTGTCAAGAGCTCTCCGGAGTATCTTTTACATATAGAGGGCGCGGAAGCGTCAAATGTTCTAAATCATGTTTTGGCGTTAAGTCGCGACCCACTGGCCCCAGTGCCGAATGGCTTGTTTGCCTCGTCCAATGAGATTTTTCAGGACGTGCGTGAGCGTCGGCTCAAGGTGACTTCGAAGATTGAAGCGTTTGATCAAGCTCCGTCTCCTGAGGAGGCCGGGCAAATAGTCCAGCAGCTTCTCATTTTGAGAAATCAAATTAAATTTGAACGGGATCGTGCCCATGTGCGGCTGAGATCGGTGGCCAAAAGGCTGCTTGCCCCTGCTCTTGAGGATATAAGCTCTTGGCGCCGGCAGTAGGTGTTTCAGTATTAGGTTTTTGTTCAGAACACTTCGCTGAGAATACTTAAGCGCTGGTACGTGGCTGCGGGCTGCGGTATTGCAATGCGTCTGGCAGCCCCTCACCTAACTCACTTGGAGAGATAACGCATCCCTTCCTCCAACCCCTGCAAGGTCAGCGGGTACATCTTGTCTTCGATCAGGTCCCGCACCAGATGGGTCGACGCGGTGTAGTCCCAGGCCTGCTTCGGATACGGGTTGATCCAGATGATCTTCCTGAATTTCTCCATGAACCGCTGTATCCACACATACCCGGCCTCTTCGTTCCAGTGCTCCACGCTGCCACCCGGCTGGGTGATTTCGTAGGGCGCCATGGCCGCGTCGCCGACGAAAATCACTTTGTAGTCGTCGCCGTACTTGTGCAGCAGGTCGAAGGTGGAATACCGCTCCGAGGTGCGGCGCAGGTTGTTCTTCCACACCGACTCGTACACGCAGTTGTGGAAGTAGTAGTACTCCAGGTGCTTGAACTCGGTCTTGCAGGCCGAGAACAGCTCTTCGCAGACCTTGATGTGCGCGTCCATCGAGCCGCCGATGTCGAACAGTAACAGCAGCTTCACCGTGTTGCGCCGCTCGGGGCGCATCTGGATGTTCAGCAAGCCTGCGTCACGTGCGGTGTGGTCGATGGTGCCATCGATGTCCAGCTCTTCGGCGGCGCCTTCACGGGCGAACTTGCGCAGCCGGCGCAGGGCCAGCTTGATGTTGCGTGTGCCCAGTTCCACCTGGTCGTCCAGGTTCTTGTATTCGCGCTGGTCCCACACCTTCACCGCCTTGCCCTGGCGCTTGCCGGCTTCGCCTACGCGGATGCCCTCGGGGTTGAAACCACCCGAGCCGAACGGGCTGGTGCCGCCGGTGCCGATCCACTTGTTGCCGCCGGCATGGCGTTCCTTCTGCTCTTCAAGGCGCTGCTTGAATGCCTCGATCAACTTGTCCAGGCCACCCAGGGTCTGGATTTGTGCGCGCTCCTCATCGCTGAGAGAGCGCTCGAATTCCTTGCGCAGCCAGTCTTCGGGGATCAGTGCCTCGATGTGCCGGTCGAGGTTTTCCAGGCCCTTGAAGTAGGCAGCAAAAGCCCGGTCGAACTTGTCGAAATGGCGTTCGTCCTTCACCAGGATGGCGCGGGCGAGGTAATAAAACTCGTCCATGTCGGCGAACACCACGTGCTTTTGCAGGGCGTGGTGCAGGTCCAGTAGCTCGCGCACCGACACCGGTACCTTGGCTGCACGCATTTCATTGAACAGGTTGAGCAGCATGGCCCGGCTCCTGTCAGCGGTTGCCGCGCCGGCTCATGAAGGCCAGGCGCTCCAGCAACTGCACGTCCTGCTCGTTTTTCACCAGGGCACCTGCCAGCGGCGGGATGGCCTTGGTCGGGTCGCGTTCGCGCAGCACGGCTTCACCGATGTTGTCGGCCATCAACAGCTTCAGCCAGTCGACCAGCTCGGAGGTGGACGGCTTTTTCTTCAGGCCCGGCACCTTGCGCACGTCGAAGAACACATCCAGTGCTTCGCTGACCAGCGACTGGCTGATGTTGGGGTAGTGCACGTCGACAATCTGTTGCAGCGTGGTGCGGTCCGGGAAGGCGATGTAGTGGAAGAAGCAGCGGCGCAGGAAGGCGTCCGGCAGCTCTTTTTCGTTGTTGGAGGTAATGATGATGATCGGGCGTTGTTTTGCCTTGATGGTCTCGTCGATTTCGTAGACGTAGAACTCCATCTTGTCGAGTTCTTGCAGCAGGTCGTTGGGGAACTCGATGTCGGCCTTGTCGATTTCGTCGATCAGCAGGATGACCCGCTCTTCGGCTTCGAAGGCTTCCCACAGCTTGCCCTTTTTCAGGTAGTTGCGCACATCGTGCACCTTGTCCACGCCCAGTTGCGAGTCGCGCAGGCGGCTGACCGCGTCGTACTCGTACAGGCCCTGATGGGCCTTGGTGGTGGACTTGATGTGCCAGGTGATCAGGCGCGCGCCGAAGGATGCCGCCAGTTGCTCGGCAAGCATGGTCTTGCCGGTGCCGGGCTCGCCCTTGACCAGCAGCGGGCGTTCGAGGGTGATAGCCGCGTTTACCGCCAGTTTCAGGTCGTCTGTGGCGACGTAGTCGCGGGTGCCTTCGAACTTCATGGGGCTGTCCTCTGTTGTAAGCCTGTGCCGGCCTCTTCGCGGGCATGCCCGCTCCCACAGGAGTTGCACGCACTTCTGGAGCTGTGGGGTACCTGTGGGAGCGGGCGTGCCCGCGAAAGGCCCAACACCTGTTTTCGATTTGTCACCGACTATAACGCGGGCTTAGGCAGCTGAAAACGCAGACCGGGTATTCAGTCCCTGAATGCCCCGTCACGCTCACTCAGTCGGCATCCGGCCCGGGTTGCTCATACCGTGCGTTGAAGGCCTGGACAAACCCGTTACGCAGTATCTGCAAGAACGCTTCAAAAGCGCTGATATCCTGCTTGTGCACGCTGCCGCTAAGCTCCACGCGGGTGGCAAACTGGTTTTTACGCTGGTTCTTGAGCACGGTCTCGGTGGCCCCTATCAAGGCCTCCCACACCGAGCGGAAAAAGCCTTTGTCCTTTTCCTGTACATCCTGTTGCCAGTTGAACACGTCCACATCGCGCAGCAACGGTTTGATGTAGCCCGTGAGCCGGCCATTCTCGGCCTGCGCCTCGATCACCAGGTCACCATGGCCAGCGTTGAAGTCGAACTTGCCATAGGCGCTTGAAAAGTCATTGAGCCTGCGCAACTCGATGCCCGTGGCGCGCAAGCGGAACTGGAAATCGTCGAAGTCGCTGAACGGGTCGAAGGTGGCACGGCTTTCAACCTTGGCATCGCCCAGCAGCAGGGCGCTGGCGTCCAGGCTGGCATCGCGCCGGCCCTGTTTGTTGCGCACATTGGTCAGGTTGCGGATGCTGGCGTTCAGTTGGGTGGCCTTGAGGTCGACCGGTGGCTTGGCGTTGAAGTTGCGAAAGGCCAGCACGCCGTTTTCGATACGTACCTCGTTAAGGGTGATGGGCAGCAGTTTTTCCAGTTGTTGGCGCCAGTCGGTGCCGCGGCCGGTTTGCGATGCCTGCTTGCTACCACCGTCGACGAAGTTCAGTTGCGGGTGCACGAAGGTTACTTCGGCCACCACCGCCTGGTCGTACCACAGCGAACTCCAGCTTACCGAAAGGTCGATCAGCGGTGCGTCGAGCAGCGGCACTGGCACCTTGCCGCTGGTCTTGACGATTTTCAGGCCGTTGATCTGGTACGCGCCGCGCCACCAGGCCAGGTCCACGTCGGCCACCTGGCCCCGGTACTCGCCCATGTCGGCCAGTTTGTCGTTCAGGTAGTCGCGCACCAGGTAGGGCAGGGCCAGGTGCAGGGCCACCAGCAGCGCGACCAGGCTGGCCAGGCCTGCAAGCGGCCAGCGGTAACGGGCTCTCATCGGGGCGTCTCCCAAGCAGGATGTGCGGTTGACCGCAACCTGCCCAGCCGAGTTCGAACAGGCTTTACGGGCCACCGGCCGGGGCTTACCCTTGAGGTCTTTCCCTGCTCTTTTTCATGCCAAGGACCCCTGCCATGAGCCGTATCTTTGCAGACAACGCCCACTCCATCGGTAACACGCCGCTGGTGCAGATCAACCGCATCGCTCCGCGCGGCGTGACCATCCTGGCCAAGATCGAAGGGCGTAACCCGGGCTACTCGGTCAAGTGCCGCATTGGCGCGAACATGGTCTGGGATGCCGAGAGCAACGGCAAGCTCAAGCCGGGCATGACCATCGTCGAGCCCACCTCGGGCAATACCGGTATCGGCCTGGCCTTCGTCGCCGCCGCCCGCGGCTACAAGCTGATGCTGACCATGCCAGCTTCGATGAGCCTGGAGCGCCGCAAGGTGCTGAAGGCACTGGGTGCCGAACTGGTGCTGACCGACCCGGCCAAGGGCATGAAGGGCGCCATCGAGAAGGCCAGCGAAATCGTCGCGTCCGACCCGGCCCGGTACTTCCTGCCGGGCCAGTTCGAAAACCCGGCCAACCCGGCCATCCATGAGAAAACCACCGGCCCGGAAATCTGGAACGACACCGATGGCGCAGTCGACGTGCTGGTTGCAGGCGTTGGCACCGGCGGGACTATCACCGGCGTATCGCGCTACATCAAGCACACCCAGGGCAAGGCGATCCTGTCGGTGGCCGTTGAACCTGTTTCGTCGCCGCTGATCACCCAGACCCTGGCCGGCGAAGAGCTCAAGCCTAGCCCGCACAAGATTCAGGGCATTGGCGCCGGTTTCGTACCGAAAAACCTCGACCTGTCGATTGTCGACCAGGTGGAAACGGTAACCGATGAAGAATCCAAGGCAATGGCCATCCGCCTGATGCAGGAAGAGGGCATCCTTTGCGGTATTTCCTGTGGCGCAGCCATGGCCGCTGCCGTTCGCCTGGCCGAAAAACCTGAAATGCAGGGTAAGACCATTGTCGTAGTACTGCCGGATTCGGGCGAGCGTTACCTGTCGAGCATGTTGTTTGCCGACATGTTCAGCGAGCAGGAAAACCAGCAGTAATCGGCCTTGCCGCTGATCCGGCGCAACAATCGGCGGCCTGGTTTATTGCAAAATCTTCATCAATGCGATCCCGCCCGGGTTGTTTTTACCTCGGCGGGATCGGTTTATGATGGCAGGATGATTTTCAGGAGAGCGGGACGCGCAGCCCTGGCTCTTCCCCAAGGAGTGAAAGCATGACCTTTTCCTTTGCAGCCAAGGCGGGTGTCTTGCTGGTGTTTTTCGGCAGCGTGCTGTTCGTGCACCTGCGCGGCAAGGCCCGCCTGCCGGTGTTGCGCCAGTTCGTCAACCATTCGGCGCTGTTCGCCCCCTACAACGCGTTGATGTACCTGTTCTCCGGCGTGCCGTCCAAACCCTACCTGGATCGTCAGCGCTTCCCCGAGCTGGATGTGCTGAAGGACAACTGGCAGGAAATCCGCGAAGAGGCCATGCGCCTGTTCGACGAGGGCTATATTCGCGCAGCCGAAAAGGACAACGACGCCGGCTTCGGTTCGTTCTTCAAGAAGGGCTGGAAGCGTTTTTACCTGAAGTGGTACGACAAGCCGCTGCCGTCTGCCGAAACCCTGTGCCCGCGCACTGTGGAGCTGGTCAGTAGCATCCCCAACGTCAAGGGCGCCATGTTTGCCCTGCTGCCTGGCGGTAGCCATCTCAACCCGCACCGTGACCCGTTCGCAGGCTCCCTGCGCTACCACCTGGGCCTGTCTACCCCCAACTCCGATGCTTGCCGCATCTACGTTGATGGCGAGCAATACGCCTGGCGCGACGGTGAAGACGTGATGTTCGACGAAACCTACGTGCACTGGGTCAAGAACGAGACCGACGTCACCCGCGTGATCCTGTTCTGCGACATCGAACGGCCGCTGAGCAGCCCCTTCATGACCCGCATCAACCGCAAGGTCAGCGCCTTCCTTGGCCGTGCTACCGCGCCGCAGAACACCGACGACGAGCGCGTGGGCGGGATCAACCAGGCCTACGCCTGGAGCAAGCGCTTCAGCAACAGGATCAGCGGCCGTGTAAAGCAGTTCAAGCGCGCCAAGCCCAAGGCCTACCGTGTGCTGCGGCCGGTGCTGGCGGTGGTGGTGGCTTACGCGTTGTATAGCTGGTTGTTCTGATTCTGCTCAATTAGGGCTGCTTTGCAGCCCATCGCGACACAAGGCCGCTCCTACAGGTAAAGCGCCACTCTCCGGGTTTGCGCATTACCTGTAGGAGCGGCCTTGTGTCGCGAAAGGGGCGCAGAGCGCCCCCAAATCTCGAGCCCGGCCGCTTTTATAGAGAATTATAGAGCGACTATAGAACCATTATAGATGGCTGGAAAAAGGGAGCGTTCGCTGTGCAACTACCCCCTTTCCAGCATCAGGCTTGGCATTAATTCAAGCCGGCTCCAGGGCCTGCACAACCTTCCCACGGCTAAGGTGCACCACCTTGTCCGCCGTATCGAAATAGCGGTCATCATGCGAGATCACGATAATGGTCTTGCCCAACCGCTTCAGGTCCGGCAACAGCTCGGTGTAGAACACGCGGCGGAAGGTCGGATCCTGGTCTGCCGCCCATTCGTCAAACACCAGTACCGGCCGCCCGTCCAGCCAGGCATTGACCAGCGCCAGGCGCTTGCGCTGCCCGGTGGACAGGTCGGTGGTGGTGAAGGCACCGTCGCGCACGCTGACCTTGTGGGCAATCTCCAGCCGTTCCAGGTAGCGCGTGGCATCTTCCGGCAGGCTGTGTTCGTGCTCCGGGAGGTCTTCGAACAGGTAGTAATCGGCAAACACGGTCGTAAACAGCTGGCGATAATCGTCCAACCCTTCCGGGCCGATGGCCTTGCCGTTCAGGCGCACTTCGCCGCTTTGCGGGGTGTACAGGCCCAGCAACAGCTTGATCAGCGAGGTCTTGCCGCAGCCGTTCTCACCGACGATGAACAGGATTTCGCCCGGCTCGATGCTCAGGTTCACCGGCCCCACACGGAACGGCTCCTTGCCATCCACCGGCGGGTAGGCGTACTCGACGTTGCGCAGTTCCAGGTGCGCGGTAGCCAATGCCTCGCGCTTGACCGGGGGTTCCAGCAACAGGTGCGGTTCGGGCGAGGAAAAACGCTCGGACAAGTCGGCAATGCGGCGGAACGCCACCTGGGCGCGGCCAAGGATCGGCAGGTTGCCGATCAGCGTTTCCAGCGGGCCTTTCATGTACAGCAGCACCAGCACGAAACCGCTCATCACCGCCGGGTCATTGCTTGGCCACAGCGATTGCAGGGCCAGGGTCAGGCCGATGACCACGAAGAACAGCATCGAGCCCAGGCTCTTGGCCACCACGAAGATGTTGATGGCGCGGATGTGGGTATTGGCGATGAAGTCGGCGGTGCCCTGGATGTTGCGTGTCAGCATGGCATGACGGCGGCGGCGGTCGATGCGCAGCTCCTTGGCGCCTTCGGCAATGGCCGAGTAGTGCTTTTGCAGGTTGTCTTCGGCATCGCGGGCGGCGTTGAAGCCGGCCACGCCTTTTTGCCGGGCGATGTACTGCACGCCGCTGCCGATACCGATGGCCACCAGGGTGATGGCAAAGATCGGCCACGACAGCCAGGCCAGGTAGGCCATGCAACCGGTCACCGTGGTGAGCGAGATCGCCAGCGGGGCGAAGGCGAAGGCAAAGTCGCTGATGGTGTCGACGTCACGGGTCAGCACCGGGATCAGGCGGTGGGTGCGGTAGCGCTCGATCTGTTCGATTGGCGCCGACAGCACCTTGGCGCCCAGGTCCTTGCGCAACCGGGCAATGACCTTCTGGCCCACGTAGTTGGTGCCGCTGTCGGCCGCCACGCTGCTGACCAAGGCCAGCACGCACAGGCCGGCAAAGGCCAGGATCACACCCTGGCTCATGCCGCCTTCGGCGTGCAGGCCCCGGTTGACGGTGGCCAGCAGGGCAGTCACTGCCAGGCCGCCGACCATGCCCAGCAGCACCGAAACGATTACCGCAGGGCGGTAGGGTTTGAGCAGGGCCAGCAGTTCGCGGATGGCCCCGGGGGAGGAGGTTTTCATGAAACATGATCTCGCTGGTGAGGTGGGGGCGGGGTCAGCTGCCGAGGGTCAGGGTGCCCTTCATCAACGTGCTGTGGAACGGGAACGAGCAGTAGAAGCTGTAGTCGGTACCGGCCTTCAACTGTTTTGTATCCAGGGTGACGCTGTCCTTTTCGCCGCCGCCGATCAGGCGGGTATGGGCAATCACCCGCGTGTCGCCAGGTTTCACATAGTCCTGTGCTTCGCCGGCCTTCTGGCCGTCATCCAGCACGCCCTGCATGTCGGCCGGGGTGCTCAGCACCCAGTTGTGGCCCATGACGTTCTTCGGCATGTCGCCAGGGTGGGTGAGGGTGACGGTGAACGAGGTGCAGGCCTTGGGTACGGTGATGGCGGCCTTGTCGAAAGTCATCTGGTCGGTGCCGTGGATTTCCACGGCGCATTGTTCCGCCGACCAGGCGGCCGGGGCCGCAGCGAGCAGGGCGAGGAGCAGAAGCTGGCGAGTCATGTACGGTTCCTGGGCGATAAAAGGGTGCACATCGTTCAGACGAACCGGCACGGCCTCGCTTTACCTGTGTGTGTTGCCCTGGTGAATTTCCCGCAGGCCCGCTCGTTCATCTAGTCAGGCGCCGCCATGGCGCAAAACCCGATTTCGCCGCCAACGCGGCCCTGGCTTGAGGTGACCGTACATGAGTGAACTGCTGAGCTTTGCCATCGAACCCCTGGATGCCGCACGTGGCAACCTGCCGCTGCTGGTGCGTGCGCCTGAACCGGGCATCGACCTGCTGGAAGCCTTTGCCGAGCTGCAGCCGCTGGTGGACCGGCACCTGCTGCAAGCTGGCGGCATTCTGTTCCGCGGGTTCGAAGTGGCGGGTGCCGAAGCCTTCCGTCAGTTCGCTGCCTCCTTCGGCCACCCGCTGCTCAACTACGAGTTCGGCTCCACCCCGCGCAGCAACGTGACCAAGGGCGTGTACACCTCCACCGAATACCCGGCGCACCAGAGCATCCCGCTGCACAACGAGCAGGCCTACACCCTGGAATGGCCGATGAAGATCTGGTTCTACAGCGTGATCCCCGCCGAGACCGGGGGTGAAACGCCAATCGCCGACAGCCGCGAAGTGTACCGGCGCATGCCGGTGAGTATTCGCCAGCGGCTGGAAGAGAAGGGCTTGATGTACGTGCGCAACTACGGCAACGGCCTGGATGTCGAGTGGTCGCAGGTGTTCAACACCGAAGACCCGCGCCAGGTCGAGGCCTACTGCCGGGCGCATGCCATCGAGTGCATCTGGAAGGATGACGGCGAACTGCGCACCCGTCAGCGTTGCCAGGTGGTGGGGCGGCACCCGGTAACCGGGGACAACGTGTGGTTCAACCAGGCACACCTGTTCCATGTGTCGAACCTGCAACCGGAAGTGCGCGAATCGCTGATGGACATCGTCGAGGAAGAGGACCTGCCGCGTAACGTGTACTACGGCGATGGTACGACCATTGAGGATTCGTTGCTCGATGAAGTGCGCGGGGTGCTGGACGAGTGCACCATCAGCTTCCCGTGGCTGGCGAACGACGTGCTGATGCTCGACAACATGCTCGCGGCCCATGCCCGCTCGCCGTTTACCGGCAAGCGCAAGGTGGTGGTGGCGATGGCCGAGGGGCATTCCGAGCTGCTGCGCTGAGAGATGCAGCACTGTTTTTGTAGGAGCGGCCTTGTGTCGCGAAAGGGGTGCGCAGCGCCCCCAAGGTTTCAGCTTCGCCGCAAACATTGCCGGGGCCGCTTTGCGGCCCTTTCGCGACACAAGGCCGCTCCTACAGGGATCGCGGTGCTCTCCCGAACGCGCCACTAAATCAGCCCCCCATGCCTTCGTCTGACAGTTACCGCTCGACTGCCAGGACATCGCTCGACATGAATGCTGATCAAACGCTCAAGCTCGCCCGCCGCTTCATCGAACTCAGCCCCGACAAGCGCCGCCTGTTCCTCAAGGCGCTGCAGGGCGAGGGCATGGACTTTTCCGTGCTGCCGATTGCGCCAGGTGTGGAGGTGGCCGAGCGTGACCAGCTGTCGTACGCCCAGCGGCGCATGTGGTTCCTCTGGCAGCTCGACCCGCAGGGGGCGGCTTACAACTTGCCCATGGCCGTGCGCCTGCACGGTTCGCTGGACCTGCAAGCCCTGCAGCACGCCTTCGATGCCCTGATCGCCCGCCACGAAACCCTGCGTACCCGCTTCGTCGCCGATGGCGATGACGTACGCCAGCAGGTCGATGCCGTCGCTGCCCCGTTGCAGTTGCGCCAGGATGCCCTGGCCGAACTGGACGAAAGTGCCCGCCAGGCCGCTGTCGAGGCCATCGCCGAAGCCGAGGCGCTGGCCCCGTTTGACCTGGCCAGCGGCCCGCTGCTGCGGGTGCGCCTGCTGCAACTGGCCCCACAGGATCACGTGTTGCTGCTGACCCTGCACCACATCGTCGCCGACGGCTGGTCGATGAATGTGCTGATCGACGAGTTCCTGCGCCTGTACGACGCCGCCGTGGCGGGCACCGACGCTACCCTTGAGCCGCTGCCCATCCAGTATCGCGACTATGCCCTGTGGCAGCGTAGCTGGCTGGAAGCCGGTGAACAGGAGCGCCAGCTGGCTTACTGGCAAACCCGCCTGGGTGACGACCATTCGGCGTTGGAACTGCCGCTGGACCGCACCCGCCAGGGCCGGCCCAGCTACCGGGGCGCACGCCACGAGTTCCCCATCGCCGCAAACGTCGCCGAGCGCCTGCGCGGTGTGGCCCGCAAGCACAATGCCACGCTGTTCATGGTCCTGCTGGCCGCCTTCAAGCTGCTGCTGCAGCGCTACAGCGGCCAAACCGCAATACGCGTTGGCGTGCCCATCGCCAACCGCAACCGTGCAGAAGGCCAGGGCCTGATCGGCTGTTTCATCAACACTCAGGTACTGCACACCGAGATCGACCCGCTGCTGGACATTGCCGGCTTGCTGCAACGTGTGCGTGAAACCGCCGTGGGCGCGCAAAGCCACCAGGATTTGCCGTTCGAACAACTGGTCGAAGCGCTGGACCTGCCGCGCAGCACCGAAAGCCCGCTGTTCCGCGTGTTGTTCAACCACCAGGCACAGGTGGCGGATGTGCAGGCCATCGAAACCCGCTCCGGCCTGAGCCTGGCGCCGATCACGCTGGAGAAGCACAGCGCCCGCTTCGATCTGGCGCTGGACACCCACGAACGCGCCGGGCAGTTGCATGCGGCGTTCACCTACGCGACCGATGTGCTCGATGCCGCCACCGTCGAAGCCCTTGGCGAACAGTGGCTGGCCCTGGTGCAAGCGCTGGCCGATGAAACCGCGGGTGCGGTAGGCGAGCTGGCATTGCCGGGCCTGGTCGTTGCCCAAGGTGAGCCGAATCCAGGCGGGGCAACCCTGCTGGTTCATCAACGCTTTGCCGCTGCCGCCAGCAGCCACCCCGAGCGTATGGCGGTAATGGCCGCAGGCGAGCAGGCCAGCTTTGCCGAGCTAGATGCGCGGGCCGAAGCCATCGCCAACCGCTTGAGCCAGGCCGGGGTAGGGCCGGACACACTGGTCGGCGTACTGGCCGACCGCAGCGTTGGCATGCTCGCCAGCATCCTTGGCGTGCTCAAGGCCGGTGCTGCGTACTTGCCACTGGAGCCTGAGCAACCGGCCGAGCGCCTGGCCTACATGTTGGCCGACAGCGGCACGCGCCTGGTGCTGGCACCGGGTAACTGGCAGGTTGAACTGGCGGATGGCGTGCAGCGCATCGACTGGGCACAAACGGGTAGCGCCGGTGCCGTGCGCCTTGCGCCCGAACCGGCCAACCTGGCCTACGTGATCTACACCTCTGGCACCACTGGCCAGCCGAAGGGCGTGGCGATCAGCCACGGTGCGTTGGCCAACTACGTCGATGGCATCGCCGCCCGCCTGCCGGTCGAACGCATCCGCAGCATGGCCCAGGTCTCGACGCCGGCTGCCGACCTGGGCCACACCATGTTGTTCGGTGCCCTGTGCGGCGGCCATACCCTGCACCTGCTGTCGCGTGAACAGGTATTGGACGCCGAAGGCTTTGCAACCTACCTGGCAGACCACGAGGTTGACGCGCTGAAGATCGTGCCGTCGCACCTGGAGGCGATGCTGGTGGCTGGCCGTTCGGCGCTGCCAGCGCAATGCCTGGTGCTGGGCGGCGAGGCCATCAGCCCGGGCCTGCTGGGCAAGATTCGCCAGTTGAACCCGGCGCTCAAGGTGTTCAACCACTACGGCCCGACCGAGACAACGGTCGGTGTGCTGGTCGCCGAGCTTGACGAGCAGGCCCGCCTCGGCCAGCCGTTGGCCAACACCCGCGTTGCGGTGCTCGACCATTGCCTGCAACCGCTGCCGGCCAAGGCCAAGGGCGAGCTGTACATCGGTGGCGCCGGCCTGGCCCGCGGCTACCTGAACCGCCCGGCGCTCACTGCCGAGCGCTTCGTCCCTGATCCGGACGGCAGCCATGGCCAGCGCCTGTACCGCAGCGGTGACTGGGTACGCCAGGGCAGCGACCTGCAGTTTGCCGGGCGCATGGATGGCCAGGTGAAAATCCGTGGCTACCGTGTAGAGCTGGCCGAAATCGAAAGCCGGTTGCGTGCGCTGGACGGCGTTGCCAACGCGGTGGTGCGCGTGCATGGTCAGGCGCCGCAATTGCAGCTGGCCGCATGGCTGGTACCTGCCCAGATGCCGGCCGACAGCGTGGCCTGGCAGGATTCGATCCGCGCCACCCTCAAGGGCCTGCTGCCCGAGCACATGGTGCCCGCCTACCTGATGGTGCTGGAGCACCTGCCGGTCACCGTCAACGGCAAGGTCGACGTCAAGGCACTGCCAGAGCCGGTCGCCACCCAGGTGGTTTACCAGGCGCCGCAGACCCCGTTGCAAGTGCAGTTGGCGCAAATATGGGCGCAAGTCCTGCAAGTGCAGCAGGTGGGCCTGACGGATAACTTCTTTGCCCTCGGCGGCCATTCGCTGCTGGCCACGCAGGCCGTATCACGGGTGCGCAAGCAACTGGGCGTGGACCTCCCTCTGCGTACCCTGTTCGACACCGTCGACCTGCAAGCCTTCGCACAAGCGGTAGCCGAGGGCGAGCAGGGTGCCGCGCTGGACATCGAAATCCTTGACCGGCAACAGCCGCTGCCAGTTTCCCGCTCGCAAAACCGCCAGTGGCTGTTCTGGAAGCTGAACCCCGAAAGCCTGGCCTACAACACACCGATGGCGGTGCGCATGCAGGGCAATCTTGACCGTGCAGCAGTGCAGGCCGCGCTGGACGCCCTGGTCGCCCGTCACGAATCGCTGCGCACTGTGTTCGTAGAGGCAGAGGGCCTGCCTTGGCAGCGCATCCTGCCGGCTGCTTCGGTGCCGATCGGTTTCGAAGATATCAGCGGCCAGGACCACGCGGCGCAGATGCGCAAGCTGGAAGCCGAAGCGTTTGTCCCGTTCGACCTGGAGCACGGCCCGCTGCTGCGTGCCCGCCTGTTCAAGGTGGATGAGCAGCAGCACCTGCTGTCGCTGACCCTGCACCACATCGTTTCCGACGGCTGGTCGATGAGCCTGCTGGTGCGCGAGTTTGCCGCTGCCTACAACGCTGCGGCCACTGGCCAGGTGAACGCCATCGAACCGTTGCCGGTGCAGTACGCCGACTTCGCCGGCTGGCAGCGCAAGTGGCTGGCCGAAGGGCAGATGCAGGCGCAGATCGATTACTGGAAGGCGCGCCTGGAGGACGACTTCGAGGTGCTCGAACTGCCGGCCGACCGCATTCGCCCGCAGGTCAAAAGCTACCAGGGCAGCCGCTTCGACGTGCGCCTGCCGTTGGCCCTCACCGAGCGTTTGCGGGCACTGGCGGTGGCGTCCAACGCCACGCTGTTCCATGTGTTCCTGGCCGCCTATGCCATCGTGCTGTCGCGCTACAGCCGCAAGGGCACGCTGAACATCGGCGTGCCGGTCACCAACCGCAACCGCCTGGAGCTGGAAGGGCTGATCGGCTTCTTCATCAACGTGGTGGTGGCCCGCATCGGCGTGGACGGCAGCCAGCCGTTCCCGCAGCTGCTGGCGGCCATCAAGGAAACCACCTTGCAGGCTCAGGCCAACAAGGATGTGCCATTCCTGGAGGTGGCCGAAGCGCTGTACCCGGACCGCGACCAGGGCGTGAACCCGTTCTTCCAGGTGTTGTACAACCACCTGCGCGACCTGGGCGAGCAGGTGTCCAGCGATGCCCTGCACGGCCTGAGCGTGAAGGAAGTGGACCTGCTGGAGCCGGGCGCGCAGTACGACATTTCGCTGAACACGCTGGAGCGCTCCGATGGCGTGACGGCGTCGTTCAACTATTGCACCGATCTGTTCGACGCCGCGCGCATCGAGCGCATGGCCGGGCACTGGCAGGCGTTGCTGGAAGCCATTTGCGCCGAGCCGCAGCGCTGCATTGCCGAGCTGGACTTCCTTGGCACCGCCGAGCGCCAGCAGTTGACCCATGGCTGGAACCCTGCGCCTCAAGCCACCAGCGGGTTGTGTGCGCATGAGTTGTTTGAACGCCAGGCGCGTGCGCGGCCAGGCGCCGTGGCGCTGATTTTCGACGACCAGCAGCTGACCTACGCCGAGCTGGACCGCAGCAGCAACCAGCTGGCGCATCGCCTGCGGGCGCTGGGCGTAGGTCCGGACAGCCTGGTCGGCGTGGCCGTGGAGCGCGGCCTGGGCATGGCCTTGGCGCTGATCGCCATCCACAAGGCGGGTGGCGCCTACGTGCCGCTGGACCCGGACTACCCGCAAGAGCGCCTGGCCTTCATGGTCGAGGACAGCAACATCGGCCTGCTGCTGGCCGATGCGCCTTCACGTGATCGCCTGCAGATGGGCAAGCAGCTGCCTTGCGTGGTGCTGGAGCCGGGCATCGAGTGGCTGCAAGCCTGGCCAGCCGAGCCGCTGGCGAACCTGGCTGCACCGCAGAACCTGGCGTACGTGATTTACACCTCCGGCTCCACCGGCATGCCCAAAGGCGTAGCGATCGATCACCACGCCTTGTCGGTGTTCTGCCAGGTAGCCGGCGATTACTCGCGCTTGAGCCCGGCCGACCGCGTTTTGCAGTTCGCCACCTTCAGCTTCGACGGCTTCATCGAGCAGTTCTTCCCGCCGTTGGCCCAGGGTGCCTGTGTGGTGCTACGCGATCTGCGGCTGTGGGATACCGCCACCTTGCTGGATGAAATCAACCGCCAAGGTGTAACCGTAGCCGACCTGCCGGCCGCCTACTGGCGCCTGCTGGCCCTGGAACGCCGGGCCCCCGAAGCCTACGGCCGGCTGAAGCAGATTCACGTGGGCGGCGAAGCTGTGCCGGAAGACGCCCTGCGCGCCTGGCTGGCGGATGGCCCGCCGGCGGTGCGCTTGCTGAACACCTATGGCCCCACCGAAGCCACCGTGGTCGCCACCACCTATGACTGTTCGCAGATGACCGGGCAGCAGATCAGCAAGGGGGGCGTGCCGATCGGCCGCGCCTTGCCGGGCCGCAGCCTGCATGCGCTTGATGAAGGCCTGGCGCCGACCCCGGTCGGCGTACCCGGTGAGCTGTTCATCGGCGGG
Organism: Pseudomonas sp. NPDC089547; assembly: GCF_050280665.1. Lineage (NCBI taxonomy): Bacteria > Pseudomonadati > Pseudomonadota > Gammaproteobacteria > Pseudomonadales > Pseudomonadaceae > Pseudomonas > Pseudomonas sp. NPDC089547. Next base: position 33,605 of record NZ_JBNNVS010000023.1, on the reverse strand, counting down.
GCAGGTTGCCTGGCGCGTGGTTATCACCAGCGGCCGTCGCTCACTGCCGAACGCTTCATCCCTGACCCGTTCGACCCGGTTGGCGGTGGCCGCCTGTACCGCACCGGCGACCTCGGCTGCTACGACGAAAACGGCCAGCTGGCTTATCGCGGGCGGGTCGACCACCAGGTGAAAGTGCGGGGCTTCCGTATCGAGCTGGGTGAAATCGAGCAGTACCTGCGGGCACACCCGGACGTGCGTGAGGCCACCGTGCTGGCCATCGACCTGCCCGGCGGCAAGCAGCTGTGCGCCTATGCCGTACCGGCCGAGGGCCACAGCGGTGACCTGCGCCTGGCGTTGAAGCAGTACCTCAAAGCCAGCCTGCCGGACTACATGATCCCGTCCTACCTGGTGACCCTGCCGAGCATGCCGCTGACGCCAAGCGGCAAGCTCGACCGCAAGGCGCTGCCGCTGCCCGACCCTAACCAGCCGCAGCATGACTACGAGGCGCCGCAGAGCGAGCGCCAGCAGCAACTGGCCAACATCTGGGCGCAGTTGCTGAACGTGGCCCGTGTGGGCCTAAACGACAACTTCTTCGAGCTGGGCGGCCATTCCCTGCTGGCTGCCCAGGCGGTGTCGCGGATCAACGTTGAACTGGGGCTGGATGTGCCCCTGCGGCTGATCTTCAGCCACCCCGAACTGCGCACGTTCGCCCAGGCACTGGACGAGCAAGGCCTGTCGCTTTCCGACGACGGCCTGAGCGATATCGAACAAATGATGAACGCATTCTCAGAGGCCTGACATGGAACTCACAGCAGCACAACGCATTGCCCAACGTTTCGTCGGCCTTCCGCTGGAGCAGCGCCAGCAAATCCTGGAAAAGATGCAGGCCAGCGGCCAGAGCTTCCGCCTGCTGCCCATCGTGCCCGCACGCCAGGGCCTGGCGCACATCCCGCTGTCGTATGCCCAGCAGCGCCTGCTGTTCCTCTGGCAGCTGGAGCCCGACAGCCCGGCCTACAACGTGCCGATGGCGGTGCGCCTGAAGGGCGCGCTGGACCAGGCGGTACTGCAACAGGCGCTGGATGCGCTGGTGCAACGGCACGAGTCGCTGCGTACGCGTTTTGCATCGGATGAGGGCGCGTTCTACCAGGAGATTCTCGAGCACTGCCCGCTGCCACTGGAGCTGGTGACGTTCGACAGCCCACCCGATGAGGGGGCTTTGAGCGTGGCGGTGGACGCTGCCCTCAAGCAACCGTTCGACCTGCTGGCCGGGCCGCTGCTGCGGGTGACCCTGTTGCGCGTGGCGCACGAGGAGCACGTGCTGGTGCTGAGCATGCACCACATCATCTCTGACGGCTGGTCCAGCGATGTGCTGGTGCAGGAGTTCATCCAGCTATACACCGCCCTGGCCGAAGGCCGTCAAGCGCAGCTGCCGGCCTTGCCGATCCAGTACGCTGACTACGCCATCTGGCAGCGCGCCTGGCTTGAAGCCGGGGAAGCAGAGCGGCAACTGGCCTACTGGCGCACGCAACTGGGCGATGAGCAACCGGTGCTGAGCCTGCCGCTGGATTTCGAGCGCCCGGCCACACCCAGCCAGCGTGGCGCGGTGGTGCGCGTGGACATTGCCGGCGAACAGGCCGAAGCCCTGCGCAACCAGGCGCGCAAGGGCGGCCACACGCTGTTCGTGCTGGTGCTGGCGGCCATGGCGGTGGTGCTGTCGCGCTACAGCGGCCAGGCCGACATCCGTATCGGCGCGCCGAATGCCGGGCGCAACCGCAAGGAGCTGGAAGGCCTGATCGGCTTCTTCATCAACACCCAGGTGTTGCGTGTGCAGGTTGACGAGCGCGCCACCTTCACCACGCTGCTGGAGCAGGTCAAGGACGTGATCGGCGGCGCGCAGTCGCATCAGGAAATACCGTTCGAACACCTGGTGGATGCTTTGCTGCCCGAGCGCAACCTGGCCCACAACCCGCTGTTCCAGTTCAAGATCAACCAGCACGTGGCTGCCAGCGACACCGGGCGCAAGCGCCTGGGGGCACTGGAGGTGGAAGGCTTTGCCCGTGACGGCGGCGATGCCCGCTTTGACCTGGCGTTTGACTTCTCTGACAAGGCCGATGGCATTGAAGGCTACTTCACCTACGCCACCGACCTGTTCGAGCAGGCCACCATCGAGCGCATGGCCGGCTCGCTGCGCCAGGTGCTGGGCGCGTTGACGCGCGACCCGCAGCAGGTCATCGTCGACTGCCCGGAGGGGGTGGCCGCGCTGCCGGCTGCCGTGCAGTCTTATCCGCACGGCGACATCCTTGCGTTGTGGCGCCAGGCCATGGCCCAGGGCCAGGCCCAGGGCGGCGTGCGCGCGGGTGAGCGGTTCATGACCCAGACCGGGCTTGAGGCAGCGTCCAACCGCCTGGCCGATTACCTGCGCCAGCGTGGCGTTGGTGCGGGCAGCATCGTCGCCCTGTGCCTGCCGCGTTCCATCGAGTGGGTCAGCGCCTTGCTGGCCGTGCTCAAGACCGGCGCGGCCTACCTGCCACTGGACGCCCAGCAACCCCAGGAGCGCTTGCAGCAACTGATTACCGACAGTGGTGCCGCAGTGCTGCTGCACGAGCCCGGTGATGAGCGTTTCGCCAACCTGCAAGGCGTGCAGGTGATTGCCTGCGAGCACACCGCTTGGGCAGCCTGCAGCGACAGCCCGGTCGAGGTGGCCATCGCGCCTGAGCAGTCGGCTTACCTGATCTACACCTCCGGCTCGACCGGCCAACCGAAAGGTGTGGTAGTCAGCCACGGCGCGCTGGCCAGCTACACCCAGGCCGTGCTGGAGCGCCTGCAACTGCCGGCCGCAGCCAGCATGGCAATGGTGTCCACCCCCGCAGCCGACCTGGGCCATACCGTGCTGTTCGGCGCCCTGGCGTCTGGCCGCTTGCTGCACCTGCTGCCGCAGGAACTGGCGTTCGACCCGGATGGTTTCGCCAGCTACATGGCGCAACACCAGGTGGGTGTGCTGAAGCTGGTGCCGAGCCACTTGCAAGGCTTGCTGCAAGCAGCCCGCGCCGCCGATGTGCTGCCTGCCGAGGCGCTGATCCTGGGGGGCGAGGCGTGCAGCTGGGGGCTGCTGGAAAAGGTCCGCGAATTGCGCCCGGGCTGCCGGGTAATCAACCACTATGGCCCGACCGAAACCACGGTTGGCGTGCTCACCTTCGAGCCCGGGCAGCCTGTACCCGGCTGCCGCACAGTGCCGGTAGGCCGCCCGCTGGGCAATGCCTGCGCCCAGGTGCTGGATGTTTACCTCAACCCACTGGCGGCGCAGGTTGCCGGTGATCTGTACCTGGGCGGGCAAGGTGTTGCCCAGGGCTACCTGGGGCAGCCAGCGCTGACCGCCGAGCGCTTTGTGCCCGCCGAAGGCGGCACCCGCCTGTACCGCACCGGTGACCGCGCCCGCCTGACCGCAGATGGCCTGGTCGAGTTTGTCGGCCGCGCTGACGACCAGGTGAAAATCCGCGGTTACCGGGTGGAGCCGGGTGAAGTTGGCCGGGTATTGGCAGGCTTGCCGGGTGTCAACGACGCCGTGGTGCTGGCACTGCCGCTGGAAGGCGATGCCGAGCGCCTGCAACTGGTGGCCTACGCCGTGGCCGATGGCGGCGTGACCGTGCAGCAGTTGCAGGCGCAGCTGCAAGCACGCTTGCCAGACTACATGGTGCCGGCACAGATGCTGTTGCTGGAGCGCCTGCCACTGACCGCCAACGGCAAGCTCGACAAGCGTGCGCTGCCGGCACCGGGTGCAGTCAGCCGTGGCTACGTGGCGCCGGAAGGCGAAATCGAAGAGAAGCTGGCTGCTGTCTGGGCCGATGTACTGAAGCTGGAGCAAGTCGGTAGCAGCGACAACTTCTTCGAGCTGGGCGGCGACTCGATTCTCAGCCTGCAAATCATCGCCCGGGCCAAGCGCCAGGGCATCAAGATCACCCCCAAGCAACTGTTCGAGCAACAGACCATTGCCCAACTGGCCCAGGTGGCCAAGCGCATCGAGGCCAGGCAGCCGGTGGCCGCAGCGGCAGCGTTGGACACCGCCATCAGTGGCGAGGCCGCGCTGCTGCCAGCCCAGGTGCGTTTCTTCGAAATGGATATCGCCCAGCCTGCGCACTGGAACCAGTCTGTATTGCTCAAGCCGGCCGACCCGGTACAGGTGCCGCAACTGGAAGCAGCCCTGCGCGCAGTGGTTGAACAGCACGATGCCCTGCGCCTGCGTTTCACCCAGGGCAACGGCCAGTGGCAAGCCCGCTTCCAGCCGCTGGACAATGCGCCGCTGGTGCGCCAGCGCAAGCTGGCCACGCTGGATCAACTGGACGCTGCCGGCAACGAGGTGCAAGCCGGCCTCGACCTGGCGCTCGGCCCGCTGCTGCGCGCCGAACTGTTCGACTTCGCCGATGGCCAGCAGCGCCTGCTGCTGGTGGTTCACCACCTGGTGGTGGATGGTGTGTCGTGGCGGGTATTGCTCGAAGACCTGCAAGCCGCCTACCAGCAGGTACTCAACGGCCAGGCCATCAGCCTGCCTGCCAAGACCAGTCCGGTGAAAGCCTGGGCCGAACGCCTGGCCGCCCACGGCAGTAGCCCTGCCCTGCAAGCGCAGCAAGGCTACTGGCAGCAGGTGCTGGCCGGCGACCATGCCGAGTTGCCGCGTGACAACCCACAGGGCAGCCTGGACAACAGCCATGCCCGCACCGCCGCCACGCGGCTGGATGCCGAACGCACTGCCAAATTGCTGAAGCAGGCACCGGCCGCCTACCGTACACAGATCAACGACCTGCTGTTGACCGCACTGGCACGCACCCTGTGCCAGTGGAGTGCACAGGACAACGTACTGGTGCAGCTGGAAGGCCATGGCCGTGAAGACCTGTTCGACGACCTCGACCTCAGCCGCACCGTGGGCTGGTTCACCAGCCTGTTCCCGGTGCGCCTCACCCCAGGTCACGATCTGGGCCAGTCGATCAAGGCAGTGAAGGAGCAGTTGCGCGGGGTGCCGGACAAAGGCATCGGCTACGGCCTGTTGCGTTACCTCGGTACAGCCGAAGCGCGTCAGCAGCTGGCGGGCGCCGGCCAGGCCCGCGTCACCTTCAACTACCTCGGCCAGTTCGACGCCAGCTTTGGTGGCGAGTCCGGCGCACTGTTCGTGCCGAGTGGCGAAGCGGCAGGTCGCACCCAATGTGCCGGTGCGCAGTTGGGCAACTGGCTGAGCATCACCGGCCAGGTGTACGGCGGTGAACTGTTCCTGGAGTGGACCTTCAGCGCCGACGTTCACCACCCGGCCACCATCGAACACCTGGCCCAAGCCTACGAGCAGGCCCTGACAGAGCTGGTAGAGCACTGCTGCGACGCTCGACACCAGGGTGTGACGCCGTCGGACTTCCCGCTGGCCGCACTGACCCAGGCACAACTGGACAGCCTGCCGCTAAACGCCGGGCAGATCGCCGATGTGTACCCGCTGTCGCCCATGCAGCAGGGCATGCTGTTCCACACCCTGTACGACCAGCAGGCCGGCAACTACATCAACCAGCTGCGCGTGGATGTGCACGGGCTGGATGTGCTGCGCTTCAAGAATGCCTGGCAGGCTACGCTCGATGCCCACGACATCCTGCGTACCGGCTTCCTCATGCAGGGCGAGCTGGATCAGGCGGTGCAGGTGGTGCGCAAGGCTGTCGAGTTGCCGTTTACCGAGCATGACTGGCGCGGCCAGCCGGCGCTGGAGCAGGCCTTGCAGGATTTGGCCGAGGGCGAGCGCCAACGCGGCTTCGACCTGGCCGCTGCGCCGCTGCTGCGCCTGGTGCTGGTGCATACGGCTGACGACAGCCACCAGTTGATCTACACCAACCACCATATCCTCATGGACGGCTGGAGCACCTCGCGCCTGCTGGGTGAAGTGCTGCAACGCTATGCCGGTGTGGCGCCGCAGGCGCAGGCCACGCATTACCGTGACTACATCGGCTGGCTGCAAGGCCAGGACGCGGCGGTGGCCGAAGCCTTCTGGAAGGCTCAGCTCGCCACCCTGGACGAGCCGACCCGGCTGGCCCAGGCCATTGCCGGCAGCGCAGGCATCGCCGGCACGGGCTACGGCGACCATCGCCTGGCCTTCGACCGCGAGCAGACTGCGCGCATCGAAGCCTTTGCCCGATCCAACCGGGTCACGGTCAACACCTTGGTGCAATCGGCCTGGTTGCTGCTGTTGCAGCGTTGCACCGGCCAGGCCAGCGTGTGCTTCGGCGCCACCGTCGCCGGCCGCCCGGCCGACCTGCCCGGCGTGGAAGAGCAGATCGGCCTGTTCATCAACACCCTGCCGGTAATCGGCGCACCGCGTGCCGAGCAGACCGTGGCCGAGTGGATCGGCCAGGTGCAGGCCGGCAACCTGGCCGTGCGCGAGTTCGAGCACACGCCGCTGTACGACGTGCAGCGCTGGGCGGGGCAGGGCGGTGACGCGCTGTTCGACAGCATCCTGGTGTTCGAGAACTACCCGGTGTCCGAGGCGCTGCAACAAGGCGCCCCTGGTGGCCTGCGCTTTGGCGAGGTAGCCGTACAGGAACAGACCAACTATCCGCTGACCCTGGTGGTGGAACTGGGCGCGACCCTGTCGATGCAATACAGCCATGACCGTGCGCTGTGGAGCGATGAAACCATCGGCCGCCTGGCGGGCTACTTTGCCAACCTGCTGCGGGCGCTGGTGGAAAGCGCCGATGCAGTGGTCGGTGAGTTGCCAATGCTGGCTAAGCCAGAACAGCAGCTGATGGTCGAAGGCTGGAACCACACCCAGGCGGCATACCCGGACGAGCGCAGTATTCATCAGCTGATTGAAGCCCAGGTATTCGCCACCCCGGACGCTCCGGCACTGGTGTTTGGCGAACAGACCCTGAGCTACGCCGCGCTCAACCGCCGTGCCAACCAGCTGGCGCACAAGCTGCGCGAACTGGGCGTTGGCCCGGATGCGCTGGTGGGCATCGCAATGGAGCGCAGCCTGGAAATGGTCATTGGCCTGCTGGGTATCGTCAAGGCGGGTGGCGCCTATGTGCCGCTGGACCCGGAATACCCGCAGGACCGCCTGAGCTACATGTTCGAAGACAGCGGCATCGCCTTGCTGCTGACCCAGTCGCACCTGCGTGAAACCCTGCCGATCCCGGCCGGCCTGCGCAGCCTGGACCTGGATGTCGAAGACCTCAGCGGTTTCAGCGACGCCAACCCGAACATCGACGTGGCACCGCTGAACCTGGCCTACGTGATCTACACCTCCGGCTCCACCGGTCGCCCGAAAGGCGCCGGCAACAGCCACCAGGCCTTGGTCAACCGCCTGTGGTGGATGCAGAAGGCCTACGGCCTGGACGCCAGCGACAGCGTGTTGCAGAAAACCCCGTTCAGCTTCGACGTGTCGGTGTGGGAGTTCTTCTGGCCGCTGATGACCGGCGCTCGCCTGGTGGTGGCCCAGCCGGGTGCCCACCGCGACCCGCAGCTGCTGGTGGAAACCATCACCCACTACGGCATCAGCACGCTGCACTTCGTGCCGTCGATGTTGCAGGCGTTCATGACCCACGAAGCGGTCGAGCGCTGTGTCAGCCTCAAGCGCGTGGTGTGCAGCGGTGAGGCATTGCCGGCCGAGCTGGCGCGTCAGACCCTGCAACGCCTGCCGGCAGCAGGCCTGTACAACCTGTACGGCCCGACCGAAGCGGCGATCGACGTGACCCACTGGACCTGCCAGCCGGACGAAAGCATCAGCGTGCCGATCGGCCAGCCGATCGACAACCTGAAGACGCACATCCTGGAAGGCAGCCTGCAACCGGCCGTGCGCGGCAGTGCCGGCGAGTTGTACCTCGGGGGTGTCGGCCTGGCTCGCGGCTACCACCAGCGCCCATCGCTGACGGCTGAACGCTTCGTGCCGGACCCGTTCAGCGAAAACGGTGGCCGCCTGTACCGCACCGGCGACCTGGCGCGCTACCGCGCCGACGGCGTGATCGATTACGCCGGGCGTATCGACCATCAGGTGAAGATCCGTGGCCTGCGTATTGAACTGGGCGAAATTGAAGCGCGTCTGCTGGAACTGCCGAGCGTACAGGAGGCGGTGGTGCTGGCGCAGGACGGGCCGAGCGGCAAACAACTGGTGGGCTACGTGGTGCCTGCCGACAGCACGCAGGATGAAGGCGCACTGCGCGACAGCCTGCGCGAAACCCTCAAGGCCGGCCTGCCGGACTACATGGTGCCTGCGCACCTGCTGTTGCTCGACAAGCTGCCGGTAACGCCAAACGGCAAGCTGGACCGCAAGGCCCTGCCACAGCCGGACGCCAGCCAGTTGCAGGGCGAGTACATCGCCCCGCAAAGCGAGCTGGAGCAGCAGATCGCGGCGATCTGGGCGGATGTGCTGAAGCTGGAGAGGGTTGGCCTGGGTGACAACTTCTTCGCGCTGGGTGGGCATTCCTTGCTGGCCACGCAAGCGGTGGCGCGGTTGCAGCTGGACCTGGGCGCCGAGACGCCACTGGCCTTGTTGTTCCAGACCGACAACCTACGCGACTACGCCGCCGCGGTCAGCGCAACCCGCACTGACCGCTCGGCAGACCTGGACGAGTTCCACGACTTCATGAATGAGCTTGAGGCAGTTTGATATGAGCACCGATAACCGCAACACCGACCTGGTTCACCGCTTCATTCGACTGCCGCTGGAGCAGCGCAAGCTGTTCCTGGACAAGCTGGCGTCCAAGGGCAGCAGCCTGGCGCAGTTGCCGATTCCACAGACGCGCGGCGAGTTCGAACAGTTGCCCCTTTCATACGCCCAGCAACGCCAGTGGTTCCTGTGGAAGCTGGACCCGGACAGTGCGGTGTACAACATCTCTTCGGCCCTGCGCTTCAAGGGCGAGCTGGACCGACCGGCGCTTCAACGGGCCTTTGACACGTTGCTGGCCAGGCACGACGCGCTGCGTACCACCTTCAGCCAACAAGGTGAGCAGGTGGTGCAGGTGGTTCATGCAGCCCCGCCATTGGCCGTGGCCCATGAACGATTGAACGGTACGGGCGAACAGGCCTTGCGCCAGCAGGTGGAGCACGAGGCCAGTCTGGGCTTCGACCTTGAGGCTGGCCCGCTGCTGCGGGTCAAGCTGCTGGAGCTGGATGCACAAGAGCACGTTCTGGTGTTGGTGCTGCACCACATCATCGCCGACGGCTGGTCGATGCCGTTGATGGTGGAAGAACTGGTGCACCTGTACGCGGCTTACCGCGAAGGCGGCGATGCGCAGTTGCCAACGCTGCCCATCCAGTATGCCGACTATGCCATCTGGCAGCGCAGCTGGATGGAGGCCGGTGAACAGGCGCGGCAACTGGCGTACTGGCGCGCGCAACTGGGGGGCGAGGCCCCGGTGCTGGAGTTGCCGACGGACCGCCCGCGGCCAACGGTCAGCAGCCTCAAGGGCGAGCGCCTGGCCATCGACCTGGACCAGCAGCAGGCGCAAGCGCTCAAGCAGTTCGCCCAGCAACAGGGCGTGACCCCGTTCATGCTGCTGCTGGCCAGTTTCCAGATCCTGTTGCACCGTTATTCGGGGCAGTCTGATATTCGTGTCGGTGTGCCGGTGGCCAACCGGAATCGTGTGGAAACCGAGCGCCTGGTAGGGCTGTTTGTCAATACCCAGGTGCTGCGTGCCGAGTTTGACATTCAGATGACCTTCAGCGACTTCCTTGGCCAGGTCAAGCAGCGGGTCGTCGAGGCCCAGGCCCACCAGGACCTGCCGTTCGAGCAACTGGTAGAGGCCCTGCAGCCAGAGCGCAGCCTGAACCACAGCCCGCTGTTCCAGGTGATGTACAACCACCAGACCCAGGCCCGGGGCGAGCAGCGCAGCTTGCCGGGCCTGCAGGTAGACGCCGTGGCCTGGGACAACCACACGGCCAAGTTCGACCTGACCCTGGAAACGTTCGAGCACGAGGCGGGTATCGGCGCGGCGCTGATCTACGCCACCGATCTTTTCGATGGTGCTACGGTAAAAACCCTGGTCCGGCACTGGCAGAATTTGCTGAGCGCCATCATCCGCCAGCCTGACCAGCGTATTGCCGACCTTGCCTTGCTGGATGCGGCCGAGCAGCAGCAGATCGTCAGCGGCTGGAACGCGACCCAGGCCAGCTTCCCGGATGAACACAGCGTTCATCAGTTGTTCGAGACGCAGGTGAAGAAGACCCCGGATGCCCTGGCGCTGATCGTTGGCGAACAGGCCCTGAGCTATGGCGAACTCAACCGCCGCGCCAACCGGTTGGCCCACAAACTGCGCGAGCAGGGTGTCGGCCCGGATGTGCTGGTGGGCATTGCAATGCAGCGCAGCCAGGAACTGGTGGTCGGCCTGTTGGCCATTCTCAAGGCCGGCGGTGCCTACGTGCCGCTGGACCCGGAATACCCGCAGGACCGCCTGGAGTACATGCTCGAAGACAGCCAGGCGATCCTGCTGTTGTCGGAAACCAGCCTTGTCTCACGCATGCCCGGGCAGTTCCAGTCGCGCACGTTGTTGATCGACCAGTTGGCGCTGGAAGGCTACCCGGACACCGACCTGGCTTGCGTGACCAGCGCCCGTAACCTCATCTATTGCATCTACACCTCTGGCTCCACGGGCAAACCCAAGGGCGTGCAGATCGAACATCGCAGCGTGGCGGCACTGATCGGCTGGTCGCTGTCGGTTTACAGCCAGGCAGACCTGTGCGGTGTGCTGTTCTCCACTTCTATCTGCTTCGACCTGTCGGTATGGGAGCTGTTTGTCACCTTGTCGGCCGGTGGTTATGCGGTGCTGGCTGCCAACGCCCTGGAGCTGCCGCAGCTGGCAGCCAGGGACCGGGTGCGGCTGATCAACACCGTGCCCTCGGCCATCAAGCAGCTGGGCGAAAGCGGCAGCATTCCGCCATCGGTGAAAACCATCAACCTGTGTGGCGAAGCGCTGAAACAGTCGATTGTCGACGACCTGTACCGCTTGGAGCACGTGAGCGATGTGTACGACCTGTATGGCCCGTCCGAAGACACCACCTATTCCACCTGCACGCTGAGGGCGGCCGGCGGCAAGGCCAATATCGGGCGGCCCTTGGACAACAGTGCGGCCTATGTACTGAGCGGCAGCCTGCAACCTGTGCCGGTAGGGGCGGTCGGCGAGTTGTATCTGGCCGGTGCCGGTCTGGCCCGTGGCTACCTGAAGCGCCCGGGGCTCAGCGCCGAACGCTTCATCCCGAACCCGTTCGATGAGCAGGGTGGGCGTATCTACCGGACCGGCGACCTGGCCCGCTATCGTCTTGACGGTGTGCTGGAGTATGTCGGCCGGGTGGACCATCAGGTGAAGGTGCGCGGTTTCCGCATCGAGCTGGGTGAGATCGAAGTGCGCCTGCAGCAAGAAGCCGTGCGGGAAGCGGTGGTCGTCGCCGTTGACGGGGCCGGTGGCCAGTATCTGGTGGCCTATGTCGTACCGGCCGATGCCGGTGTCATGGGAGACACCGCTGCGCAGTCGGCCCTGCAGGAGCACTTGCGGGCGGCCCTGCGCAAGAACCTGCCCGAATACATGGTGCCATCTTCGCTGGTACTGCTCGACAGGTTTCCGCTCACGCCCAACGGCAAGCTGGACCGCAAAGCGCTGCCGCGTCCAGACCAGGCTCCGCTGGAAGCAAGTCATGTCGCGCCGACTACGCCATTGCAACAGCAGGTGGCAGAAATCTGGGCCGATGTGCTGAAAATCGATCGGGTTGGCCTGAACGACAACTTCTTCTTCCTCGGCGGCCACTCGTTGATCGCCACCCAGGTAACCAGCCGCATCCAGGAGCAGGTGGGGCTGTCGGTGAGCCTGAAAGCGTTGTTCGAAAACCCTGTGCTGGGCGATTACTGCGCGCAGCTGGAGCAGCTCTCGCCACAGGCAGACCCGCTGCAGAGCGAACTGGCTAAATCCCTGGAGGCCTTGAAACGTCTATCTACGGAGGAAATTGAAAAGCTGGTTTCTTAGGAGATTTTTACTGTGCAAGAGCTGCTTGAGTCTGTAAAGCTACTATCCACCAAAGAGCGCCAGGCCTTGGCCGCCTTGCTCAAGCAGCAGGGGGTGAACCTTTATGGAGTCACCCCGATCTTCAAGCGAGAGCCTGGAGGTGCAGTACCGCTTTCCTATGCCCAGCAGCGGCAGTGGTTTCTCTGGCAACTGGACCCTGCCGCGCCTACCTACAACATTCCAGCCGCCTTGCGCCTGCAAGGCTGTCTGGATGTCGAAGCATTGCAGCGCAGTTTCGATGCGCTGATCGCCCGCCACGAAACCCTGCGCACCACCTTCAGTGAGCAAGGGCAGGACACCGTCCAGGTCATCCACCCCAAATACCCGTTGATGCTGCAAGCCCAGGCATTGCAAGGCGCTGATGAGCACGCCGTACTGGAGCAGGTGGAGGCCGAGGCACGGCGGCCGTTCGATCTGCAGCAGGGGCCGCTACTGCGGGTCAAACTGTTGCGCCTGGCACAGGACGAGCATGTGCTGGTGGTGACGATGCACCACATTGTGTCTGATGGCTGGTCGATGCCGTTGATGATCGACGAACTGATGCAGCTATATGCAGGTTACAGCCAAGGCGAAGACGTGCAGTTGCCGGCGCTGCCGGTACAGTATGCCGACTACGCGATCTGGCAGCGCCAGTGGATGGAAGCCGGTGAGCAGGAACGGCAACTGGCGTACTGGAAGGCGCAGCTAGGTGATGATCAACCGGTACTCGAGTTGCCAACCGACCGGCCACGCGCAGCCACCAATAGCCATCGAGGTGCAAGGCACGAGGTGCGGCTTCCGGAGGCGCTGGTGCATTCACTCAAGCAATTGGCCCAGCGCCAGGGCGCGACCCTGTTCATGCTGTTGCTGGCCAGTTTCCAGACCTTGCTGCATCGCTACTCCGGGCAGTCGGACATCCGTGTTGGGGTACCGGTAGCCAACCGTAACCGGGTGGAAACCGAGCGGCTGATCGGCTTTTTCGTCAATACCCAGGTACTGCGCGCCGAGTTCGACCTGCAGATGACCTTCAGCCAACTGCTGGAGCAGGTCAAGCAGCGTGTGCTGGGTGCGCAAAGCCACCAGGATCTGCCTTTCGAGCAACTGGTGGACGCCTTGCAGCCGGAGCGTAGCCTTAGCCATAGCCCGCTGTTCCAGGTGCTGTACAACCACCAGATGCAGGCCAAGGGCAAGCAGCGCAGCGTGCAAGGGCTGCAGGTGGCGGGGTTGAGCTGGGACCATGACACGGCCAAGTTCGACCTTACCCTCGACACCTTCGAATACGAGCACAGCCTTGGCGCCGCCTTGAGCTATGCCACTGACCTGTTTGATGCCGCGACCATCGAGCAAATGGCACAGCACTGGGTAAGCCTGCTTGAGGCCATTGTCCGCCAGCCAGGGCAGCGAGTCGCCGAGTTGCCGCTGATCGGCCAGCAGGTGCAGCAGCAGATCGTGCAGGCCTGGAACCCGGCGCTAACCCATTGCCCGGTAGAGCAGACGCTTCACCAATTGATCGAAGCCCAGGTGGAGGCCGCGCCGGACGCCGTGGCGCTGGTGTTCGGCGAGCAGACCCTGAGCTATGCCGAACTCAACTGCCGGGCCAACCCGTTGGCGCACAGGCTGATCGAACTGGGCGCCGGGCCGGATGTACTGGTCGGCCTGGCCGTGGAGCGCGGCCTGGAAATGGTCATTGGCCTGCTGGCCATTCTCAAGGCCGGTGCTGCCTATGTGCCGCTCGACCCTGAGTATCCGCAAGACCGCCTTGGCTACATGTTCGAGGACAGCGGCATTCGCCTGTTGCTGACCCAGCAGCACCTGCGTAACGGGCTGCCGGTGCCAGCGGGTGTACATACCCTTATGCTCGACGACGAAGCTGGATTGGCCGGCTACAGCGAGGCCAACCCCGCTTGCCAGGTGGGCCCGGATAACCTGGCGTATGTCATCTACACCTCGGGCTCTACTGGCAAGCCCAAGGGTACGCTGCTGCCGCACCGCAACGTGGTGCGCCTGTTTGCCGCCACCCGGCACTGGTTCCACTTCGATGCCAGTGATGTCTGGACCGTGTTCCACTCCTACGCTTTCGATTTCTCGGTGTGGGAGCTGTATGGCGCGTTGCTGTATGGCGGCAAGGCGGTCATCGTGCCCAAGGATGTGGCGCGCTCCAGTGAAGACTTCCATGCACTGCTGGTGCGCGAGCAGGTTACCGTGCTCAACCAGACGCCCTCCGCGTTCAAACCGCTGATCCCGGTTGCCTGCGAGGCAGCCGGGGCGGGTCGGCAACTGGCCCTGCGCTACGTGGTGTTTGGCGGTGAAGCCCTGGAGGTCAGCAGCCTCAAGCCTTGGTTCGAGGCGTTTGGCGACCGCCAGCCGCGCATGATCAACATGTACGGCATTACCGAAACCACCGTGCACGTTACCTACCGGCCTATCACCCTTGATGACCTGCGCAGCGGCGCCAGCAGCCCGATCGGCGAGGTGATTCCCGACCTGTCGTGGTACTTGCTCGACGCCGCCTTGAACCCGATCCTGCCGGGCTGCACGGGGGAAATGCTGATTGGCCAGGCAGGCCTGGCACGCGGCTACCATGGCCGCCCAGGGCTGACTGCCGAGCGCTTCGTTCCGAACCCGTTCGATGACAATGGCGGCCGCCTGTACCGCTCAGGCGACCTTGCGCGTTACCGCAGCGACGGCGTTATCGAGTACATCGGGCGCATCGACCACCAGGTGAAGATTCGCGGTTTCCGTATCGAACTGGGCGAGATCGAGGCGCGCCTGCTCGAACAGCCTGCTGTACGCCAGGTGGCGGTACTGGCGGTGGATGGTGACAGTGGCAAGCAGTTGGTGGGTTATGTGGTGCCTGCCGATACCGGTGTGCTGCAAGGCGCTGAACAGCAGGCGCAACTGCGTGACAACCTGCGTGGCGAACTGAAGGCCAGCCTGCCTGAGCATATGGTGCCGGCGCACCTGCTGTTCCTTGAGCAACTGCCACTGACCGGTAACGGCAAGCTCGATCGCAAAGCCTTGCCGGCGCCGGACGCCAGCTTGCTGCAGGGTGAATATGTTGCCCCGCAAAGCGAACTGGAACAGCAGATCGCAGCCATCTGGGCTGACGTACTGAAACTGGAAAAGGTCGGCCTTGCCGATAACTTTTTCGAGCTGGGCGGCGACTCGATCATGTCGCTGCAGGTGGTCAGCCGCGCGCGTCAGCTGGATATCCAGTTCACGCCCAAGGAGCTGTTCCAGCACCAGACTGTGCAAGGCTTGGCGGCGGTTGCCCGGCGTGAGAGCGGTACCGCAATCGACCAGGGGCGAGTAGAGGGCAGCATGCCGCTGACGCCGATCCAGCAGTGGTTTTTCGAGTCAGATATCGTCGCGCGCCATCACTGGAACCAGTCGGTGCTGCTGAGGGGCAACGAGAGACTTGATGAAGGCCATTTGCGAGCGGCATTGCAGTGCGTAATCGAACATCATGATGCCCTGCGCCTGCGCTTCAACCAGGTGGAAGGCGCCTGGCAAGCCGTGTTCGTTGCTTCGCAACAAGAAGTACTGTGGCGCCATACGGTTGCCCATGTCGAGGCACTGGAGCAGGTGGCTGAGCAAGCCCAGCGCAGTTTGAACCTGGAGCATGGCCCTCTGCTACGGGCGGTTCTGGGCGACCTGGCTGATGGTACCCAGCGCTTGCAACTGGTCATTCATCACTTGGTGGTGGACGGTGTTTCGTGGCGTGTGCTGCTCGAGGATTTGCAGCAGGCATACCACGCACTGGCTGCTGGTCGAACGCCGCAGCTGCCGGCCAAGACCAGCGCATTCAAGGTCTGGGCAGAACAACTGCAAAACTATGCAACGGGGTCCGCGTTGCAACAAGAACTGGCGTACTGGCAGGCCCAGTTGGGGGGCGTTGACGATGCATTGCCGTGTGATAACCCGCAAGGTGCCAACCTGGAACGCCATGCCACCTCTGTGGCAACTTGCCTGGATGAACAATGGACGCACAAGCTACTGCATGACGCCCCTGCAGCCTACCGCACCCAGATCAACGACCTGCTACTGACCGCGCTGGCGCGAGTGATCGGGCGCTGGACGGGTGAGGCGCAGGTACTCGTGCGCCTGGAAGGGCACGGTCGCGAGGACTTGTTCGATGGCATCGATCTGACCCGCACTGTAGGCTGGTTCACCAGCATGTTCCCTGTGAAGCTTAGCCCGCAGGCACAGTGGGCGGACTCGATCAAGACCATCAAGGAACAGCTGCGTGCTGTCCCCAACAAAGGGATTGGTTATGGCGTATTGCGTTACCTGGGAGACGAAGAGGCTCGCCAGGTACTTGCGCAGCTCCCTGCAGGCGAGGTTGTCTTCAACTATCTGGGCCAGTTCGACAGCAGTTTCGATACGGCAACAGGTTTGTTGGTTCCGGCGCAGGAAAGCACCGGCCAGGGCCATGATGACGCTACACCTTTGAGCACTCAGCTAGCCATCAATGGCCAGGTCTTTGCCGGCGAGTTGAAGCTCAACTGGAGCTTTAGTCGTGAACGTTACAAGCCATCTACCGTTCAGCGCCTGGCTGATGCCTTTGCACAAGAACTGAAGGCGTTGATTGAACACTGCTGTCAAGCGCAAAGTCACGGGGTCACCCCGTCGGACTTTCCACTGGCCGGGCTGACCCAGACCCAGTTGGACAACCTGCCTGTAGCCGCTGCACAGATTGCTGATGTCTATCCGCTTTCACCTATGCAACAAGGCATGCTGTTCCACAGCCTGTACGAGGAGGGGAGCGGCAACTACATCAACCAGATGCGGGTTGATGTCGACAACCTTGATACCCAGCGTTTCAAACAGGCATGGCTGGATGTGCTGGCTGCCCATGACATCATGCGGACCGGTTTTGTCTGGATAGATGAGCTGGAGCAGGCGGTGCAAGTGGTGCACAAAACGGTCGAGCCGGCATTCAGCGAGCATGACTGGAGCGCAGAACCGTTCGTGGACCAGTCATTGCAGGCACTGGCTGAGGCTGAGCGTCACCGCGGGTTTGAACTGGCTGATGCACCGTTGGTGCGCCTGGTACTTGTACGAAGCGGCGCAAACCGCCATCACCTGATCTACACCAACCACCATATCCTGATGGATGGCTGGAGCACTTCTCGATTGCTTGGCGAAGTGCTGCAGCGCTATGGCGGGCAGCAGATGGCATCGCAAGGGGCTCATTACCGGGATTACATTGCCTGGCTCAAACGCCAGGACAGCGCGGCTGCCGAAGTCTTCTGGAGGGGGCAACTGGCTGCACTGGAGGAGCCTACCCGTCTGGCCTCTTCCATTGCCCACCGTGGTAATGAGGGCGACAGCGTCTCCGGCCATGCTGAGCAGTATCAACTGTTTGACCTTGAGCAAACCCGGCGCATCGAGGCGTTCGCACGTGCCAACCGGGTCACCGTGAATACGCTGGTGCAGTCAGCGTGGCTTTTGCTGCTTCAGCGTGTCACCGGCCAGGCAACTGTCTGTTTTGGTGCTACGGTGGCCGGGCGCCCTGCGGATTTACCAGGGGTCGAAGAGCAGATAGGCCTGTTCATCAATACCTTGCCGGTGGTGGGTGCGCCACGCAGTGAACAAAGTGTCGCTCAATGGCTTGAGCAAGTGCAGTCCTGCAATCTGGCGCTTCGCGAATTCGAGCATACGCCGCTGTTTGAGGTGCAACGCTGGGCTGGCCTTGGCGGTGAGGCACTGTTCGACAGCCTGTTGGTGTTTGAAAACTATCCGGTATCACAGGCACTCAAGCAAGCGGCTCCAGGCGGGTTGAACTTCGGCGAGGTGATCAATCGCGAACAGACCAATTACCCTCTGACACTGGCTGTGGTAATGGGCAACAAACTGTCGATCAAGTATGGCTACGACCTTGGATGTTGGTCTGATGAGCACGTGAACAGCATTGCCGGCTACCTCCAGAACCTGCTGCTTGCGATGATCCAGAATGCCGACTCGGCGGTGGGCGACCTGCAGTTGCTGGGTAGTTCCCAGATGCACGTGACGCTCAATGACTGGGGCAGGAGCGCTACCGATTACCCCGCCGGGCAGACTGTCATTCAACAGATTGAGGCCCAGGTTGCGCTTACACCACAAGCGACCGCCGTCATCTTCGCTGAACAGACACTGAGCTACGACGAACTGAATCAGCGCGCCAACCAGCTTGCCTTGCATTTGCGTGAGCGTGGTGTCGGGCCAGAGACTCTGGTTGGCATTGCAATGGAGCGAAGTGCCGAGCTGGTGATCGGCTTGCTGGCCATCTTGAAGGTTGGGGGGGCCTACGTGCCGCTGGACCCTGAGTACCCACAAGATCGCCTGGCGTACATGCTGGACGACAGTGGGGTGACCCTTCTGCTGGTCAATCATCAGATGGCGCACGGTTTCACTGTGCCTGACCACGTCCAATGCCTGCCGGTAGACCTTCTGGCCGCAGCACAGCAGGCTCCAGTGCCGAATCTGCCTTGCCAGGTCTCGCCGCAAAACCTGGCCTATGTGATGTATACCTCGGGGTCTACGGGCAAGCCAAAAGGTGCAGGTATTCATCACCAGGCTTTGTCTGGGCGTTTACGCTGGATGCAGGATACCTATGCGCTGGACCAGGACGATGTGATCTTGCAGAAGACCTCGTTCAGTTTCGATGTGTCTGTGTGGGAGCTGCTTTGGCCATTGACTTGTGGGGCCAAGGTGCTACTTGCGCGTCAAGGGGATCAACGCGACCCCTACCTGCTGATTGACCTGATACGCCAGCATGCCGTGACGACATTGCATTTCATTCCCTCGATGCTGCGAGGTTTCATCGAGGCCGAAGGTGTTGGCGAGTGTCAGTCCCTGAAGCGTTTGTTCAGTGGGGGAGAGGCATTGCCACCCGAGTTGCTGAACCAGGCGTTGCAGTGCTTGCCCCATGTTGCAATCCACAACCGCTATGGCCCAGTCGAGGCGACCATCAATGCCACCCATTCCGGGCGCCTGAGTCAGCGGCAAGGTGATGTGGAAATCGGTCGGGTGCTGCCAGACACTCGCATTCATATTCTCGACACGGGCTTGGGCCCGGTACCTCAAGGTGTTTGTGGTGAGCTGTATATCGGCGGGGCTGCTCTGGCACGTGGCTATTTCCGTAAAGCACAGCTCACTGCTGAACGCTTCATCCCAGACCCGTTCGATCCTGTTGGGGGGCAGCGCCTCTACCGCACCGGCGATCTGGCACGCTTCCGTCCAGATGGCGTGGTGGAGTATGCGGGCCGTATAGACCATCAAGTGAAGGTACGGGGTTTCCGGATTGAACTGGGTGAAATCGAGGCCGGTTTGCAGGCACAGGATGCTGTGCGTACGGCGTTGGTGATTACGCAGCCGGGTGTATCAGGTAATCAGCTGGTCGCGTATTTGATACCGGTCGAAGAGCAGGTGCTGGACAGTGCAGCCTCTCAGGCTGTGCTACGCGAGCAGATACGAAGCGACTTGAAGAATCAACTGCCGGATTACATGATCCCGGCACACATGCTATTCCTCGCTGGCTTCCCCTTGACGCCGAACGGCAAGCTGGATCGCAGGGCTCTTCCGCAGCCCGACGCGAATGTGCTGCAAGGCGAGTACATCGAGCCGAAAACTGAACTTGAACGACAGATAGCAGCGATCTGGGCCAGTGTACTGAAACTTGATCAAGTCGGCCTGCTGGACAATTTCTTTGAGTTGGGTGGTGACTCGATCATTTCCTTGCAAGTGGTAAGCCGAGCACGCCAGGCAGGCATTCACTTCAGCCCGAAAGCGCTATTCGAGCAGCAAACTGTTCAAGGTGTGGCAGCTGTCGCCGAAAGCAAACACCACAACGCTCAGGAGCAGGAGCCGCTAGCAGGCAGCCTGGTGTTGACACCCGCCCAGTGGGCGATTCTGGGCAGCGTTGCGCGGGCACCTGAGGCAGTTTCCCTGGCCAGGCTGGCACCGGCGCAAGCATTGGATACGGGCTATCTCAACGCTGCATTGCATGCGCTCCATGAACGCCATGATGTATTGAGACTGCGCTTTGAAGTCGTTGAGGGTGAGTGGCGAGCAGCATTTGGCGATGTGCCAACCGCTCTGCTCCATACGCGTGAAGTTACCGATAGCTCGGCACTGGAGCAGCTTGCCGAAGAGCTGAAGTGCGATATTGATCCAGCACGTGGCATCTTGATGCGTGCCGCCTTGGGCAGATTGCCAGACGGCAGTCAGCACCTGTTGATTGCCGGTCATCCAGTAGCGATCGATGACAACTCCTGGCACATACTGCTGCAAGACCTGCAGTCCCTTTACGATTGCCTGGCAAACGGGGCGCCTTTGCTGCAGCCTGGCCAGGGAGCATCGTTCAAGGCTTGGGCGCAGCACTTGCAAGCTGATGGCGCACGTGCGCAGGGGCATCGCGATGAATGGCAAGCGCAGTTGCCCGGGACCTGCAAGGTGCTACCTCGTAGGGCGATGGGGGATGCGCGAGCGAGCTTGTCGCAACGCATCCGCATGAAGCTGGATCGACATTGGACGGGCATGCTGCTGGACCAGGCCTTGGCCTCCAGCCATACCCGCATGAGTGAGGTGCTGCTGATTACCTTGGCACGGGTTATTGGCAGCCTCACAGACCAGGCTGACATCGTGTTGAGCCGGCAGGGCAGCCTGCGCGATGGGGCTGTCTGCAATCTGGACGTGAGCCGTGCAGCAGGTTGTTTCAGCATTTTCCAACCCGTGAAAGTGAGCCCGCACGGCGAGCTGCAAAGTGCTTTCAAAGTCATCAAAGAGCAATTGCGGTCGGTACCCGATGACGCCGTGCTGCATGTGCACGAGGACGGGGAGTGTTCAACGGCATTGGAGCGCTTACTGCAAGGTAACGTGTTGTTTAACCACCGTGACTGGCCGAAGTCGTTCGATCAGGAGTATGGGGTATTTGGCAAGGTATCATTGAACTTTGCCAGGCCAACCCATGATCTGGTGGTGGACAGTGAGGTGGCCGATGGTCAGCTGTTGCTGAACTGGACATTCAACAGTTCGGCCTATGAGCCGTCGCTTGTCCAACAGTTGGCCGAGCAGTACGTCGATGTGTTGAAGGCAATTGTCAGCCACTGCTGTGATTCAGCGCACCTGGCCGTGGTGCCTTCGGACTTCCCTCTGGCCAAGCTGAGCCAGTCGCAATTGGACAGCCTGCCGGTTGACGTGGCGCAGGTCGCAGAAATCTACCCTTTGTCACCGATGCAGCAAGGCATGCTGTTCTACACCTTGCAGGGGGCAGAGGCTGGCTTGTACATCAACCAGACTGCCGTTTCGGTCGAAGGCCTGGATATCGAGCGTTTCGCTGAAGCATGGCGGCAAGTGATTGCACGCCACGACATCCTGCGCACCGGGTTCTGGTCTGCTGCCCAGTTGAAAGAGCCTTTGCAGGTCGTATCACGCCGGGCGACATTGCCTTTGCGAGTACTCGACTGGCGGGCACATGAGGTTAACCGGCAGGCGTTGAAGGCGTTGGCTGAAGAAGATGCGATGAAGGGTTTTGACCTGGGTTGCGCGCCTTTGATGCGAATGACATTGGTGCGTCTTGCCAATGGTCAACTGCACCTTATCTGGACGCGACACCATATTCTTATGGATGGCTGGAGCGATTCCCGGCTGCTGGGTGAAGTGTTGCAAACCTATCATGGGGACGCTGTCGACAGCCCTGTTGCACAGTTCGGCGGTTACATCCGTTGGCTGACCGAACAGCCTCAGGATACCTTGGAGCATTTCTGGAGCGCCAAGCTTCGCTCACTTGAAACCCCCACCTTGCTGGCAGATGCGATAACCCCGCGTCCTCAAGGTAACGAAGAAGGGCATGCTGCGTTGTACTTGCGCTGGGATAGCCAGCAAACCGGTAGATTGCGCGAGCAAGCCCAACGTATGCGGATCACGCCGAATACGTTGATCCAGGGGGCATGGTTGCTGCTGTTGCAGCGTTATACCGGGCAACCCACCGTTTGCTTTGGCGCGACGGTGGCCGGGCGCCCAGCCGGCCTGCAGGGGGCAGACGAAATGCTGGGCTTGTTCATCAACACGTTACCGGTAGTACAAGCCCCAACCGCGACACAGCGGGTAAGTGAATGGTTGCATCAATTGCAGTCTTGCAACCTGGAGTTGCGTGATCATGAACACGCCGCGTTGGCCAATGTGCAGCGTTGGGCCGGGCGACCAGGGCAGCCGTTGTTCGATAGCATCGTGGTGTTCGAGAACTTCCCGGTCGATGAGCGCCTGCAGCAAGGCAACGATGCCACATTGCAGTTCGGCGACGTGAGTGCCCGTGGCGTCACCAACTATGCCATGGACTTGGCCGTGGAACTGGGCGCGACCCTGCAGGTTGAGTTCATGTATTTGCGCAGCCGATTTACCGAAACAGCCACTGAAACATTGCGCGGCAGTTTTGAAAGCCTGCTTGCTGCGATGCTGGAAAATCCTGATGCGATGCTTGGTAGCCTGAACATGCTGACGACGGCTGAGGCCGAGCATGTACGCTTACGCAATCGGCTTGAGGCATCCGCGATTTGCGAACCGCTGCTTTGCGAGCAGATCACCAGGCATGCTGTCGAGCGGCCGGATGCCATGGCTGTCATTTGTGGCGAGCGGCAGTTGACCTATGGCGTGTTGAACGAGCGTGCCAACCAATTGGCACATCACCTGATTTCCTCAGGGGTGCGCCCTGAGAGCTGTGTAGGCATTGCCCTGGAACGTTCGGTGGACGTCATTGTGGCGTTCCTGGCGGTGATGAAGACCGGCGCGGCCTATGTACCACTGGACGTTGATTACCCTCAGGAGCGGTTGCAATGGATTGTAGAAGACGCCGCCATGCACCTGCTGATCACCAGCAGTGGCCTTCGTCAGCGCTTTGCGCAGGTTGAGTGCTGTGTCGAGCTGGACAGGGCATGTTTCGAGCATTTGCCTGCGGCCGCTCCCGCTGTGCAGATGAGCCGGGACAATCTGGCCTATCTGATCTACACGTCCGGCTCCACGGGTAAGCCCAAGGGGGTAGCGGTCAGTCATGAACAAATTCGCATGCATTGCCAGGCGATTGCCGGGCTGTATGAAATGCACCAGACAACCCGGGAACTCCTGTTCATGTCATTTGCCTTCGATGGGGCACAGGAACGCTGGCTGACCACGCTATCTGCTGGCGGTTGCCTGGTTGTGCGCGACAACCGATTGTGGACTGCGGAGGAAACCTGGCACACGCTGCATCGTCAACGCATCGATGTTGCCTGTTTCCCGCCTGCATACCTGCAGCAACTGGCCGAGTTTGCCGAGAGCCAGCAGCAACCCGCGCCGGCCGTGAGGGTGTATTGTTTTGGTGGGGATGCCGTACCGGATGCCCTGTTTGAGCAGGTCAAGCGCGTACTACGCCCGCAATGGCTCACCAACGGTTACGGCCCCACGGAGACAGTAGTGACTCCGCTATTGTGGAAGGTGCCTGGGCATGAGGCTTGCGAAGCTGTTTATGCGCCAATTGGCGATCGGGTCGGATCGCGTACCTTGCACGTGCTCGATCACGACCTCAACCCGCTCCCGGATGGGGTGGCGGGGGAGCTCTACATCGGTGGGCATGGCGTGGCACGGGGTTATCACCAGCGTGCGGCACTGACCGCCGAGCGTTTTGTTGCGGATCCATTCGGCCGGGGTGGGCGACTTTATCGAACAGGCGATCGGGTGCGACGCCGTGCCAATGGCATCATCGACTTTATAGGGCGCCTGGACAATCAGTTGAAAATCCGTGGTTTCCGTATCGAACCCGGTGAAATCGAAGCACGCTTGCGCAATTTGCCTGGCGTTCGTGACGCTGTCGTCGTGGCGCGTGAAGTGGCTACCGGTAAACAGTTGATTGGCTACGTGGTGACCGGGGGGGCTGATGCCAGCGCGCAGCAGTTGCGTGATGCACTGCGTGGGGACTTGCCGGACTATATGGTGCCCGCGCAACTTGTGCTGTTGCCGACATTACCACTTACACCCAATGGCAAGATCGACCGGCAGGCACTGCCTGCGCCCGAGTTTGTCGGGCAGCGCGAACATGTGGCTGCACGTAACGCGGTTGAACAGGCTTTGGTCGAGATCTGGCAGGAGGTACTTGAGGTGGAGCGTGTGAGCGTCGAAGACAACTTCTTCGAGCTGGGTGGCGACTCGTTGCGGGTGCTGAAGATGTTGTCAAACGTACGCGCCCGGCAACTGCCTGTCGAGTTGAAACTACGTGATGTGATTACCCGCCCGACCATTGGCGAATTGTCCGGGTATGCCGCGAATGAGGCAAGCCTGGACCCGCTTCTGCTGCTCAACAGCAGGGTTGCCCATACAACACCGTTGTTTTGCCTGCACGCCGGTTTTGGCACGGTGTTCGATTATGAGCCGCTGGCTCGCCGCCTGGAGGGGCGTTGTACAGTCTATGGCTTGCAATGCCGTATGTTGCTCGATCAAAACTGGGTAGATGATTCGATACAGTCCATGGCTATTGATTACGCTCAATACATACGCCAGAAGCAGCCGTGCGGGCCCTACCACCTGGTCGGCTGGTCGCTGGGTGGCACTCTGGCGATCCTGGTGGCGAGAGAGTTGGAAAACCAGGGGCAACAGGTGGCGTTGTTGGGCTTGATCGACAGCTTCATACCGGCCGACGAGCCTGCTGTACCTGCGCCAGACTGGAGCGATGACCTGCACGCCTTCCTTGGTGTGATGCTGGGAAGACCGGCGCAGCAGCATGCCTTGCCATCGGTTGCCGCCGATACCGACAGGACAGCACTGGAAGTGCTGATCGACGATATGCGCCTGGCATACCCCTCTCAGTCGGTTTACTCCGGCATTAGTAGCGGGGAGTTGGCACAGACTTTCGTGGTGGCCATGAGGCTCAAGTTACTGTCGCAACAGATGGTTTCGTTGCCTGACACGCGTGTTGCCGCATCGTGCTGGTGGGCGGGGGACCGAGGTGATCGGGTGCGGGTAGCTGGCAGCATGTTGCATGTTGCCGTCGATGCCGGGCACTTCGACATCCCAAAGCACGCCGATGTCCTTGACGGCGTTGTTGCGGGTGTGATGCTCAAAGACACCGTTAACGATTAAGGTTGTCACTCTGTAATGAAGCCCTGTGTTGCGCCCGAGCCGGATCGCATCACAGGGCTTTTTTACGGCTCCAGGTTTTCCCAATGAAGAAAGTCAGCACTGTGTTGGCGCAATGTGGATGACTGGGAGCGGGGTGAGTTGAGGGCGGGAGGGTCGAGCGAATGATTTTGGGCCTTGCAGTACTGCCCAGTGTGGACAGTACTGCAGTGCTGACAGGAGGGTCAGAAGATGGATTCAGCAGGCGTGCCGATCAGAAGTCATAGCGCAGGTTCAGCATGGTGTTGCGAGGCGCACCATAGTGGCCATAGCTACCGGCAAAACCTGCATAGTATTTTTCATCGAACAGGTTGTTGACGTTGACCGTGGCAGACAAGTGATCATCGATCTGGTAGCGCGCCATTAGGCTGGCCACAGCGTAATCGTCCTGGGTAACTTTACCGTTTAGCCGGGTGAAGGTAAGCGATGCATTCGAGTTCCAGTTGACCCCACCGCCAATTGTAAGCTTGCTCCATTCGTTAGGCAGGCGATAGGTGGTCCAGAACCGGAAGGTATCGATGGGCAGTTGAGTATTCATCCGGTTGCCGTCGGCATCTTCGGTTCGCGAATGGCTGTAGCCAGTTTGCACGTTCCAGCCAGGCGCCAGTTCACCAGAGAGCGCCAGGTCGATACCTTTGGTTTCAGCGCCGTCCACCGCTTTCGAGGCCGTGATATCTGGGTTGGTTATGACCGGTACACCGGGAAGTTCCTCTGCAACGTTATCCCGTTGGACCAGGAATACAGCAGCGCTGGTATTCAGCCGGCCATTGAAAAATTCCCCTTTCCAGCCCATCTCGTAGTTTTTGCCGACAACCGGATCCAGTGTCTTGCCACTTTCATCCTGGGCAGTCTGTGGTTTGAAAATGTCGGTATAGCTGACATACACGGATTGTTCCGGGGTCAAGTCATAAACCAGGCCCGCATAAGGTGTAACCACGCCGCGCTCGGTCATATCGTACCGAGTCGGGGCGTTGCCGTTGAGCGGTGTCAGGTTGTAGTGGTAGTTGTAGTTTGTTGCCCGTGCCCCGAGGATCAGATGCAGCTCATCGGTCAGATTAAGGCGAGTAGCCAGGAAATAACCAGTCTGTCGGGTAGAGATCCTGAAGTCCTGGAAGGGATTCAGTTCGTCATCGCCAGGCTTGGCCATCTCGTTGTTCCAGTTGTAGAAATCGATGGTCTTGGTGGACGTGTTGGCTTCATTGTGCTGGTTGAGGTAGTCCAGATAGTTGAAGCCGGTGATCAGTTCATGGGTCTGGCCGAAGAGTTCAAATGGCCCCTGGAGGGTAATGTCCATGCCCTTCTGATATTGTTCGGCAGATGCCTTGGTCGGAATGATCGTGGCAGCACCGGTTGCCTGGTTGATGTACGCTGCGCCGGTACTGGTGCGGTAACGGGCCGAGAAGGTATCGCG
This sequence comes from Pseudomonas sp. NPDC089547, assembly GCF_050280665.1. NCBI lineage: Bacteria > Pseudomonadati > Pseudomonadota > Gammaproteobacteria > Pseudomonadales > Pseudomonadaceae > Pseudomonas > Pseudomonas sp. NPDC089547. The sequence goes on along the minus strand of NZ_JBNNVS010000023.1, from coordinate 7,097 downwards.
ATCAACATCCATGTAGTTGGCGGCGACTTTCAATTGCCAGTCGTTGGCCAGTTGTTGTTCGAGGTTGATGGTGTAGTTGGTGGTTTCGATGTCTTCGTAACCCCAGCGCGCGCCAGAGCTGGTAGAGCGGGAAAAATGGGTAGGCTGGCCATTGGTAAACATCAGCGGTACACCCGGCGCGCCAGTGGACTTGTACTTCTGGTGGTCGATGCTGAAGCGTGCCAGGGTCGAGTCAGTCAAATCGGCTTCGATCACCCCATAAACCAGATTCCGTTCCTGGTTGTACCAGTCCATGAACGTATGGTTGTCCTGCCTGGCAGCGACGAAGCGGCCACGGACATTGCCGTTCTGGGTCAGCGGGCCGGAAATGTCTGCTTCGGCACGGTAGAAATCCCATGATCCTACGCCGCCTTGGATGTACGACTTGAACTCGCGTGTCGGGCGCTTGCGAATCAGATTGACCACGCCGCTGGGGTCGCCTGCGCCGGTCATGAGGCCCGTTGCACCCTGGATGATTTCCACTCGGTCGTACAGCGCCATGTCCAGCAAAGTGCTGGGCATGTTGCGCGTCTGGTTCTCTTGGGTGGTAGTCACGCCATCAATCTGATAAGTGTTGATTGCGCTACCGCGAGAATAGATGTTGAAGCGTTCACCGCCATCCTGAGACATGGTGATGCCCGGCGTCTGGTTCAGCACGTCGGTCATGCTCGCCAAGTGCTGGTCGTCCATACGTTGGCGTGTGATGACCGTGATGGTTTGCGGCGTTTCACGCATCGACAGATTCATCTTGGTCGCAGTGCTGGTGATTCCCGTGGTGTAGGAACCGGTGCCTTCGGTAGTGGCGCCAAGGCCAGTGCTATTGACGTTGGTCGCCGAAAGCTCGACCTGGCCATCCTTTGCAGCTGAGCCTCCCGTCACGGTCACGGTGTTTCCGTCGATCTGGTAACGCAGGCCACTGCCACCGAGCAGAATGCGAAGCGACGTGGCGAGGTCATGCCGCCCCTTGAGCGCAGAAGAACGCACCCCACTAATATCCTCCGGGCTATACAGCAACTGGGTATCCGTCTGCTTGGCCAGCGTCTGCAACGCCGAATTCATCGACTGCGCAGGAATATCCAGGGTCCACTCCTGCGCCTGCACCTGCGCCACCAGTGCACCGGACAGGGCCAGGCCCAAGCCAATGCGCGACAGTGCACGCTGGGGGCGAAGGGAGTGACGGATCAGTAACGCTTTGGCAAGCGGGTTGAGCGGGCCGGGCAAGGACTTGGACATCTATTGCGGTCTCGTTGGCAGATGGGTTTTTTTAATGTCAGCTATAGGACGCAGCACCCGTAAAAAACCGGAACGATTCTTATTGGCTGTTTTTTTTAGCGGTGCTGCGCCAACCACGTCACAACTTCACAATTCGCGTGCTACGCGAAACCCGAGGAAGTCGCCGCGGGTGGTCTTGAGGCGGTCGTTGCGGTTAGCCGAGCGTGAGAAGATCGGCGGTTCGCCCCAGTCGTTGCCACGCATGTGCGCGCGGATGCATTTGGGGTCCTGGATCCAGGCGCTGCCGTCGCTGGGGGCGCCTTCGTAGCTTTCGTGGTAGCAGTCGGCAACCCATTCGTAGACGTTGCCGTGCATGTCGTACATGCCGAAGGCATTGGCCGGGTAGCTGCCCACCGGGGCGGTGTAGGTGTAGCCGTCGCGGGGGCCGTAGGTGTTGGCGTGCTTGCTGATTTCGTACTTGCCCGGCTCGTCGAAGGGGAAGGGGAACGGCCCGGTCGAGCCGCCACGGGCGGCGTACTCGCGTTCGGCTTCGCTGACCATGCGGTAAGGCTTGCCGGTGGTCTTGGCCAGCCACTGGGTGTAGGCCTGCACTTCGTCGTAGTCCACGCACACCGCGGGTTGGCGGGGGCCTTGCTTGTAGCTGGGCTTGCTGGCCTCGCACCAGCGGCCGGGGCGGTCGTCACCGCTCTTGATGACGGTGCCGGTGGCCTTGATATAGGCGTCCAGTTCGGCGGCGGTCACCTGGTAGCGGCTCATGGCGAAGGGCTTGGCGAAGGTCACGGTGTGCAGCGGGCCCTCGTCGGGCTGGCGGCCGACTTCGTCGTCGGGGGCGCCCATCACATAGCTGCCGGCGGGCAGCACGACCATTTCCGGGCAGTCCTTGCAGTCTTTGAAGACATCGCCGGGCTTGGCGGCGTGGGCATAGGCGCTGACCAGCAGCAGGCAAGTGATCTGGGCTGGCCGTTGGAGCCAGGTGGATACGTTCATCGATGGTCCTCGAAACGGGAGAATGCGTGCAGCGTTTCGCATTCAGACGAGTCGGGGTGGTGGAAAATTAACCAGTGGCAGTGTGGGCACAATTCCTGCGGCCGGCGCGATCACTGTGGGAGCGGGCAAGCCCGCGAAGCAGGCGACGCGGTTTATGGCACCGGCTGCGCCGGTGTTCGCGGGCTTGCCCGCTCCCACAAAAAAGCGGTTGTCGCAAAGCCCCAGGCAGTGGTTGCCAGCCATGTGGTACCGGGCTATAGTCCAACCCACTGTTCTCTTCCCGAAGACCTGTTCATGCCAGCCAGCCTTTCCACCACAAGCTTTGCCAGCGCGCCAGTCGCGGGCATGGTCGTGCGTGGCAGCCAGCAGCCGGCCATGATCAGTCACTACCCACCACCTGTCAGTGGCGTTGTAGGCGGCGTAGCTCCGCCTCCTTGCGTGGTCGTGCTGGGCTGATCGGCTTCAGGCCGCATCCCTTCGCACACGCAACCTACTGAACACGGTCGGCTGATTCCTACGCGCAAGCGCTCGCCGTCCGTTTGGCTTATTCGCCTTACATCAGGTGGCAATACATGTCTGTCTTTAACAAAGCATCCGTGGCCTCGGCGGCCACTACCAGCCTGTTCGTCCTGCTGTGGAGCAGCGGGGCGATTGTCTCCAAGCTGGGCCTGGCGTATGCCAGCCCGTTCGCCTTCCTGCTGTTGCGCTCGGCGCTGGCCCTGGCTGGCCTGCTGCTGATCGGCCCGTTGCTGGGGCTGCGCTGGCCGCGCAGCCGTGGGGCCATCCTGCGTGCCCTGGGCACCGGGTGTGTGCTGCTGGGCGCCTACCAGATCTTCTACTTGCTGGCGCTCAATACCCATGTCACCCCTGGCGTCATGGCCACGGTGATGGGGGTTCAACCCATCCTGACCGTGGTGCTGATGGAGCGGCAACGCTCCTGGAGCCGTCTGTTCGGCCTGGGGCTGGGGTTGGGTGGGTTGATCATGGTGGTGTACCAGGGCATCAACCTGGGCGGGGTGTCGTTGGCGGGGATGCTGTTTGCCTTGCTGGCGCTGGCCAGCATGACCTTCGGCTCGATCCTGCAGAAGCGCATCACCGACAACCCCATGGGCACGCTGCCGCTGCAGTACCTGGCAGGCTTTGCCATGTGCGCGCTGTTCGCGCCTTTGCAACCGCTTCATGTCGAGTGGACCGGCGGCTTTGTCGGCGCGTTGTTGTGGATGGGCCTGGTGGTCTCGTTGCTGGCAACGCTGCTGCTGTATCGGCTGATCGCCAAGGGCAATCTGGTCAATGTCACCAGCCTGTTCTACCTGGTGCCGGCAGTGACCGCAGTGATGGACTTGCTGATCTTCGGCAACCGCCTGGCACCGCTCAGCCTGCTGGGCATGGGGCTGATCGTGGTGGGCTTGTTGTTCGTGTTCCGCAAGCCTGCTGTACGCCTGGCCGAGGCGTAGGCCTTAGCGGAACTCTTCGGGGATGGTGTGGCGCAGCACGCCTTCCTCGAAGTCCAGCAGGCCGGCCTGGCGCTGGGTGAGCAGGTAGTAGAGCAGGGTATCAAGCGAGCGCTGCGACGTCACTTCGACTGCCAGCATCTTCACAGCCTGCTCGGTTTCGCAGTTACAGCCGAAGTCCTGCAAGGCTGCGCGTACCTGGTCCAGGGTTTCCGGTGGTTTGACCACCACCCGGAACACCGAGCTGGCGCTGCTGTGGCGCAGTTCGGCGAACCAGGTTTCGCCGGCTTCTTCACGGGTGCCGATCACGTCGCCCGGCGCGATGCCGTAGACGTGGAAGGGAATGTTGTCGACGGCATAGCCGCCTTCCACAGCCTTGGCCCACAGGCCCTCGACCGAGGCCGGTGGGTAGCCGGTCTCGTCTTGTTCCAGGCGGAACAGGACTTTCTTGTACGCGTTGCTCATCGTGTACCCCGCTTCAGCTGCGCGCCGGGCGCAGCACCAGCCACAGTGCCACGCCAATCAGCAAGCCGCCGTACAGGTGTGCCATCGACAGCGGCTCGTCCAGCAACCACGCCCCCCACAATACGCCGAATACCGGGATCAGGAAGGTTACGGTGCTGGCCTTGACCGGGCCGATTTCTTCCAGCAGGCGGAAGTACAGGATGTAGGCGAACGCCGTGCACAGCAGGCCCAGGCCCAGCAAAGACAACCACACCTGCCAGCCACCCCAGCTGGCGGGCGGCTGGCTGATTGCGCTCCAGGCGAACAGCGGGCTCAGCAAAAGCGTGGCGCCAAGCATGCTGCCCAGTGCCGACAAGCGGCTGTCCAGGCCAGTGACCCAGCGGCGGGCAAGAAAGCCCGCAAAGCCGTAACAGGTGGTGGCCGCCAGGCAGGCGAGGGCGCCTTGCACCAGGGCCATGTCCAGCGCTACCGGGCCGGCGCCGCTGAGGATGCCGACGCCAAACAGGCCCAGGAAGATGCCGCACAGCTTGGGCAGGGTCATGGGCTCACGGAAGAACAGCATGCCGATCAGCACGCCCATCAATGGCGTGGTGGCGTTGAAGATGGCCGAGTAGCCGGCAGGTAATACCTGGGCGGCGACGGAATAGAAGGTGGCGGGGATACCGGAGTTGATCATGCCCAGTATCAGGCAGGCGCCGAGCTTGCCCTGGAAATCCCAGCGCACGCGGGCGGCGGCGAGGATGGCGACCAGGCCCAGGCAGGCGATGGAGACGCGGAAAAAGGCGGTCGGTACCGTGCCCAGCTCGGGGGCGATGATGCGCATGAACAGGAAGCTCGCCCCCCAGACGGCGGCAAGGGTCAGCAGGCGGGCTAGGGCGATGGGGCTCACGACAGTCTCCGGGTACAGGGCAGGGCGCGAGTGTACGTTACTGGGGCGGGGTGGTTCTTGTGCTTTCTTGCGGTGTAATCCTGCACTGGCCTCTTCGCGGGCGCGCCCGCTCCCACAGGTTTTCTGCAATGCTTGGCCCTGCAGTACTCCTGTGGGAGCGGGCGTGCCCGCGAAGAGGCCGGTACAGGCACCGTAGTTCGAACAAGCCGACTAAGCTCTGTATCTCAACCCTGCACCGAGGCGCCCCGCATGACCCAGCACTGGCCTGCCGGCGAGATCGCCCGGATGATCCTCGATGGCTTCGACGACTACCGCGAGCATTTTCGCCGCATCACCCTCGGTGCCCGCGAACGCTTCGAACAGGCGCGTTGGCAGGATTGCCAGCGCGCAGCCGCCGCGCGGATAAACCTCTATGAAAAGAAGGTCGGCGAGGTGAACGGCTGGTTGCGTGATGCGTTCGATGACGAGGTGCTGCTGGAGGTCGGCCAGTGGCCTCTGGTGAAAAGTGCCTACATAGGCCTGATCGACCCACGGCTGGACGATGAGCTGTCGGAAACCTGGTACAACTCGTTGTTCTGCAGCCTGTTCAGCCATGACCAGATCAGCGACGGCTGCATGTTCATCCACACCACCCGGCCATCGATTCGCAGCCACCAGCGCGCTGCACAAACCAGCACCTATCGCCCCGACGGCAACCTCAAGGGCCTGCTACGGGCGATCTTCGCCGACTACGCGTTCGCCTATGGCGACCTTGAAAGTGATGTGTCACGCCTTGAGGAACAACTGCGTGACAGCCTGCCGGGCTGGGTGTGCAAGGACCCGACGCTGGCGGTGGAGCTGTTTTCGCCGGTGCTGTACCGCAACAAGGGCGCCTACCTGGTCGGCCGGCTGTACAACAGCGATGAGCAGTGGCCGCTGGTGATCCCGCTGCTGCACCGTGAAGGGCATGGCATAGAGGCCGATGCGCTGATTACCGACGAGGCCGAGGTATCGATCATCTTCTCTTTCACCCGCTCTTACTTCATGGTCGATGTGCCGGTGCCGGCGGAGTTCGTCAACTTCCTCAAGCGTATCTTGCCGGGCAAGCACATTGCCGAGCTGTATACCTCCATTGGCTTCTACAAGCATGGCAAATCGGAGTTTTACCGGGCGCTGATCAACCACCTGGCGGGCAGCGACGACCGCTTTGTCATGGCGCCGGGTGTGCGTGGCATGGTCATGAGCGTGTTCACCCTGACGGGCTTCAACACGGTATTCAAAATCATCAAGGACCGGTTCTCGCCCTCGAAAACCGTCGACCGTGCCACGGTGATCGACAAGTATCGGCTGGTGAAAAGCGTCGACCGGGTAGGGCGCCTGGCCGATACCCAGGAGTTTGCCGATTTTCGCTTCCCGCAAGACAAGTTCGAGCCGGAGTGCCTGGCCGAGCTGCTGGAGGTGGCACCGTCGACCGTGGCGCTGGAGGGGGACACGGTGCTCATCCGCCACTGCTGGACCGAGCGGCGCATGACGCCGCTGAACCTGTACCTGGAGCATGCCAGCGAAGGGCAGGTGCAAGAGGCGCTGGAAGACTATGGCCTGGCCATCAAGCAGCTGGCGGCGGCGAATATCTTCCCGGGTGACATGCTGCTGAAAAACTTTGGCGTTACCCGCCATGGCCGGGTGGTGTTCTATGACTATGACGAAATCAGCTTCCTGACCGAGGTGAACTTCCGCCATATCCCGCCGCCGCGTTACCCGGAAGACGAGATGTCGGGTGAGCCGTGGTACTCGATCGGGCCGCATGATGTGTTCCCCGAAGAGTTTCCACCGTTTCTGTTTGCCGATATCGGCCAGCGGCGGTTGTTCAGCCGCTTGCATGGCGAGTTGTATGACGCGGATTACTGGAAGGGGCTACAGGCGGCTATTCGGGAGGGGAAGGTGATTGATGTGTTTCCCTACCGGCGCAAGGCCCGGTGATCGTGGTTTACCAGGCCAGGCCTCTTCGCGGGCTCGCCCGCTCCCACAGGTACAGCGCAGTACCTGTGGGAGCG
>NZ_JBNNVS010000022.1:0-105157 GCF_050280665.1 Pseudomonas sp. NPDC089547 | reverse complement strand
AGGCTGATTCGTGCCTGGATGTTGCTGAGAGAGGCCGTGGGCTTTTCTACTGAAAATTTGCCTCCGGCCATAGAATCTCCCACAGGGACCGCACAATCTGCAAGCCTGCAGTAAACCTGTGGGAGCGGGTTTACCCGCGAAGAGGTTCGCACAGGCAAAAACCTCTTGGCCCAGATACAAAAAAGCCCCGGTTTCCCGGGGCCTCTGTTGCCAAGGCGTCTGCCTACGCCTGCCCGGTACGCTCGAAGCGCCGGGCCAGCAACAGGTAAGCGAGGATCCCCAGCACGCCATGGGCGGCCACGAACCAGAGTGCGTTGTGGAACGAGCCGGTACTGGCCACCACATAACCGATCACCAGCGGGGTGATGATGCCGGCGATATTGCCGATGCCGTTGAATACGCCGCCACACAAGCCGACCATTTTCTTCGGCGCCACATCCGACAGCACCGCCCAGCCCACCGCTGCCAGGCCCTTGCCAAAGAAGGCCAGGGTCATCAGGGCGATTACCGCCGCGTTACCCTCTACATAGTTGGCCAGTACCAGGCTGGTCGACAGCGCCATGCCGATGATGAACGGGGTCTTGCGCGCCCTGGAGGGATGCACGCCACGACGGATCAGCCAGTCGGAAACGAAGCCACCCAGGATGCCGCCGGTGAAGCCGCAGATGGCAGGTAGCGCGGCCACCCAGCCCGCCTCCATGATGGTCATGCCACGGCCCTTGATCAGGTAGATCGGGAACCAGGTTATGAAGAAGTAGGTCAGCGCGGTGATGCAGTACTGGCCCAGGTACACCGCCCACAGGTTGCGGCTGGTGAACAGTTGCATGACTTCGGCACGGGTCGGCTTGCTTTGGGTTGCCTTGCGTTCCTGCTCCAGATCAACCAGGGCGCCACCTTCACGCATGTAGTCCAGCTCTTCGCGACTCAGCCCCGGTGCGCTGTGCGGCTCGTGGTAAAGGCGGAACCACACCACGCTCAGCACCAGCCCCAACACGCCCATCCAGATGAACACTTGCTCCCAGCTCAGGGTGTGGGTCATCCACGCCATCAGCGGGGCGAACACCACCACCGCCATGTACTGCGCCGAATTGAACAGTGCCGAGGCAGTGCCACGCTCGCGGGTAGGGAACCAGCAACTGACAATGCGCGAGTTGGCCGGGAACGCTGGCGACTCCACCAGGCCCAGCATGAAGCGCATGGAGAACAGCGCCACTGCCGCGGATACACCGGCAAGGCCCATCCAACCCACAGTCCCCTGCAACAGCGTGAACAGCGACCAGAGGATAAGGCTGATGCCATACACGCGGCGGGCGCCGAAACGGTCGAGCAGCCAACCGCCAGGCACCTGGCCCAGGGCGTAGGCCCAGGCAAAAGCGGAGAAGATCATGCCCAGCATGACCGGATCCAGGCCGAGGTCCTTGAGCACCTCGGTGCCGGTGATCGACAGGGTGGCGCGGTCGGCGTAGTTGATGACGGTGATGACGAAGATCAGTGCCAGGACCAGGAAGCGATGGCGACCGATCCCGGCCACGGCCTGCGGTGCGGCAACGGCGGATTTGCTGTTCATGTTAACCCTCTTGCTTCTCGGTGGAAGCGATTGTTCTTGTGCGCAGAAGGGGTGGCCCAGGGGCCTTGTGTTGCTTGTGCCGGCCCTTTCGCGGGCATGCCCGCTCCCACAGGTACTGCACAATGCTCAGGACCTGTGCTGACCTCTGTGGGAGCGGGCGTGTCGAGGCGTCGAACCGCCGCGAAAGGGCCCTAAGGGTGAACCACCCGATGTGGCGGCAGCTCACCCTGGAAACAGGCCTCCAGGTTGAGCAAAACCATGCGCCCCATCTCCAACCGGGTCTGCAGGGTGGCGCTGCCCCGGTGCGGTTGCAGGCTGACCTGGTTCAGGTCAAGCAACGCTGGCGGCACATGCGGCTCATCGACAAACACATCCAGCCCGGCACCGGCGATGCGCCCTTCGCGTAACGCTTCGACCAGCGCGTGCTCATCGACCAACTTGCCACGCGCCACATTCACCAGATACCCCTGCGGCCCCAGCGCCTCCAGCACCTCGGCCGTCACCAGCACCTGCCCGCCATCGGCAGCAGCGGCCACCACCAGCACATCCACCGAGCGTGCCAGCGCAACCAGGTCGGGCTCATAGCGATACCCCGTATCAGGCTGTTCGCGCCGCCCGTTGTAGGCAATGCGCATGTCGAAGGCCGCAGCGCGGCGAGCGATGGCCTTACCCACCTGGCCAAGCCCGACGATGCCCAGTTCAATGCCACTGACCCGACGCGCCAGCGGCAGCTCGACCTTGCCCCACAAGCCATCGCGCACCAGCCGCTCACCTTCGCCCAAGCGGCGCAGGCTGCTGATGATCAGCCCCAGGGCCAGGTCGGCGACATCCGCCGTGAGCACGCCCGGCGTGGTGCTGACATGGATGCCGCGGCTGGCGGCGTGGCGCAGGTCCACAGCGTCGGTGCCGATGCCGCTGATGGCAATGATTTCGAGCGCCGGCAGTTGGTCCATCAATGCGTTGGCCAGGCCCTTGGCGCCCCCGGTGACCACGCCACGAATGCGCGGGCCAACGGCGTCAAGCAGCGCTTGCGGGTTGGGCTGCTGATACAGGCGATGTACCTGATAAGCGTTGACCAGTTGGGCATCGATGGCTTCAGGGACGGGCTGCGTCAACAGCACTTCAATGGGGTTGTCGTTCATCGTAGGTATCCAGCAGTTGCAAGACATGACCTGATGCTAGGCCTGCAATTGATACAGGTCTAATATAGATAGTGGATCGAATAATTCAGGAATTGAATCATGGAGCTGCACCAGTTGCGCTGCTTCGTCGCCGTTGCCGAAGAGCTGCATTTCGGCCGCGCCGCCACCCGCCTGCACATGACCCAGCCGCCCTTGAGCCGGCAGATCCAGCTGCTGGAGCATGCCCTGGGCGTGCTGCTGCTTGAGCGCAACAACCGCCAGGCGCGCTTGACCCTGGCGGGCCAGAGCTTCCTTGAAGACGCCCGGCGCATCCTGCAAATCGCCGACTCGGCCAGCCACTCGGCACGGCGCATCGCCCATGGCGAAGCAGGCCGCTTGACCCTGGGGTTCACGGCGGTCGGGGCCTACAGCATGATCCCGCGCCTGCTGGTGCATGCCGGGCAAACAGTGCCGGACATCGAGCTGGTGCTCAGCGAGCGCGTTTCCAGCGCGCAGGTGCATGACCTGGAAGCCGGCCTGATCGATGTCGGGCTGGTACGCCAGGTGCTGCCCAGTGCGCGCGTGGAGTACGTGCCGATTCACCGCGAACCCTTTGTCGCCGCCCTGCCTGCCGGGCATGCACTGACGGTGCGTGAGCGGATAAGGCCGAGCGATTTTCATGAGCAGCCGTTCGTGATGTACAGCGCCAACGAAGGGCGCTACTTCCATGACCGCATCGCGAACCTGTTTGCCCGGCATGAAGTGCAGCCCAGGTACCTGCATCAGTTGGGGCAGACGCATTCGATTCTGGGCCTGGTCAATGTAGGGCTGGGGTGCGCTGTGGTACCGGCCTCGGCGCAGGCGTTGCGCCTGGAGCAGGTGGTGTTCAGGCCGCTGACGGGGATGGAGCAGCAGGCGGAGATTTTTTTGGCGTACTGCCGGGACAACCCCAACCCGGTGCTGGGGGCGTTCGTAGAAATGGCGCGGGCGTTCTTCGAGCAGGATTGACCCATAACGGTTCTAGAACGCGACCACTTGAGCGGCCTTGTGTCGCGAAAGGGCCGCAAGGCCGCCCCAGGATTTCAGCGTTGACGCATGGATTGCTGGGGCCGCTTTGCGGCCCTTTCGCGACACAAGGCCGCTCCTACAAGGACCAGCACATGCCCCAAGCTCGGTGTGGGCGTCAACGCACCAGGCAAGGCCGCTTGTTATCAAAGCTCCAACCCGGAATCAGGAACTGCATCGCCACGCTGTCATCCCGCGCGCCCAGGCCCATGTTGCGGTAGCACTCATGCGCCTTCGCCAGTTGGTCTTCATCCAGCTCAACCCCCAGCCCCGGCCGCGCCGGAACCCGCACATGCCCGTCGACGATACGCAGCGGCTCGCGGGTCAGGCGCTGGCCGTCCTGCCAGATCCAGTGGGTGTCGATCGCGGTGATCTCGCCCGGCGCCGCAGCCGCAACCTGGGTGAACATCGCCAGCGAAATGTCGAAGTGGTTATTGGAGTGTGAACCCCAGGTCAGCCCCCAGTCATTGCACATCTGTGCAACACGTACCGAACCCTGCAAGGTCCAGAAGTGCGGGTCGGCCAGCGGAATGTCCACTGCCTGCGACTGGATCGCGTGGCCCATCTGCCGCCAGTCGGTGGCAATCATGTTGGTGGCGGTGGGCAGGCCGGTGGCACGGCGGAACTCGGCCATCACCTCACGGCCCGAGTAACCGTTTTCGGCACCACACGGGTCTTCGGCGTAGGCCAGCACATCATGCTTGTCGCGACACAGCGCAATGGCCTCCTTCAACGACCAGGCGCCATTCGGGTCGAGGGTGATACGTGCTTCGGGGAAGCGCTCGGCCAGCGCCGTCACTGCCTCCATCTCCTCCTCACCACGCAACACACCGCCCTTGAGCTTGAAGTCACTGAAGCCATAACGCTGCTTGGCCGCCTCGGCCAGGCGCACCACCGCTTCCGGGGTCAGGGCCTTGTCGTGGCGCACACGGAACCAGTCGTCATCGGCATCGGCTTCATTGCGGTAAGCCAGGTCGGTTTGCTGGCGGTCGCCGATATAGAACAGGTAACCCAGCATTTTCACAGCATCGCGCTGCTGCCCCTCGCCCAGCAGCGCCGCCATTGGCACATTGAGGTGCTGGCCAAGCAGATCGAGCAGCGCAGACTCGATAGCGGTTACCGCATGCACGGTAATGCGCAGGTCGAACGTCTGCAGGCCGCGGCCCGCCGAGTCGCGGTTGGCGAAGGTCTGGCGCATGGCGTTGAGCACACGCTGGTAGTGGCCGATCGGCTGGCCGACCACCAGGCTGCGGGCGTCTTCCAGGGTCTGGCGAATCTTCTCGCCACCCGGCACTTCACCCAGGCCGGTGTTGCCAGCGCTGTCACGCAGCACCACCACATTGCGGGTGAAGTACGGGCCGTGGGCGCCACTGAGGTTCAGCAACATGCTGTCGTGGCCAGCCACGGGGATCACGCGCAGGTCGGTGACCACAGGGGTGCTGGTGTGAACGGCGGGATTGGTCTGCATATTCATGGTTGTTGTCTCGCAGTCATCAGTGGGTCTGGCCCAGGCCCGCGGGGGCCTTGAGGTCGTCAGAAGGAGCGCCCTTTGGGCGAGTGCGTACAAAGAAGATGGCAATGGCCGCCAGCACCGAGGTCACCGCCAGGCCATACAGCCCGCCCTGGATCGAGCCGGTCTGCTGCTCCAGGAAACCGAACGTGGTAGGGGCAACGAAGCCGCCAAGGTTGCCGACCGAGTTGATCAGGGCGATCACGGCCGCCGCGATGCGGGCGTCCAGGTAACCCTGCGGGATCGGCCAGAACAGTGACGACGCCGACTTGAAACCGATGGCTGCAAAGCACACGGCCACGAAGGCAAACACCGGCCCGCCGGTGGTGGACATGAACATGCCGATTGCGGCCACCACCAGTGCCCCGGCCACCCACGCCTGCTGGAACTTCCAGCGCGCAGAGCCGGCCGCAAAGGCGTACATGGCGATGATCGAGATCAGCCACGGGATCGAGTTGAAGAAGCCGACCTGCAAATCGCTGAGGTCGCCCATGCGCTTGATAATGCTCGGCAGCCAGAAGGTGGCGGCGTAGATGGTCAACTGGATGCAGAAGTAGATGAGGCAGAACAGCACGATCTGGCGGTCTTTCAGCAGGCTCCAGGCAGAAGGCTTCACCGCACCAACGGCTTCGCGTTCACGCTGCTCGCGGTCGATGGTGGCCACCAGCGCCTCCTGCTCGGCCTGGCTCAGCCACTTGGCATCCTGGGGCTTGGAGTCCAGCCAGAAGAACACGAAGAAGCACAGCACCACCGAGGCCATGCCTTCGATGAACAGCATCCATTGCCAACCGTGCATGCCCAGGCCCTGAATCTGCATCAACGCACCGGCCAGCGGCCCGGAAATCAGCGAGGCCAGCGCCGAGCCGCTGAGGAAGATGGCAATTGCCTTGCCGCGCTCGGCGCCAGGCAGCCAGCGGGTGAAGTAGTAGATCACCCCCGGGAAGAAGCCCGCTTCGGCAACACCCAGCAGAAAGCGCAACACATAGAACTGGGTTTCGTTCTGTACAAAGGCCATGGCCGTGGCCACCAGCCCCCAGGTGAACATGATGCGGGTCAGCCAGAGCCGCGCCCCCACCTTCTGCAGCAACATGTTCGAAGGCACTTCGAACAATGCGTAGCCAATGAAGAACAAGCCGGCACCAAAGCCATAAGCTGCGGCACTGATGCCCAGGTCGCTTTCCAGGTGCGGGCGGATGAAGCCGATATTGACGCGGTCGAGGTAGTTGACGATGAACATGATGACGAACAGCGGCAGGACGTGGCGCTTGACCTTGGCCACGGCACTGGCCAACGCGTCGCCGTCATTCCGGGCAAGCGGAGCGAGGGTGTCGTTCACTTGTGAATCTCCCACTAATTGTTGTTGTGCGGGTATTGGTTGTCTGACAGGGCAGTGGGGATGAGCATATGCGCAGCGCGGTTGTACGACAAGATCAATAACGTCGTCAAAATAGCAAAATACAAGCTGTCATAATGCCAATATGCTGCGATCTTGCAAAAACAGCTTCGTTAAACACTGGATTGCCCATCGGAAAATTCGGCAAAAAATATTTCTATCGATTAACTTGTCGTACAAGCAAAACAAGAAAGGGATCACAACGTGGAATCCGAACACGCGCACAAACGTGGCCACAGCCGCGCCCATGATCTGGTCTCCAGCCTGACCCAGCAGATTTTGCTGGGCACCTACAAACCGGGTGACAAGTTGCCGTCAGAGAACACGCTGGTGCGCGAGCATGGGGTCAGCCGCACGGTCGTGCGGGAAGCCTTGTCCAAGTTGCAGGCCTCGGGGCTGGTGGAGCCGCGCCACGGTATCGGTACTTTCGTAATGGAGCGCCAGGCCCAGGCCGGGCTGCGCATCGCGGCAGAAAGCGCGGCCAGCGTACGCGACCTGTTGGAGTTGCGTATTGGCCTGGAGGGCCAGGCCGCCGCCCTGGCTGCGCTGCGCCGTGACGAGGAGCACCTGGCACGCATGCGCCAGGCGCTGGATGACTATCAGGACCTGGCGGCCGCTGGCGACAGCTGCATCGAGGCCGACCGGCGCTTTCACCTGCTGATCGCCGAGGCCACTGGCAACCTGTACTTCACCGAGATGCTGCTGCATCTGGGTAACAGCCTGATCCCGCGCAACCGCATGGCCCTGGCCGAACGTGGCGGCGCGAAGCTGGCGCGGCAGGCGTACCTGGCCAACCTGGAGCATGAGGCAGTGCTCAATGCCATCCGCCGGCAAGACCCGGATGCAGCGCGGGCGGCGATCTGCCTGCACCTGTCCAACAGCCGCGACCGGTTGTTGCCCGATTGATATTCAACTGACTGGCGCACTTCTCCTTGTAGGAGCGGCCTTGTGTCGCGAAAGGGCTGCAAAGCAGCCCCTCGATTTATGTGAAAAAAGCTGAAGGCCGGGGGCTGCTTCGCAGCCCTTTCGCGACACAAGGCCGCTCCTACAGGGGACCGCGTCAACTTGAAAGTCAGGCGAGCGCCCGGTCAACCAGCACTTGCAGGCGTCCTTGAGAACACTGTTCCACCCGCGCCTGCACGCCATACACCTCAGCCAGCAACCCCGGCTGCAACACATCCGCCGGCGCCCCGCAGGCCACCACCCTGCCCTCACGCAACACCACAAGCCAATCGGCATGGCTGGCTGCCAGGTTGATATCGTGCAGCACCGCCACCGCCAGCAACCGATGCGCCTGCACCCGCTCGCGCACTGCATCCATCACCCGCAACTGGTAATGCAGGTCCAGCGCACTGGTCGGCTCGTCCAGCAACAGCACCTGCGGGTTACGCGCCAACAGCTGGGCCAGCGCCACCAACTGCCGTTGCCCGCCAGACAGGCCGTCCAGCGAACGCTCTGCCAACGCCTCGATCCCTAACTGGCGCAACGCCTCGTAAGCGCTCCCCAGCAGGTTGTCGCTGCCACTCACGCGCAAGGCCGCGACAATGCTTTCCAGCACGCCCAAGGCAATGCCGGGCGGCAATTGTTGAGGCATGTAGGCCAGCCGCCGCGAGCGCTCGGCAAAACCCAGCCGGGTCACGTCCTGCCCATCCAGGCTCACGCCGCCGCGCATCCGTTCCAGCCCTGCCAATGCCCTCAGCAGCGTCGACTTGCCCGCGCCATTGGGCCCGACCAGGGCCACCAGGCTACCGGCCGGCAAGGCCGGCAGGCTCACCCCATGCAGGATCTGCCGTGCGCCGTACGCCACCGAAACACCCTCGATCAACAGGCTCACAACCTTCTCCCACGGCGGAATACCAACACCACGAACACCGGCACCCCCACCAACGCGGTGACGATACCCACCGGCACGATCACACCCGGCAAGATCACCTTGCTGGCAATCGACGACAGCGACAGCATCAGCGCCCCCACCAGTGCACTGGCCGGCAGCAGGAAGCGCTGGTCCTCGCCCACCAGCAGGCGGGCGATGTGCGGCCCGACCAGGCCAACGAACCCGATGGTGCCGACGAACGCCACTGCCGTCGCCGACAACACGCTAATGCGCAACAGCGAGGCAAGGCGCAAGCGCCGGGTGTCCACGCCAAAGCTGCGCGCGCGGTCCTCACCCATGCGCAGCAAGGTCATGGCGGGTGCCGCCCGTAGCGAGAACGGCAGCAACAGCGCCAGCACCAACGCCAGGATGCCGAGCTTCTGCCAATCGGCCCGTGCCAGGCTGCCCAAGGTCCAGAACACCAGTTGCTGCAACACGTCTTCGGTGGCCAACAGTTGCAGCAACGAGACCAGTGCGTTGCAGCTGAACACCAGGGCAATGCCGAACAGCACCAGGCTTTCCACCCCCGCCCCGCGCAAGCGCGACATGGCCTGCAGCAGCACGACCGAAAGGCAGGCGAAAACAAACGCCATCACGGTCACCTGCGCACTGGGCGCCAGCCAGGCGATGCCCAGCGGGTAGGCAATCGCCAACGATGCACCCAACGCGGCAGACGACGACACACCCAGGGTAAACGGGCTGGCGAGCGGGTTGTCGAGGATCGCCTGCATCTCGGCGCCCGCCAGCGACAATGCCGCGCCCACCAGCACGGCCATCAGCGTGTAGGGCAGGCGCACGTTCCAGATGATTACCCGCTCGGTGGCACTGAGCGTTGCCGGGTCGCCAAGCCCTTGCAGCAGGCGCCCCAGGCTCATGCCAGAGGCGCCGCTGGCCAGGTCACCCAGCACCGACAGCAGTAGCAACAGGGCCAGGCCCGCCACCAGCCAGGTGCGGCGCCACAGCAACCGGCGGTAATGCCAGGCGGCCTGCGCGGCGCCCGGGTGAGCCTGCGCGGTCACTGGGCGCTGACCCAGTAGTGGCCGTCCAGGCCTACCTTGAGCATCTGGTTGATTTCGCCCATGGTCGCCTGTGGGTCCAGGTCCTTGAAGCGCTCCGGGTGCACCCAGCGGGCCATGGCCTCGATCGCCAGGATGTTGAACGGCGAGTTGTAGAAGTCATGCCACAGGCCATGGGCCTGGCCGGCCTGAATCGGCCGCAGCGGGGCGAACTCGGGGCGCGCAGTGATCTTCGCCAGGCTCTGGCGTGCCGTATCGGCGGATACACCGGCCCCCAGCAGTACCCCCGGCGCGCGGTTGCCGGTGGCGATGTACACGTCCGGGTCGGCTTGCAGCACATACTCGACACTGACATCACCCAACGCCCCAGGCACCACATCGGCACCGATGTTATGCCCGCCAACGGCCTCGACCACACTGCCCAGGCCGCTCTTGCCGGTAGTATGCCCCGGCGCCTGCCACACACCGGCCAACAGCTCGAGAAACACCTTGGGCCGCTCGCTGTCCTTGATCCCGGCCACGCCGTCGGTTACCCGCTTCAGATGGCGGTCGTACAGGCTCAGGTACTGCGCCGCCTGCGGCTCGCGCCCCAGCAGCGTACCCAGCGCTTGCATGCTCACCAGGGTATTACGGATCGGATGCACGCGAAAATCGATGAACAGCACCGGCACGCCGGCCTTTTCCAGCAGGTCGGCCACCGGGCTGTGCTGGGTCGGGCCCTCACCGGCGATGCTGAAAATGGCCAAGTCGGGCTTGAGCGCCAGAATCTGCTCGGCGCTGACACTCTGCTCGGAGGCCTGGCCGATCAGCGGCAACTTGGCAATTTGCGGATACTTCTGCGCGTACACCTCATAGGTGTGCGGGTCGAGCAGGCGCATGTCGTTCTGCCAACCAACTACCCGCTGGAACGGGTTGTCGCGGTCGAGCAAGGCCAGGGCAAAAAACAGCCGCCCTTCACCGAGCACGATGCGCTGTGGAGCGTGGTCGACTTCGACCTTGCGCCCAAGTACATCGGTCACTTGCACGGCACTAGCGGGTTGGGTGAAGCCGAGGCAGGACGCCAACAGCATCAAGGCAGGCAGCACACGCCGCCAGGAATGGGGAAGCAAACACATCGGGGCATCCTCTTGAAGAGAATCAGTCGCAACAGAGCGGGGCATTCTAGCCAGCCGCCCTGCGCTGCCGATGTGCGCGAATGTATTGGCTTGTAGAGTGGCCGTTACATCCGGCCGGCTCAACTCACCAGGTCAGGCAGATCTTGCCGAAATGCCGGTTGCTTTCCTGGTAGCGGAACGCCTCGACGATCTGCTCAAGCTCGAAATGCTTGTCCACCACCGGGCGCAGGCCGTTGGCATCGATTGCCCGTACCATCGCCTGCTGCTGGGCGCGGCTGCCCACCAGCACACCTTGCAGGCGAATCTGGCGCACCAGCGCCTGCACCAGCGGCAGCTGCCCGTCCACGCCAGTGAGGATGCCGATCAGCGACACATGCCCACCGATGCGCGCGGCAATCATCGACTGCTCCAGCGTCGCCGGGCCGCCCACTTCGATCACGTGGTCGACACCACGGTTGTCGGTGAGCTCGCGAACCTTCTCACCCCATGCCGGGGTGCTCTTGTAGTTGATCAGGTGATCGGCGCCCAACGCCTTCAGGCGCTCCAGCTTGGCGTCGCTGGACGAGGTGGCGATCACCGTCGCGCCGGCCAGCTTGGCAAACTGCAGGGCGAAGATCGATACACCGCCAGTGCCCTGCACCAGCACCGTGTCGCCAGGCTTGAGGTGGTCATCGCTCATCAGCGCACGCCAGGCGGTGAGGCCGGCCGTGGTCAGGGTAGCGGCCTCGGCATGGCTGAAGCTTTTGGGCGCCAGGGTGAACGCGGTAGCGCGGGCGGTCACCTGTTCGCGGGCATAGCCATCGATGCCGTCGCCGGGCACCCTGGCGAAGCCTTCGACATTGGCCTGGCCGTCGAGCCAGTCGGGGAAGAAGGTGCTGACCACGTTGTCACCAACCTGGAATTCGCTGACACCTTCGCCCACCGCAATGACTTCGCCGGCGCCATCAGCCATGGGGATACGCCGCTCGCTCGGGCCCCACATGCCGCTGACCACGGCGAAGTCATGGTAGTTGAGGGAGCTGGCGTGCAGCTGCACGGTGATCTCGCCGGCCTGGGGCGCGGGGGCCTCGCTGGTGCCGACCTCGACCTTGTCGTAGCCGCCGCCGGGTTGTACGTAGATGGCCTTGCTGGTCATGGGTGGGTCTCCGTATCAGAGGAAAGAATGGGGTTCAGCATAGACAGGTCCGGCCCTACCGGTTTCAAAGGCTATGCGAACTCCTGTAGGAGCGGCCTTGTGTCGCGAAAGGGCTGCGCAGCGGCCCCAGCATTTCAGTGGCACCACAAGATCGCCGGGGCTGCTTCGCAGCCCTTTCGCGACACAAGGCCGCTCCTACAAAAGCCTGCGCATGCCGCCCAAGACGGGTTCAGCCCAGCATCACCTTCAATGCCCGGCAATCGGCCGCATGCCAATCCACCAGCTCCGGCCAAGGGTTGTCGGGCAAGTTCACCAACACCGTCCGGGCTCCAGCCGCCCGCCCGCAGTCCAGGTCGAACCGATAATCCCCCACCATCACCAACTCGCCCGGGGTCACGCCCCAGGCACTGGCAATCTTCAGCAGCCCATCCGGGCTCGGCTTGGGCGCCGCCTCGTCACGCCCAAGAATATGCTCCACCGGGAAGCAATCGGCCAAGCCGATGGCCTCCAGCGTCACATGCGCCAGCTCCCGCGCATTACGGGTCAGAATACCCAGCCGGCAGCCACGCCCGGCCAGCTCGCGCACCAGCTCCACCGCCCCGGTGGCCGCGGTGGAGGCAAGCGCCAGGTCGCGCTCGTGCTCCAGCAACCAGGCATGCTTGGCCGCGGCTACGTCTGCCGGCAACGCCGCCAGATGGGTAAGGATGTCGTCCTCGGCCGGGATGTCCAACGCCACACGAATGGCGGCAAAGTCATGTACGGCCACGGTCAGGGTGCCGTCCATGTCGAACACCCAGTTACGCACCTCGTCCAGGCTCATGCCCAATCCTTGCGATGGCGAATCAGGCCTTCCTGGCTCGAAGACGCCACCAGTTGCCCGGCCTGGTTGAAGATGCTGCCACGGCAGAACCCGCGGGAATTACCGGCCCACGGGCTGTCGGTGGCATACAGCAGCCACTCGTCGGCGCGCAGGTTGCCATGGAACCACAGCGAATGGTCGAGGCTGGCAATCTGCATGTCACGCTGCCAAACCGATTTGCCATGTGGTAGCAGCGAAGTGGTCAGCAGACCAAAATCCGAGGCGTAAGCCAGCATGTATTTGTGCAGGGCCGGCACATCGGGGAGGTTGCCGTCGGCGCGGAACCAGGCGTACTTCACCGGGTCGCCGGGCTTGGGGTTGAACGGGTCGCGCTCGGTGACCGGGCGGATCTCGATCGGCTTGGCACACAGCACCTTGTCGCGAATGCGCTCGGGTAACTGGTCGGCCATGGCGCGCGCCAGCTCTACCTCGGTGGGCAGGTTTTCCGGGCCGACCACGTCAGGCATCTGCGCCTGGTGTTCGAAACCTTCCTCGTCGTACTGGAACGACGCGCTGCAGGTGAAGATGGTCTGGCCCTTCTGGATTGCCGTCACCCGACGGGTGCTGAAGCTGCCACCATCGCGCACGCGGTCCACCGAGTACACCACCGGCAGGCTGGCATCACCCGGGCGCAGGAAGTAGCCGTGCAACGAATGCACATGGCGAGCGTCCTCGACCGTCTGGCTGGCCGCCGACAACGACTGGCCCAGCACTTGCCCACCGTACAGCTGGCGGAAGCCCAGGTCCTGGCTACGCCCACGGAACAGGTTCTCCTCGATGGCTTCGAGGCTCAACAGGTCGACCAGGTCGTCCAACACATGACTCATTGGGGGTTCTCCTCGCAAGGCAACACGTCTCTACAGCACTCGTAATGAAGGCAAATGATACAGGGTTTGTCATTCGCGCCGGGCATGGCCGTGCATTCAGGGGCGCAGGGTGCGCTCCCAGTGCGCGCGGTCGATGCGGTACAGCACGTGGGGGCGCAGCGGGTGGCCCTCGGCCAGGCGGGGGTGTTCGAAGCTGCCGTTCAGGTCCTGCTGCATGCCAATGGCCTGCATCACCTTCTGCGACGGCAAATTGCTCTCGCTAGTGAACGACACCACTTCCTCCAGGCGCAATTGGGCGAAAGCACAACGCAGGCTGGTCCACGCTGCCTCGCTGGCAAAACCCAGGCCCCAGTGACGCCGCGCCAGGCGCCAGCCAATTTCCACAGCCGGCGCAAAATCGGCATCGAAGCCGACATGCAACAGCCCGGTCATGCCGATGAATGCGCCGCTGTCCTTGCGCTCCAGCGCCCACAGGCCAAAGCCGTACTCGTTGAAATGCCCGCGCACGCGGCCTATCAGTGCAGCCGCTTCAAGGCGCGTCAGCGGTGCCGGGAAATAACGCATTACCTGCGGGTCGGCACACAGCGCAGCGAACTCGCCCAAATCGTCGTCGTGCCATTGGCGCATTACCAGCCGTGCGCTTTCCAGTTCAAGAATGGGGGTCATCGGGCCTGCTCCGGTTTTGCCGTGTTGCAGTTTACAGCGTAGGCGCGAGCGCAGGTTTCACCCAGCCAACAGCCGCCGAATGCAATTTTCACAAGCCCTTCACCGCCTCCCGACAGGCCGCTTGGCAGGATGCCGCCATTACTGCTGCGCCTGGCGCAGCCATGCCAATGGAGCAACGCATGTTTACCAGCAACACCCTGGGCCACCCAGCCATTCACGCCCGGCGCAAGCGGCGCCTGTCACGCAAAGCCCTCGGTGCCGCCCTTGGCCTGTGCATGGTCGTTGCGGCATTGACCACCTGGCTGGCGACGAGGACGCATATCGTGGACCTTGGTAACGAGCAACAACTGAGTGACAGCGGCCTGCTGCAGGACTGGGCCGACGGCGCAGTGATCGTGATGATCCGCCACGCCGAACGCTGCGACAGCGCCCCCGGCCCCTGCCTGGACGACCCCACCGGTATTACGGTGGCCGGTAGCCAGGCGGCCGGCCGCGTTGGCCAAGGGCTGAACCAGTTGGGCCTGGAAAATGCCGACCTGCTCAGCAGCCCGAAGCTGCGCACCCGGCAAACCGCGCATTTCATCCTCGGCCAGGCAGTCGCCAGCGAGGACTGGCTGGAAGGCTGCGACAACCAGTTCGCCAGTGAAGCGTTGTCACGCAAGCGCCCGGGCCACAACCTGGTGCTGGTGACCCACAATGGCTGCATCGACCATTTTGCCCGCCAGCAGAACGTTGCCGGTGGCGAGCGCCAGAGTGGCTATGCCAGTGCCCTGTTCGTGTCGGTGGATGGCAACGGCAAGGCGCGCATCCTCGGGCGCTTGAACGAGCCAGACTGGCAGCGGGTGCTGGCCAGCACAGGCAAATAGCATTCCCCTGTAGGAGCGGCCTTGCGTCGCGATGGGCCGCAACGCGGCCCCGGCAATCTCTGCTGTAACGCCGAAATCCTGGGGCCGCTGTGCGGCCCATCGCGACGCAAGGCCGCTCCTACAGGGATCGCATTCGCCATGGCACCAGCAGCCCCGGAACTGGCAAGATCAGCACTGGCCCTGATTGCGAACATTCCATGCCGTTGCCGCTGATCTACCACGAAGACTACAGCCCGGACTTCCCCGCCGAGCACCGCTTCCCGATGGACAAGTTCCGCCTGCTGCACGACCACCTGGTCGACAGCGGGCTGACCACCGACCAGGCGCTGCTGCGCCCGGACATCTGCCCCAACGACATCCTCGCCCTGGCCCACGACCGCGGCTATATCGAGCGCTACATGAACGGCGACCTGTCCCGCGAGGACCAGCGCCGGCTCGGCCTCCCCTGGAGCGAAGCCCTGGCCCGGCGCACGGTGCGGGCAGTGGGTGGTTCGCTGCTCACCGCCGAGATGGCATTGCAACAGGGCATCGCCTGCCACCTCGCTGGCGGTACACACCACGCCCACTACGACCAGCCTGCCGGGTTCTGCATCTTCAACGACCTGGCCGTGATCAGCCGCTACCTGCTGGAGGCTGGCCGGGTGCACCAGGTGCTGATCTTCGACTGCGATGTGCACCAGGGCGACGGCACCGCGCGCATCCTGCACGACACGCCCGAAGCCATCACCGTGTCGCTGCATTGCGAACAGAACTTCCCGGCGCGCAAGGCGCAGAGTGACTGGGACATCCCCCTGCCGCGCGGCATGGGCGACGCGGCCTACCTGAAGGTGGTGGACGATGCCCTCAACTACCTGTTGCCCCTCTACCAACCCGACCTGGTGCTGTACGACGCCGGCGTCGATGTGCACAAGGACGATGCCCTGGGTTACCTGCAACTGACCGACGCGGGTGTTGCCGCCCGTGACGAAGCGGTGCTGCGCCATTGCGTGGGGCGCGACATTCCGGTGGTAGGCGTGATCGGCGGCGGCTACAGCAAGGACCGCCAAGCGTTGGCCAGGCGCCATGGCATCCTTCACCACAGCGCGGCACGGGTCATCGGTTGTTCACAATGACTGTGGAACCGCTTGTGGATAACCTGCGGGAAAGGCGCTGTAGCCCTTTGTTGGCAAGGCCTGCAGAGAACTGATTGTTTTTTGACCAGTGCTTCCTTAGGCGGCCCTGCGCTAGAATGCGCCTCTTTTCCACAGCCTGCTGCCCACCATGCCCGATCTGAACCCCGCCTCCTCTCCCCTCGCCATCGTGATCGGTGGGGGCCCTGCCGGCCTGATGGCTGCTGAAGCGCTGGCCCAGGCGGGCCTTGCGGTCGAGGTGTTCGATGCCATGCCTTCGGTGGGGCGCAAGTTCCTGCTGGCGGGCGTTGGCGGCATGAACATCACCCACTCCGAGCCGTACCCGGCGTTCGTTTCACGCTATGCACAGCGCCAGGGCGAAATCGATGCGCTGCTGCGTGACTTCGACGCCGAAGCCTTGCGCCAGTGGATTCACGGCCTGGGCATCGAAACCTTTGTCGGCACCTCGGGGCGGGTGTTTCCCACCGACATGAAAGCCGCGCCACTGCTGCGCGCCTGGCTCAAGCGCCTGCGCGAAGCCGGGGTAGTTATCCACACCCGCCACCGCTGGCTGGGCTGGAATGCCGACGGTGCCTTGCGCATTGCTTATCCACAGGGCGAGCTTGCCGTGAAGGCTGCGGTTGTGGTGCTTGCACTGGGCGGTGGTAGCTGGGCGCGATTGGGCTCCGACGGCAACTGGCAACCGCTGCTGGCTGAACGGGCTGTGGATATCTCGCCTTTACAGCCAAGCAACTGCGGCTTCGAAGTGGCCGGTTGGAGCGCATTGTTGAAGGAGAAGTTCGCCGGTGCGCCACTGAAGAACATTGCCCTCAGCGTGCCTGGCAGCGCACCGCGCAAGGGCGAGTTCATTCTCACCGCTCAAGGCGTGGAAGGCAGCCTCGTGTATGCCTGGTCAGCGCCGCTGCGCGAGGCCATCAACCGCAGTGGCCGAGGGGTGCTACTGCTCGATCTGCTGCCGGACAAGCCTGTGGACAAGATTGCCCTGGCACTGGCCAAGCCGCGGGGGTCACGCTCGATGGCCAAGCACTTGCACAGCCAGCTAGGTATTGATGGAGTCAAGGCGGCACTGCTGCGGGAGCTGACCGATCAGGCGACCTTTGCCGACCCACAGGCCCTGGCCCGGGCGATCAAGGCGTTGCCGATCACGCTGGTGCGCACACGGCCGCTGGATGAAGCGATCAGCAGTGCTGGCGGGGTGCGTTTCGAGGGGCTGGATGAGGGGTTGATGGTCAAGGGCATGCCGGGGGTGTTCTGTGCCGGCGAGATGCTGGACTGGGAGGCGCCGACCGGGGGGTATTTGCTGACGGCGTGTTTTGCCAGTGGGCTGCGCGCCGGGCGGGCGGCGGCGGATTGGGTCAAGCGGGTTTCCTGACAGATTGCCGGGGCTGCTTTGCAGCCCATCGCGACACAAGGCCGCTCCTACAGGAGTTGCACAATGGCTAAGGCTTGCGCTGTACCTGTAGGAGCGGCCTTGTGTCGCGATGGGCCGCAAAGCGGCCCCAAAAATCTCAAGGCTTACGCTTACGCGGCCCACCATTGAAACTAGGCACCTTGCGCACGGCCTTCACCGCCGGCTCTGCCTCACCACTACTGTCCATCCAGCGCCCCAACCCGCGCTTGGCGCTGTTCTCTTTCGGCTTCTTGGGCTTCTTCGGCTTCTTGATCACCTGGCCACTGGCATCGGTCATCGGCACCCTGTGTTCCGGGATGAAGTCTGGCTCTTCATGGCGCGGCAAGGTCTGCCGGGTCAGCACTTCAATGGCCGACAGCATTTGCACTTCGTCCGCACACACCAGCGAAATCGCCTCGCCCTTGTTGCCCGCCCGGCCAGTACGGCCAATGCGGTGCACGTAATCCTCGGCAACAATCGGCAGGTCCAGGTTGACCACCAACGGGAGGTCATCGATGTCCAGGCCACGGGCCGCCACATCGGTCGCCACCAGCACCTGGATCTCGCGGGCCTTGAAGCTGTCCAGCGCACGCTGGCGGGTGGCCTGCGGGCGGTCACCGTGAATGCCATCGGCATTGACACCTTCGGCCAGCAAGCGCTCTACCAACTGGTCGACGCCGTTGCGGGTCTTGGCGAACACCAGCACCTGCTTCCAGCGCTGCTTGCGCAGCAGGTGGCAGAACAGGTCGACCTTGCGCTTCTTGTCCACAGGCACCAGCCACTGCTTGACGCTGGCGGCCGTGGCATTGCGTGGGCTCACTTCGATGCTGAGCGGGTCATTCAGCGCCAGCCCTGCCAACATGCGGATCTGGTCAGAGAACGTGGCGGAAAACAACAATGTCTGGCGCTTGCGTGGCAGCGCGGCGTAAACCGATTGCAGTTCTTCGGCAAAGCCCAGGTCGAGCATGCGGTCGGCTTCATCGAGCACCAGCGTTTGCACCTGGTTGAACTTCACCGCGTTCTGCCGGAACAGGTCGAGCAAACGGCCCGGGGTGGCCACCAGCAGGTCGACGCCACGGCGCAGGCGCATCATCTGCGGGTTGATGCTGACCCCACCGTAAACGGCGTAAGTGCTCAGCGGCAGGTTCTCGGCGTACTCGCGCACATTGTTGTGCACCTGCTCGGCCAGCTCGCGGGTAGGCACCAGCACCAACGCGCGGATCGAGTTGCTGGCCACCTTCTCGCCTTCCAGCGCCAGGCGCTGCAGTACAGGCAGGGCAAAGCCTGCGGTCTTGCCGGTGCCGGTCTGGGCTGCGGCCATCAGGTCGCGGCCGGCCAGCACGGCAGGGATGGCCTTGGCCTGCACCGGGGTCGGAGTGGTGTAGTCCAGCTGCTGCAGGGTGCGCAGCAGCGGTTCGATCAGGCCGAGTTTGGCGAAATTCATGGCAATACCGTAAGGGGGTTCAGCGAAGGCGGCAAGTTTACCGCATCGCCCCGACCTACTTGCAGATTTCGCCTTTCAACGGCTGCGCAGGCTCGGGGGCCTTGCGCCACTGCGGCAGGCCAATCAGCACCACCGCGCCGATAATCACCGCCATGGCCACGCACTCTTCGGCACCAATCTGTTCGCCGGCAAAGACAATGCCCAGCAACACCGCCACCGCCGGGTTGACGTAGGCATAGCTGGTGGCGGCGGCCGGGCGCACATGCTTGAGCAGGTACATGTAGGCACTGAACGCCAGGATCGAGCCGAAGAACACCAGGTAGGCCAACGCCCCCCAGCCGGCTGCGGTCGGCATCTGGGTCATGCGCTCGCCCGACAGCACGCTGCCCAGCAACAGCACCGCACCGCCCACCAGCATTTCTGCAGCACTCGCCATCGGCCCTTGAGGCAGCGGCAAGGATTTGCTCCACACCGAGCCAAACGCCCACGACGCTGCAGCAAAAATGATCAGCGCCGCGCCAACCGGGCTTGCCTGCAGGTTGGAGCCCAGGTTCAGCAGGCCGATCCCCACCAACCCCAGGGCAATCCCCGCCCATTCCAGCTTCGAATTGCGGTGCCCGAACAACAAGCCGAACAGCAAGGTGAACAGTGGCACTGTGGCCACCGCCAGCGCTGCCACGCCCGATGCCACGCCAGCATGCTCGGCCACCGTCACGCCGCCGTTGCCACAACTCAACAGCAGAAAACCGATCGCCCCTGCCGCTCGCCACTGCGGCCAGGTAGGCGCCGGCACACCGCGCCAGCGCAAGAAACCGTACAGCAGGCCACCAGCAATCAGAAAGCGCACCCCGGCCATGAGCATTGGCGGCCAGCTCTCCACCCCGATACGAATGAACAGGTAGGTAGACCCCCAGACCAGGTACAAGGCCAGGAAAGCACCAATGAGCAACAACGGGAAGCGACGGGCGGCAGGCATGGGAAACTCGAAATCCGTTTACGGGTGATTCAGTTTAATAGCCTGCCTGGGTAAACATCAGTTACAAAATGGCTCGAAATGAGCGGCACACTTTTGGTGCGCCGGTTTCGGCGGTGGTGAGCCCTAACGGTATTTGGCCAGGGTTTCGCGGATCTTCGCGGCGGGCACTTTCTGCAAGCGGCACAGGAAGTCGTGCGAAAGTTGCTGAATACCATGGGCCTGACGCAGTTCGCCGGCCAGGTGTTGCAGCAAGTTGGCAGCCATCTCGGCATCGGCCATGGCCCGGTGCGCGGTGCCGGTGTCCGGCAGGCCGGCCCAACGGGTCAGTGTGCCCAGCTTGTGGTTTGGCGCCATCGGCAACAGGCGCCGCGACAGCAGCAGGGAGCAGGCGAAAGACTGCCTGCGGCTACGGCCGATGCGGCCCAGTTCGTAGTCCCAGAACTTCTGGTCGAAAGCCGCGTTGTGTGCCAGTAGCGGGGTGTCGCCGACAAATTCGGCCACTTCGTTCATTACCTTGTCCACCGGCGGCGCGCTGCGCAGCATGGTGGTGGTGATGCCCGTCAACCCGGCAACGAAGGCCGGTACTGGCACACCGGCGTTCATCAGGCTCTGGTAGCGCTCGACGATGCGCCCGTCCTCCAGCATCACAACCGCCACTTCGGTGGCGCGGCAGCCTGCACTGGGGGTAATACCGGTGGTTTCAAAGTCGATGACAGCAATACGTTCCATGAAAGGGCCTCAATGTTTGAGCAACAGCTTACCCTCGATGGGCACATAACGGGTGGCTGCACGGATCAGTGACAAGGCGGTAAGCCCAGGCACCCCATACACCACGGCCTCGGTACCGTGGCGCTGGATCACCCGCTCCAGCAGCAGGTCGAAGTCGCCATCACCAGAGGCCAGCACCACCTGGTCGACCCGGCTGGCTGCATCGATCACATCCAGGGTGATACCCACATCCCAGTCACCTTTGGCCGAGCCGTCGCTGCGCTGGATGAAAGGTTTGAGGCGCACATCGAAACCGAGGTTGCGCAAGATCTGCTGGAACTGCTGTTGCTTGCTGTCGCCACGGTCGATGGCATAGGCCACGGCTTCGACGATCTGGCCCTCACGGCTGACGTCGGCCCACAATGCGGTGTAGTTGAAATGGCAGCCATGGGCCTGGCGCACGGTGTAGTAGAGGTTCTGCACATCGGCGAACAGCGCGATCTTTTTCACCTTGGAACCTCATGTCTGGCCTGGAATGCTGAGGGCTGCGCTGCAGCCCTTTCGCGACACAAGGCCGCTCCTACAGGGAATTGCGTACCCGTGTAGGAGCGGCCTTGTGTCGCGAAAGGGGCGCACAGCGCCCCCAAAAATGCCAGCAGTATGCCAGACCTGTCAGACGTACGAGTCGTCGTCCGAGAAGAACCCGCCATCGTCGCTGCCGTAATCGGTGTCGGCATAACCGCCCTGGTCATTGCCCCAACCACCGTTGTCAGCCACTTGCTGCTGCCCGCCCTGGTCGTTCCAGCCGCCGCTGTCACTGGCTGGCATCGGCTCTTCCTTGATCACCTCGACCACTTCTTCGGGCTGCGAATTGTGGTTGAACAGGCTGCTGATGCCCTGCGCCAGCAACACGCCACCGGCCACACCTGCCGCAGTCTGCATGGCACCACCGAGGAAGCTGCTGGCACCGCCACGTGCCGGCGCGGCGCCAAAACCGGGCTGTTGCGCCTGTGCTTGTGGCTGGGAGAAGCCCGGGGCCGATGGTTCACG
Source organism: Pseudomonas sp. NPDC089547 (assembly GCF_050280665.1). Taxonomy (NCBI): domain Bacteria; kingdom Pseudomonadati; phylum Pseudomonadota; class Gammaproteobacteria; order Pseudomonadales; family Pseudomonadaceae; genus Pseudomonas; species Pseudomonas sp. NPDC089547. The sequence continues at coordinate 83,446 of NZ_JBNNVS010000022.1, read as the reverse complement.
CCAGCCACCACCCGAGGCCACCGGGGCTGCAGCAGGACGCTGCGGCTGTGCGGCTGGAGCCGAACTGCGCCCACCCGAACCAAAAATGCTCGACAGGAAGCCACCGCCACCATTACTCGGCGCACTGTTGCCAGCTTGTGCGGCCTGAGCCTGGGCCCGAGCCTGCTGCAATTCGGCTTCCAGCTGCTTGTTCTGCTCGTCGAGGCGCTTGATTGCGGCCTCCTGCACCAGGATGGCCTGGGCCATGTAGTAAGGCGCTGCCGGTTGCTGACGCAGGTGCTGCTCGATGCACGCCTGCGCCTGCGCGTCACGCGGCTGGCTCGGATCTTCAGCTTGCTTGATGCGGCCGAACAGGCCGTCGATCAGGGTTTGTTCTTCAGTGTTCATGGGGCGACCTCGTGGGGTAGCGGGACAACGGACAGCGTCAAAGATGGGGTGTAGCGGCACGGGATTCAATCACTGGCGCCGTGAAACTTTTTTCAGCAAGTGACAGCCCCGGGCCTGCTTTGGGCTAAAGTTACGCCCCTGTTTTACTGCCATGCGATGTTGACTGATGAATCCGCTGAGCGTTCTGCGCGACTCCCTGTACTTCTTCCGCCGCCACCTGCCGAACATCCTCCAGCTGTGCCTGCCGCTGGTGGTGCTGGAGGCCTTGCTCACCCAGCTGCTTTACCGGCAGATGGGCGACCAGGCGTCGCCAGCCTACGGCATGCTGGTGAGCCTGCTGTTCTACCCGCTGTACAGCGCCGCATTGATCCTTTACCTGCACACCCGCAGCAATGGCCAGGACATCGGCAAGCGCGACCTGTTCGCCCGCGCCGTGCAGCTATGGCCGCAGCTGGCCTTGCTGATTCTCATCAGCTCGCTGCTGATCATGGCCGGCCTTGCGCTGTTCATCTTCCCGGGCGTGTGGATCATGATCAACCTGGTGTTCGCCGAGTACCTGCTGGTACTGCGCGGCCGGCCGGTGGTGCAGGCGATGCGCGAAAGTGCCAGCATGACCACCGGGCACTTCATGCGCATCATGATCTGCGTGGTGGCGGTGCTGGCACCGATCTGGCTGATCGACGGGCTGCTGCTGATGGCCTTCCCCGAGCCATCACCTGGCATGGAGCTGGCCATGGACAGCCTCAGCGGCTTCCTGCAACTGTTCAGCACTGTGGTGCTGTACCGCCTGTTCATGCTGCTGGAGGGCGAAGCCGGGGCGTGATGCCCAGGCCCGACCTGATCAGGTACCCCGCGGCTTGGCCCGCGCCGTGGCCTCGGCCACCAGCGGGTCGTCCGGCCAGTAATGCTTCGGATAGCGGCCCTTGAGGTCCTTCTTAACCTCGGCATAGGTGGTGCGCCAGAAGTTGGCCAAGTCCTGGGTCACCTGCACCGGCCTGCGTGCCGGTGACAGCAGGTGCAATTTGACCTGCTGCCGGCCATTGGCGATGCGCGGGGTGTCGGCAAGGCCGAACAACTCTTGCAGGCGCACGGCGAGAATCGGTGGGTTTTCGCTGTAGTCCAGGCGAATGTTCGAGCCGGAGGGCACCGCCAGGTGAGCGGGGGCCTGTTCTTCCAGGCGTTGCGGCAAAGGCCAGGGCAACAGGTTGCGCAGTAACGACGGTAGGTCCAGTGCGGCGAAGTGGCTAAGGCGAGAAACCTTGCCTAGATAGGGCTGCAACCATGTTTCCAGGCTGGCCAGCAGCGTTTCGTCACCCAGGTCGGGCCACTCGCTTTGCCCGTCCCTGTCCATGTCCAGTTGGCGTAGCAGGGCCACCCGCGCCTGCCACTGGCGCAGCTCCGGGGTCCAGGTCAGCAGGTTCAGGCCTTTGCGCCGTACCAGGCCAAGCAGCGCCTTGGCACGCGCTTCGTCGCTCAGGCCGGTCAACGGTTCGCGGCTGAGTATCAGCTCACCGACCTTGGTCTGGCGCTCGGCACGCAGCACCTGCTCGCGCTCGTCCCAATCCAGCAAGTCAACCCGCTCGACCTGTTCGGCCAGCACGTCATCAAGCAACGCCGGGTCGAATTCTGCCGCCAGGTAGATACGTTCTTCACGCTGGCCTTGGCGGCTGCCCAGGTCGGCGATCACCAGCCATGGGTATTTCATCAACGCATCGACCTCGCCGAACAAGGCTGCACGGCCATTGGCCAGGCGATACTCGGCGCCCCCTTCACGCCGCTGCTGCGCGACCCGGTCGGGGTAGGCCAGCGCCAGCAGGGCGCCAAGCCAACGTGGATGATTCGGGTCGGCAACGGCGGCCCCGGCCTTGCCGCGCAACAGGCCACGGTACTGTCGCGCCAGCTGCCGGGCACGCTGCACACCACCCTGGCCGCCACGGCTGGCCTTGCTCTCGCCACTGACCAGGGCCAGCCGGCTGTGCAGGTCGGCACCGCCGCCGCGCTGGATATCCCGCTCCCCCAGCAACGCCGCCACATCACAGGCCATGGTGGCCAACCCCAGGTACTGACCACGCAGCAACAAATGGGCGATACGTGGGTGAGCCGGCAGTTCTGCCATGGCCTGGCCGTGGTCGCTGAGGTTGTCGCGGCTGCCCGGTTTGAATGCCCCGAGCCGCGCCAGCAGGTCCTGGGCCTGGGAGAACGCCGCACTGGGCGGTTGATCGAGCCAGCGCAACTGGTCAGGTGCAACGCCCCAGCGCGCCAGTTGCAGGGCCAGCCCAGCCAGGTCGGCCTGCAAGATCTCGGCACTGCCATGGGCCGCCAGCTGGTCATGCTGGGCCTCGGACCACAGGCGGTAACACGCGCCCGGCTCCAGCCGGCCGGCGCGGCCTGCACGCTGGGTGGCACTGGCACGAGAGATACGCTGAGTGTCCAGGCGGGTCATGCCACTGCCGGGGTCGAAACGCGGCACCCGGGCCAGGCCTGCGTCGATCACCACACGCACGCCGTCGATGGTCAGACTGGTCTCGGCGATGTTGGTCGCCAGCACCACCTTGCGCAGGCCCTTGGGCGCCGGGTCGATGGCGGCGCGCTGGGCATTGAGGTCGAGTTCGCCGTGCAGCGGGCACAACAGTATCCCGGGGCGCTCGCCCAGTGCCTCCTGCAAGCTCTGGTGCACCCGGCGGATCTCGGCCTGGCCCGGCAGGAACACCAGCACACTGCCGGTTTGCTCGGCCAGCGCGTGCAGCACACTGTCCACTACCCGTGGCTCGATGAACTCGCCCGGCTGGAAAGGCCGGCCCCAGCAGATATCCACTGGATGCATGCGGCCCTCACTGCTGACCACCGGGGCATCGTTTAGCAACCGCGACAGGCGCTCGCCTTCCAGGGTGGCGGACATCAGCAGAATCTTCAGCGGCGGGTCGTCACGCAGCAACTCGCGGCCGTTCAGGCTCAACGCCAGGGCCAGGTCGGCATCCAGGCTGCGCTCATGAAACTCGTCGAAGATCAGCAAGCCCACACCTTCCAGCGCCGGGTCGGCCTGCAGGCGGCGGGTGAGGATACCTTCGGTTACCACTTCGACGCGGGTGTTCGGCCCGACCTTGCTGTCCAGGCGTATGCGGTAACCCACGGTCTGGCCCACCTGCTCGCCCAGTTCGCTGGCCAGCCTTTCGGCAGCCGCACGCGCCGCCAGGCGCCGGGGCTCCAGCATGAGAATGGTTTGCCCGGCCAGCCACGGCTCGTTCAGCAACGCCAATGGCACGCGGGTGGTCTTGCCGGCGCCGGGCGGTGCTTCGAGCACGGCTTCGTCACGTTTTTCCAAGGCTTGGCGCAAGGCGGGCAAGACGGCATCGATCGGTAATGAAATCATGGTGGTCCTCGAACAATCTCGCGAGTATAACGGCGAACCCAGCCTGCTCTATCATGGTCTTAAGCTTCAGGTGCAGGCGCTTCGCCTGCCCTGCTGAACACCCTCTCGGAGATTTACATGCGCATCCCATCCCGCGTCATCGGCGGCGCCCTGATTGTCACCCTGCTGACCCAGCTGACGGCCTGCGGCACGATCTTCTACCCAGACCGTCGCGGCCAGATCGGCGGCAAGATCGACCCTGTGGTCGCTGCCATGGATGCCATCGGCATCCTGTTCTACGTGATCCCGGGGCTGATCGCCTTCGGCATCGACTTTGCCACGGGTGCCATCTATTACCCAGGCGGCCGAACCGCCCAGGTAGACCCGGCAAAACTGCAAGAAGCCGTAAGCGCTGACGGCAAGGTCGACAACCTGAAGTTGCAGGCCATCATCGAAAGCGAACTGGGCCAGCGCCTGCCGCTGAACGACCCGCGGCTGATCCAGCACCGCGGCAGCATCGAACAGCTGGCCAGCCTGGGCCTGGTACCGGCCGCCTGAACCCCGCACGGACGTTGACCAAGGATGATCACCCCAGCCGAACACCAGCGCCTGCTGCGCCTGGCCACCCGCGCCTCACTGGCAGTGGCCAGTATCCTGGTGTTGAGCAAGGCGCTGGCCTGGTGGCTGAGCGGCTCGGTCAGCCTGCTGGCCGGGTTGACTGACTCGGCCTTGGATGCTGTTGCCTCGTTTCTCAACCTGCTCGCCGTGCACTACGCCTTGCGCCCGGCCGACGACGACCACCGTTTTGGCCATGGCAAGGCCGAGGCGCTGGCCGGCATGGCGCAGGCGCTGTTCATCGCCGTCAGTGCGGTGCTGATTGGTGTGCAGGCAGCCGAACGCCTGCACACGCCACAACCCTTGGGCGATACCGGTATCGGCATTGCCGTGATGCTGCTGTCACTAGGGCTGACCCTTGCCCTGCTGGCACTGCAGCGCAAGGTCATTCGCCTGACCGGCTCCACCGCCGTGCGGGCCGACTCCCTGCATTACCGCTCGGACCTGCTGCTGAACAGCAGCATTCTGCTGGCCCTGTTGCTGGCACGTTTTGGCTGGCCGCAGCTGGATGCGCTGTTCGGCCTGGGCATCGCCTTCTACATCCTCTGGAGCGCCTTGCAGATTGCCCGCGAAAGTACGGCGATCCTGATGGACAAGGAATTGCCGAGCGATGTCGGCGAAGGCATGGCCGCGCTGGTGCTGGCCATTCCCGGTGTGAAAGGCGTGCATGACCTGCGTACGCGGGTGTCGGGCAATCAGTGGTTCGTGCAGTTGCACCTGGAGCTGCCGGGGCAGTTGCCGCTGCATGACGCGCATGGGTTGTGCGTTCAGGCATCAGAGGTGATCCGCCAGCGTTATCCACAGGCGGATGTGATGGTGCACGCCGACCCGGTGTAGATATTGTTCAGGCTCACAAGACCGTTGTAGGAGCGGCCTTGTGTCGCGAAAGGGCTGCGCAACAGCCCCGGCAATATCTGCTTGACGCTGAACCCGGGGGCCGCTTTGCGGCCCTTTCGCGACACAAGGCCGCTCCTACAGGGGAGCATTCTGCTTTAGTTGATGCTGTAGCCTCTTCCACTGAAGCAGGCGCCCAGCGCCCGCTGGTAAAGGCTGAGCACATTGGCCGGAGGCGCATAGGTCGCCGTCGCCGGGTCGAAGCCCGACTGGCTCACCGCCCAGCGGTGGCACTGGTAACGGTCCTGCTCCTGCTGTTCCTGTCCCTGGCCATTCATCGGGTACGCCACCACGTCATAGCCACCGTTCGAGGGTGCCACCGGTGCCGGAGCCGGCGCCGCAACGGGCGGGTTGACCACCACATACTCCTGGCTGTCCGCCAGGTACTGGTAATAGGTATCGGCCACCAGGAAGAACAATGCACCGCCCAACCAGACCTCCTGCGCGTAGGACGGCAAGTAACTGACCCGCACGCCGTAAGGCGGGGTCACCACGATGTAGCTGCCACCGTGCGGGCGATACCAGTAGCCACCGGAGTAGAAGTAATCCGCGCCACGGTAGGGCACTTTCCAGTAGCGGTCAGGGAAATGGTCCACCGTATGCCCCGGACGATACTGCGGCCCAGGCCCCCAGCCATTGCCATGGCCATCCGGGCGCCCCTGCCAGCGGTCATCACCGTGGCGTCGAGGAATGTCCTGGTAATACCCCTGGCGTGGCGCCTGGTTCTGGCGCACTTCGTCGCGCGAGTTGAGCGTGCGGCCCGGCCCGCCTTCACCTTGCACCTGCTGACCGTGTTCACCGTGCCCGTCACCCGGCCCTTCGGCCAACGCCCCCAGGCTGATGCTCAAACCCAGCAAACCAACACCTGCCAACTGCCAGATGCGCGACTTCATGGTATTCCTCTCGGTAGAAAAAACTGCACCCGCAACCAGTCTACCGCGCCCGCCACACAGGCCAATTAAATTTCCAGACAGAAAAAAGGGAGGCCACAGGGCCTCCCTTCAGGAATTGTCGTCCGTGCTCGGCACTTGTGGCGCCGGCTCACCTCACACCGTCTTCTGGAGGGTGTGTAGCCCGGGGGCCTGCAGATCCTGTTGGATGGCTGGCCGCGACCGCCCGCCTAGAGCGCGTCGCCGTGGACTGATGTCCGGGCAGTGATTCTGTTGATAAAGATACCGGACAGGTTGCAGCACAGGATTGCGAAGATTGCTCGAATAAATAGCACTTGCGCAATTTTTCACCCTGGATTGATAATTCGCAGCAACACGAACAGAAAAGGCCAACTTCCATGAGCAAACTTGACCGCTACGACCTGAGCATCCTCGCCGAATTGCAGCGCGATGCGCGCATTTCCAACCAGGAACTGGCCGAACGCATCGGCCTGTCGCCATCGCCATGCTCACGTCGGGTCAAGCAACTGGAAGACGACGGCTATATCTCGCGCCAGGTCGCCCTGCTCGACCGCAAGAAGCTGGGCCTGAGCCTGACCGCCTACGTGCTGATCGGCATGGACCGCCACACCCCGGAACGCTTCGAAACCTTCGAGGCGGCCATCCGCAACCTGCCGCAGGTGCTTGAATGCAGCCTGGTCACCGGCATGGATGCCGATTACCAGCTTAAAGTGGTGGTACCCGACATGGACCACTACCAGAAACTGCTGCTAGGCAGCCTGACCCGTATCGAAGGCGTCACCAGCGTGCGCTCGAGCTTCGTGCTCAACCAGGTGCTGGCCAGTACCGAGATGCCATTGACCCACCTGCGTTAAATGCCCACGGCAGCCGGCGTATAATCGGCTGCTCAGCCTGCCTGGAGAACACCGATGGATCCCGCCGTATTCGAAGAGTGGATGATGATCATCCTGGTCACCGTGTTGATCGGTTTCATGGGCTTCATCGTCTGGGACCTGGCGAAAAAGTCCAAGGCCGGGAAGTTTGGTACGTTGATCCTGTTCTTCGTGCTGGGGCTGGGGGTGCTGGCCTTTATCATCAAGAGCGTGGTGGTAGGGTTTCTCGAAGGGGTGTAGGTCATTGAGAAAGCCGGGAGCGCTTTGCGCTCCTTTCGCGACACAAGGCCGCTCCTACAAGGGATCGCACAAGGCCTGGGCTTGCGCTGTCCTGTAGGAGCGGCCTTGTGTCGCGATGGGCCGCAAAGCGGCCCCCTCTAGCGCTGCAACTTCGCCGGAACTTCCCGCCAGCACCCCTGCTCCAGCCCATCCAGCGCCCAATCCCCAATCCGCACCCGCACCAGGCGCAAGGTCGGCAACCCGACCGCCGCCGTCATCCGCCGCACCTGGCGGTTACGCCCCTCGCGGATCACCAACTCCAGCCAACAGGTCGGCACACTCTTGCGAAACCTAACCGGCGGGTTGCGCGGCCACAGCTCAGGCTCATCCAGCCGCCGTGCCTCTGCCGGCAAGGTCGGCCCGTCGTTCAGCTCCACGCCATCGCGCAAGCGCTGGATCTGCTCGTCGCTCGGTTCGCCTTCCACCTGCACCCAGTAGGTCTTGGGCAACTTGTGCTTCGGGTCGGCAATGCGCGCCTGCAACCCGCCATCGTTGGTCAGCAGCAAAAGCCCTTCGCTGTCACGATCCAGCCGCCCCGCCGGGTACACGCCCGGGATGTCGATGAAATCCTTGAGCGTCGCCCGCCCCTCGCCGTCGCTGAACTGCGTCAGCACGTCGAACGGTTTGTTGAACAGGATCAGGCGCGGCTCGGCCGGTGGCGCCTTGGGCTGGCGACGTGGGCCGGCGGCAGGCCGCGCCTGGGGGCGGCGCGGCTTGTTACGGGGTGGCAGTGACATGGATCCTCAGCGGAACGGCGGCTCATCGAAGCTGCGCAGTTTACGCGAGTGCAGCGAGTTGAGCTCGGTGCGCAGCAGGTCGAGGGCAGCAATGCCGATCTTCAGGTGCTGGCTGACTGCCCGGTTGTAGAAGGCGTTGGCCGAACCCGGCAGCTTGATCTCGCTGTGCAGCGGCTTGTCGGACACACACAGCAAGGTGCCGTAAGGCACGCGCAGACGATAACCCTGGGCGGCAATGGTGCCGCTTTCCATGTCCACCGCCACCGCACGCGACAGGTTGATCAGCGGGCGTTCCTGCGCCCAGCGCAACTCCCAGTTACGGTCGTCGTAAGTCAGCACGGTGCCCGTGCGCAGGCGCTTCTTCAACTGCTCGCCACGCTCACCGGTAACCTGGGCTGCGGCTTCCTGCAACGCTAACTGCACTTCGGCCAGGGCCGGAATCGGGATGTTGGGCGGTACCACCCGGTCCAGAATACCGTCACGGCGCATGTAGGCGTGCGCCAGCACATAATCGCCGATGGTTTGCGACTGCCGCAGGCCGCCGCAGTGGCCGATCATCAGCCAGCAGTGTGGGCGCAACACGGCCAGGTGGTCGGTGATGTTCTTGGCGTTGGACGGGCCGACACCGATGTTGACCAAGGTGATGCCATCGCCATCGGCCGCGATCAGGTGGTAGGCCGGCATCTGGTAGCGGTGCCAGATCACACTGGCTACCAAAGCCTGGGTCTCCCCATGGTCCATGCCCTTTTCAATCACCACGTTGCCCGGCAGCACCATGCGCACAAAGCGCGGGTCGTCACGCAGTTGCTCAAGGCCATGGCTGATGAACTGGTCGACATAGCGGTGGTAGTTGGTCAGCAGGATCCACGGCTGCACATGGCGCCAGTCGCTGCCGGTGTAGTGCACCAGGCGACGCAGCGAGAAGTCGACGCGCGCGGCATCGAACAGCGCCAATGGCAGGATTTCCGCACGGTCCCAGTCGTACAGGCCATCGGCGATATTGTCGGTGGCAGCCGACAGGTCGGTGCTGGGGAACACCCGCGCCAGTTGCGCGGCGGTGATGCCGCTGCCGGCCAGTTCGTCGCCCTGGTCGACCACGTACGGATAAGGAATGTTCTGCTCGCTGACGCCGACCTCTACCGTAACGGTGTAGTCGTGCATCAGGGGGCGCAGCTGTTCCAGCAGGTAGCTGCGGAACGCGGCAGGCTGGGTGACGGTGACGCTGTAGGTGCCAGCCACCTGGACCTTGGCGTAGGCCCGCGTGGTGGCGGCGACTTCACCGTGGCTGTAGTAGGTCAGGCGCAGTGCCGGGTAGCGGAACAGGTCGCGCTCGTCGGCATCTGGCTCGGTACGGTCCTTCAGGTAACGCTTGAGGGCCTGGCTAAGGGCCCCGGTGGCCTGATCATGCAGGGCCGCCAGACGGTCGACGGCCTGTTCGGGGGTATCAACGACTACAAAAGCGTGGCTCACACTGTGCTTCCTGTCTGGACATGCATGTGAACCATCTTGCCTGCCTTCTGGGCTAAATACATCCCCATTGATCGGTGTTGATCAGCAGGCCAGCGCGGATCCCTGTAGGAGCGGCCTTGTGTCGCGATAGGGCTGCGAAGCAGCCCCAGCAATTTGTGCATCTGTATTGATACCCTGGGGCTGCTTCGCAGCCCGCTCGCGACACAAGGCCGCTCCTACAGACCCCGTGCTGGCGTCGCCCTTGCCACCAGGGCCTGCACATCGATACCACGCGGCAGAGCACCGTAAACCCGGCCACCGCCCGCCAACCGGCTGCCGATGAATGCATCACTGACCAGCGCATTCCCCGCCTCCAGCAACAGCTTGGCCTGCAAGGCCAAGGCAATATCCTCGGTCAACTGCCGCGCCCGGTACTGCATGTCCCCGGTATCAGCAAACGCCCCCTTGAGGTTGCCGATATGCGCCGCCAGGCGCGGGTCACCGTGGCCATCGCCCAGTTCGGCAAACAACGCATCCAGCACCCCGGGCTCCTTGGACAAGGCTCGCAGCACATCCAGGCACTGCACATTACCCGAGCCTTCCCAGGTTGAATTGACCGGTGCTTCGCGGTACAGCCGCGGCAGAATGCTGTCTTCCACATAACCTGCGCCGCCCAGGCATTCGGCCGCCTCGTTGATCATGGCCGGCGCCCGTTTGCAGATCCAGTACTTGCCCACTGCCGTGACCAGCCGGGCGAAATGCGCCTGCTGCGGGTCGTCGAGCTGCTCCAGTGCCTGGCCCATGCGTAGGCTCAAGGCCAATGCAGCTTCGCTTTCCAGCGCCAGATCAGCCAGCACGTTCTGCATCAGCGGCTGTTCGTTCAGCACCCGGCCACCGACCTTGCGGTGCGCGCAGTGGTGAGCAGCCTGGGTCAGTGCCTGGCGCATCAGGGCGCTGGAGCCGACCATGCAGTCGAAGCGGGTCATGGCCACCATCTCGATGATGGTCGGCACACCGCGCCCTTCTTCTCCGATCATCCATGCCAGCGCGCCACGGAATTCCACCTCGCTGGAGGCGTTGGAGCTGTTGCCGAGCTTGTTCTTCAGCCGCTGGATATAGAACTGGTTGCGGTTGTCGTCCGGGCGATGGCGCGGCAGCAGGAAGCAGCTCAGGCCCTTTTCGGTTTGCGCCAGCGTCAGGAAGGCGTCGCACATGGGCGCCGAGCAGAACCATTTGTGGCCGACCAGCTCGTAAGCCTGGCCCGGGCCCGGCGCACCGACCGGGTAGGCCCGGGTGGTGTTGGCGCGCACATCGGTGCCGCCCTGCTTTTCGGTCATGGCCATGCCCAGGGTGACCCCGGCCTTGTGCCGGTCGCCGACATTGCGCGGGTCGTACTCGCAGGCAAGGATCTTCGGCAGCCAGTATTCAGCCAGCTCGGGTTGCAGGCGCAGGGCTGGCACGGCGGCGAAGGTCATGGTCAGCGGGCAGCCGGTACCGGCTTCAGCCTGGCTGTGCAGGTAGGTCATCGAAGCCCGCGCCACATGGGCGCCGGCGCGGGGTTCGGCCCATGGCAGCGACGGCAGGCCGTGCTCGACGGCGGTGCGCATCAGTTCGTGGTAAGCGGGGTGGAACTCGACCAGGTCGATACGATGGCCGTAGCGGTCGTGGCTGCTGAATTCGGGTTTGTGCACGTTGGCCAGGAAGCCCGCCTGCATCAACGGGCCACCAGCCAGGGCGCCGTAGGCGTCGATCCGCGACTCGGCCCAGCCTGCGCCAAAGCGCCGGGACCACTCTTGCAATGGCAGGTCGAGGCGGTAGAGGTTGGCGCCGTCGAGAGGCGGTGGCTGGTTGGTGACTTCGTGGGTTTCAGCGTACTGGTGCAGGTTCATCGGGGGCTCCTGGATCCGGGTAGGCTTGAGAGACCCAGTGAAGCACTGCTTGCGGGGGAGTCAAAGGGGCATTCGTGACTAAAGGTGTGGTGGTGGGGGCATCGGTTGAGGTGGTGTGAGGGGTGATAGGTGCATGTCTTGAGTAAGCATCAGGGCTGAAAGGTGTTCGCCACAACACATTCAGCGCCTATGAGATCGAGCGCCGCCCGCGCGGCGCATCGCGACGCAAGGCCGCTCCCACATCTGTTTCGGGCCAGTTACTCCTGCTTCCTCCGCACTCGTACCCTGGATGCATGGCTGGGAATTGCAGGAAAGCAGCAGCGACACCTTCGATATCGAATAGGACAGACAAGGGGGGCGCGCGCCAATGGCACAGGCAAGACTGGCCCGAAACAGATGTGGGAGCGGCCTTGCGTCGCGATGCGCCGCGCGGGCGGCGCTCGATCTCATAAGCGCTAAAAACCTATCGGCGAACACCTTCCAGCCCTACCCCAATCCACGCCCTCAAAGCGACCGCCGCGTCTGCAGGCTACTCACCGGTATCTGCACCTGCGAAACCGCCATGTTCAAATTCAATTCAAACCGGCTCCCCAGCCCCCGCGTCGACTCATGCGCCAACCGCGCCCCCAGCAACTCGCCCATCTGCCGGCAAATCGACAACCCGATCCCCAACCCGCCATAACGCCGGGTCATCGAGCCATCCACCTGGAAGAACCGCTGGTACAAGGTCGACTGCTCCAGGTCATCAAAGCCGATCCCGCTGTCACTCACCGTAAAGGTCAATGCCAGGTCGTCCGGCCCTACCCGGCGCCCGCGCACCTGGATCATCACCCCGCCCTGGTGGGTGAATTTGAGCCCGTTGTCCACCAGGCAGCCCAGGCAACGCGCCAGCTTCTGCGCATCACCCACCAGCGCGTCGGGCAGATCAGCCGGTATATCCAGGCTCAGGTACAAGCCTTTGCCCAAAGCCTGCCCGGCATAACCCGCACGCAGGCTCTGCAACAGCGTGCGCAGGCTGAACGGCGCAGGCTGCGCTCTCAGGCGCCCCGCTTGCAGCTCGGACAGGGTCAGGATCGCATCAACCATGTCCATCATGCCCTGCGCCGACCCCACCGCCGTACGGTGATACTGGGCCATCTCGCCTTCCATCGGCAGCGTATGCATCAGCTCCAGCGACCCGATCACCCCATTCATCGGCGTGCGCAGCTCGTGGGTCACACTGGCCAGGAACTCGTCCTTCAGCCGGTTGCTCCTGGCCAGTTGCAGGTTCAACTGCTCCAGCGTGCGCCCCGTCTCCCGCAACGCCTGCGCCTGCTGCTCGCGCAGGCTGTTGATACGGTCGGCCAGCGCCAGCGAAAGCAACGCTACCTCCAGCGCTGAACCCAGCTGGCTGGCATACATGGTGATGAACACGTTCGGCAGGTAGCCCAGCACCATCAGCGTGTTGACCAGCCCGCCAAGCAGGAAGGCCGTCCAGGCGATGATGAACCAGCGCGCCACACGCAAACCGCGCCACCAGGCGAACAGCCCGGCGCTAAAGATGCTCACGGTAAACAGCAGCGCCAGCAGCGTGGCCATGCGCAGGGCAACGCCGTAGGCCATGCACACCGCCAGCACCATGACCACCGCGCCGCCCAGCATCAATAGCTGCAGAAGCCGGTCAAAGCCACGGCTGATGCTGCCCAGCTGCAGGAAGTGGCGGGCAAACTGGCAGCCAAACAGGCCAGCCGCACCAATGAACAATGGCGTCGAGGCATTTGCCCACCACGGGCTGTCAGGCCAGAAGTAGGCCACACCCGCACCGTTCACCGACACCTGGTAAAAGCCGAACGAAGCGATATAGAGGATGTAGTAGAGGTAGCTGACATCGCGCACGCTAAGGTAGATGAACAGGTTGTACACCAGCATCACCAGCAACACGCCGTAGATCATGCCCAACACATACAGGCGCGTTGGCTGCTCTTCCATATAGGCCTCGGGGGACCACAGCGCCAGCGGCGCCTGCACCGAGCCCTGGCTATGCAGCCGCAGGTAGGCGGTGGTCACCTGGCCTGGGGGCAACAGCAGATTGAACAAGTAGTTGTTCTGCCGGATCTGCCGGCTGTCGTAGGGCAAGGAATCGCCGGTGCGCTGGGCCAGGCGGTACACACCCGTGCTGTCTGGCAAATACAGCTCCAGGTGGTCCAGCGGCGGATAGGCCAGCTCCAGCAGCCATTGCCGTGGCGCGGCACCGGGCGGTGCAACCGGGCGCAGTTCGACCTTGAGCCAGAACACCGAGGTGGAGTAACCGGCGTTCAGCACGTCTTCATGGTGAGGGCGGAAATGTTTGGCGAACCCAGGGGCGCTGACCTGGGCGATGCTGGCACTGCCGTCGAGGTCTTCATAAACCTGCATGACCTTGCCCAACGGAAGATGCCGGGAAGCGTCGTCGAAATCGACCGCTCCGGCCAGCACGGGCAACAAGCCCAGAAGCACAATCAGCAAATAGCGCATACAGCCCCAGCATGGCCTGTCTGGTCGCGTCGCGTTTGCCTCCCATCCGTTTGAGACGACGTGATCCAGCAGAACCCGTTTGTCGAGTTATCCGAGCACTCTAGCATAGCTTCGCAACCTGGCAATCGGCCATATCAAAAACCAAAGAAAAGGCTCTAAATCAATGCTTTCAGAAGGCCAACAAACCACAAGCTGACCGATCGATCAGCAAAACTCGTTTGTAGGACGATCCGCCCAAACAGGTTTGGTGGTAAGCTCGCCGACCATGAATACCTACAGCTCCCGCCCCGTTGTCCTCTGTCTCTCCGGCCACGACCCAAGTGGCGGCGCCGGCTTGCAGGCAGATATCGAAGCCCTGATCGCCCAAGGCTGTCACGCCGCGCCCGCCGTGACCGCCCTGACCGTGCAGGATACCGTCAACGTTTCCGACTTCCGCGTGCTCGACCGCGAGTGGGTACTGGCCCAGGCCAATGCCGTGCTGACCGACTCCACGGTGGCCGCCGTCAAGCTGGGCATGCTCGGCTCGATCGAAATGGTCGACACCGTCGCCGAACTGCTGGCCGCCCACCCGCACCTGCCACTGGTCTGCGACCCGGTACTGCGTGCCGGTGGCGGTGGCCGCCTGGGCAAGGACGAAGTGGGCTACGCCATGCGCGAACGCCTGTTGCCGCTGGCGACCATCGCCACGCCGAACCTGCCCGAGGCGCGCATCCTCGCCGAACTGCCCGAAGGCACTGCCGACGAGTGTGCCGAGAAACTGTTGCCGTTCTGTAGACACCTGCTGATCACCGGCGGTCACGGCGACGAAGACGAAATCCACAACCGCCTGTATACCCAGGACGGCCAGCGCCACACCTGGACCTGCCAACGCCTGCCGGGCAGCTACCACGGCTCGGGCTGCACCCTGGCCAGCGCCCTGGCCGGCCGCCTTGCCCTTGGCGAGCAGCTGGTAAGCGCCGTGCGCAGCGCCCTGGAATACACCTGGCGCACCCTGCGTGACGCCGAGCAGCTGGGCAAAGGCCAGTTCGTGCCGCGCCGCCTGCCCCTGGACTTCTGTTCCTGATGCGAGGCCTTCAATGAAGCTACGCGGTCTGTACGCCATCACCGACAGCCAGCTGCTCGCTGGCCGGTTCCTGTCCCATGTCGAAGCGGCGCTGGAAGGCGGCGTGCGCCTGCTGCAATATCGCGACAAAAGCGACGACGCTGCGCGCCGCCTGCGCGAAGCCGAAGGGCTGATGAAGCTCTGCGAGCGCTACGGCACCCAGCTGCTCATCAACGACGACGCCGAACTGGCCGCACGCCTGGGCGTTGGCGTGCACCTGGGCCAGACCGACGGCCCGCTGACACCCGCCCGCGCCCTGCTTGGCCGCCAGGCGATCATCGGCTCCACCTGCCACGCCAGCCTCGAGCTGGCCGCCCAGGCCGCCAGCGAGGGCGCCAGCTACGTCGCCTTTGGCCGCTTCTTCAATTCCGTCACCAAGCCGGGTGCGCCCGCTGCCAACGTCGAACTGCTGGAGCAGGCACGCGCCCAGGTGAAACTGCCGATCGCGGTGATCGGTGGCATCACCCTCGACAACGCCGCCCCGCTGGTCGCCCATGGCGCCGACCTGCTGGCGGTGATCCACGGCCTGTTCGGTGCCGACAGCGCGCAGGAAGTCACCCGCCGCGCCCGCGCCTTCAACGCCTTGTTCGCATCCTGATTTCGAGAGAGCCTTTCATGTCCCGTTCCGAAGACCTGTTCGCCAAAGCCCAGAAGCACATCCCCGGTGGCGTCAACTCGCCGGTGCGTGCGTTCAAGAGCGTTGGCGGCACGCCGCTGTTCTTCAAGCATGCCGAAGGCGCCTATGTTGTTGACGAGGACGACAAGCGCTACGTCGACTATGTCGGCTCCTGGGGCCCGATGATCCTCGGCCACGGCCACCCGCAGGTACTGGATTCGGTACGCAAGCAGCTGGAACACGGCCTGTCCTATGGCGCACCGACCGCCATGGAAACCGACATGGCCGACCTGGTCTGCTCGCTGGTGCCGTCCATGGAAATGGTACGCATGGTCAGCTCGGGCACCGAAGCCACCATGAGCGCCATCCGCCTGGCCCGTGGCTACACCGGCCGTGACGCCATCATCAAGTTCGAAGGCTGCTACCACGGCCACTCCGACAGCCTGCTGGTAAAAGCCGGGTCCGGCCTGCTGACCCAGGGCGTGCCTAGCTCGGCCGGCGTGCCGGCAGACTTTGCCAAGCACACCCTGACCCTGCCGTTCAACGACATCGCCGCCGTCGAGAAAACCCTGGCCGACGTCGGCCAGACCGTGGCCTGCATCATCGTCGAGCCGGTGGCTGGCAACATGAACTGCGTACCGCCGGCGCCAGGCTTCCTTGAAGGCCTGCGCGAGCAGTGCGACAAGCACGGCGTGGTGCTGATCTTCGACGAAGTGATGACCGGCTTTCGCGTTTCCCTGGGCGGCGCCCAGGGCCATTACGGCATCAAGCCAGACCTGTCGACCTTCGGCAAGATCGTCGGTGGCGGCATGCCGGTCGGCTGCTTCGGCGGCAAGCGCGAGATCATGGGCTGCATCGCCCCGCTCGGCCCGGTCTACCAGGCCGGCACCCTGTCGGGCAACCCGCTGGCCATGGCCGCCGGCCTGACCACCCTGAAGCTGATCAGCCGCCCAGGCTTCCACGCCGAGCTGACCGACTACACCAGCCGCATGCTCGATGGCCTGCAGCAACGTGCCGACGCAGCTGGCATACCGTTCGTCACCACCCAGGCCGGCGCCATGTTCGGCCTGTACTTCAGCGGTGCCGACGATATCGTCACCTTCGAAGACGTGATGGCCAGCGATGCCGAGCGCTTCAAGCGCTTCTTCCACCTGATGCTGGACGGTGGCGTGTACCTGGCACCGAGCGCATTCGAGGCGGGCTTCACTTCCATCGCTCATGGCGACAAGGAACTGCAGATCACCCTGGATGCGGCTGAAAAGGCCTTTGCAGCCCTGAAGTAATAGTTAGCCTGTGCTGGCCTCTTCGCGGGCTCGCCCGCTCCCACAGTTCAAGCGCGTAACCTGTGGGAGCGGGCGAGCCCGCGAAAGGGCCAGTACAGGCAACATTTATTCGTGCACAATCAGCTGACTTCCCCAACCAAGCAGAAATTCGAGTAAAACTTTGTAAGGTTGGCGCTGCTTATCCCATAATGTGCCACCAGAGACATTGGCCGCAGCTTTGCAGAGGTAAGTCGATCCCCATGAACCGCACCGGCCGCGCCCTGACCCTGGGCTGCCTGTTGCTTCTTCAGCCCCTGCTGGCCTTGGCGGAGGGCGGTAACTCGTTGCTCATTCCAGCCACGGGCCGCTGCACCTTGAACGTCCAGCCAGAAGACCTGGCAAACGCCCTCAAAGCTTGCGAGCAGACGGCGACGAACGGGGATGCCCAGGCACAATTCGAACTGGGCGAGTACTACTACACGCAAACGCCAAAAAACCTGAACAAGGCCCTGGACTGGTTCCAGAAGGCCTCACTGCAAGGCCAGGCCGACGCACAGTATCGCCTGGGCGCCATGTTCTTCCACGGCGAAGGGGTCAAGGCCAACAATGTGCAGGCCTACATCCTGCTGAAGATGGCCGCCGTCAACGGTGCTGAAGATGCACTGGACATGGCTGACGAAGTGACCGAGCAAATGCCCCGCGACGAGCTGGAGCATGCCACCCAGGTGCTCGGCCAGATCTTCCGCAAGTACCTGCTGGAACTGCAGAACGCCGAAGGGCGCACGCCGTTCTCGCCACTCCCCTGAGGCTTACTTTTCCGGCATCGGCATCGGGAACGGCATTACATTGCCGCCACCCTTGGCTTCGCTGATCTTGGCCGTGCCCAGGCGCTCCACCTCATCGATGCGCACGATCGAGTGCATCGGCACGAAACTGCGCACCACCCCCTCGAACTGGGTCTTGAGCTTTTCCTCGCTCGGGTCCACCACCAGCTGCGAGCGCTCGCCGAAGACGAACTCCTCGATTTCCAGAAACCCCCACAGGTCGCTCTGGTAGATCTGCTTGGCATACATCTCGAAGACCTGCCCCTGGTTGAGGAAGATCACTTTATAGATGGCAGGTTCGCGTTTGCTCATGTTCGGCGGGATAACACATGCGTAAGAAAAGGCAGGCATCATACCTGCACCGGCCCCTTCGCGGGCAAGCCCGCTCCCACAGGTATTGCACCCACCTTCAAACCGGTGCAGTACCTGTGGGAGCGGGCTTGCCCGCGAAGAGGCCAGAACAGGCACTACATACCTTGTGCCAACCCTTGATCGTTTCAGTGCTTTCGCCACTGCCATTCAAGGGTTATTCTTGAGTTCACCTCCATTGCCGTCGAGCGGCTAAAAACGACCTTGAACGCACCCATAGAACCCCATCGTTTCATCCTCGAGCCCTTCGAGGCCCACCGTTTCGCCAATTTGTGCGGCCAGTTCGACGAGCACCTGCGCCTGATCGAACAGCGCCTGGCCATCGAAATCCGCAACCGCGGCAATCAGTTCGAACTGATCGGCGAACCCAAGACCACCTCCGCGGCCGAACAGCTGCTGCGCCGTCTCTACCGCGAGACCAAGGCTACCGACCTGTCGCCGGAGACCGTGCACCTGTACCTGCAGGAGTCGGCTGTCGAAAACATCGACAACCCGGCCGTCAACGAGGTCAGCGTGTCGCTGCGTACGCGCAAGGGCAACATCCGCCCGCGCGGGCTCAACCAGCAGCGCTACGTGAAGGAAATCCTGGCCAACGACATCAACTTCGGCATCGGCCCGGCCGGCACCGGCAAGACCTACCTCGCCGTGGCCTGCGCCGTGGACGCACTGGAGCGCGAACAAGTGCGCCGCATCCTGCTGGTGCGCCCGGCGGTCGAAGCGGGCGAAAAGCTCGGCTTCCTGCCCGGTGACCTGGCGCAAAAGATCGACCCGTACCTGCGCCCGCTGTACGACGCCCTGTACGAAATGCTCGGTTTCGAGCACGTCGCCAAGCTGATCGAGCGCCAGGTAATCGAGATCGCCCCGCTGGCCTACATGCGTGGCCGCACCCTGAACAACAGCTTCATCATCCTTGACGAAAGCCAGAACACCACGCTGGAACAGATGAAGATGTTCCTCACCCGCATCGGCTTCGGCTCAACGGCGGTGATCACCGGTGACATCACCCAGGTCGACCTGCCACGGGGCACAAAGTCGGGCCTGGCACATGTCATCGAGGTGCTGAAGGACGTTCCGGGGATCAGCTTTACCCACTTCCAACCCAAAGATGTGGTTCGTCACCCACTGGTGCAGCGCATTGTCGAAGCCTATGACCGCTTCGAAGCCCGCCAGGCCAAGCCCGAGGCGCCCGGCAAAGATGCTTGAACTTGATATCCAACGGGCCACGGACGCTGCCGCCCCGGATGACGCCGCTTTCCGCCGCTGGTGCGAACTGGCCCTGCGCCAGCGCAGCGCCGACTCGGAAATGACCATTCGCCTGGTCGACGAAACCGAAGGCCGTGAGCTGAACCACACCTACCGGCACAAGGACTACGCGACCAATGTGCTGTCGTTCCCGGCCGATGTGCCCGACGACCTGCTCGATATTCCGCTGCTGGGCGACCTGGTGATCTGCGTGTCCGTGGTCGAGCGCGAAGCTGCCGAACAAGGCAAGGCGCTTGAAGCCCACTGGGCCCACCTTGTCATCCACGGCTGCCTGCACCTGCTCGGCTACGACCACATCGATGATGAGGAAGCCGAGGAAATGGAAGGCCTGGAACGGGAATTGCTGGCAGAACTGGGTCACCCCGACCCGTATGCCGACGATGAAACCGACTCAATCACACACTGAAACACGAAGGATCACGAGAACCGCCATGAGCGAAGATCGATCGAGCAACGGGCAGAAGTCCTGGCTGGGTAAACTGACCCAGGCTTTTGCCCATGAGCCGAAAAACCGCCAGGAGCTCCTTGAGCTGCTGCGCGAAGCCCATCAGAACAAATTGCTGGACAGCGAAGCGCTGACCATCGTCGAAGGCGCCATCCAGGTCGCCGACCTGCAGGTTCGCGACATCATGGTGCCGCGTTCGCAGATGATCAGCATCAAGGCCAGCCAGTCGCCGCGCGAGTTCCTGCCAGCGGTGATCAACGCCGCCCACTCCCGCTACCCCGTGATCGGCGAAAGCCACGACGATGTGCTCGGCATCCTGCTCGCCAAAGACCTGTTGCCGCTGATCCTCAAAGAGAACGGCGACAGCTTCAACATCAAGGACCTGCTGCGCCCGGCCACCTTCGTACCCGAGTCCAAGCGGCTGAACGTGCTGTTGCGCGAATTCCGCGCCAACCATAACCACATGGCCATCGTCATCGACGAATATGGCGGAGTGGCTGGCCTGGTGACTATCGAAGACGTGCTGGAGCAAATCGTCGGCGATATCGAGGACGAGCACGATGTCGAGGAAGACAGCTACATCAAGCCGCTGCCCAGCGGTGACTTCCTGGTCAAGGCGCTTACCCCGATCGAGAACTTCAACGAGTTCTTCGACAGCGAGTTCTCCGATGACGAGTTCGACACGGTCGGTGGCCTGGTGATGAGCGCTTTCGGCCACCTGCCCAAGCGCAACGAAACCACCGAGATCGGGGCTTACAAGTTCCGTATTCTCAACGCCGACAGCCGGCGGATACACTTGCTGCGCCTGACCCCGATCACCCGTTAAGGACAAACATGCGTTGGATCACCCGCCCCGGCTGGCCCGGTAACCTGCTGGCCCTGGCGGCCGGTGCTTCCACCCTCCTGGCCCTGGCGCCGTTCGACATCTGGCCGCTGGCCGTGTTGTCCATCGCCCTGCTCTACCTTGGCCTGCGCGAGCTCAACCCGCGCCAGGCCATGTGGCGTGGCTGGTGGTTCGGTTTCGGCCTGTATGGCGCCGGCACCTGGTGGATCTACGTCAGCATGAACACTTACGGCGGCGCATCGCCATTGCTGGCGATCCTGCTGCTGTTGGCGTTCTTCGCCGCCCTGGCCTGGTTCTTTGCCCTGCCCACCTGGCTATGGGCGCGCTGGCTGCGGCGCAATGAAGCGCCGCTGGCCGACGCCCTGTGCTTTGCCGCCCTGTGGCTGCTGCAAGAAGCCTTCCGCGGCTGGTTCCTTACCGGTTTCCCCTGGCTTTATTCCGGCTACAGCCAGCTGGACGGCCCGCTGGCCGGCCTGGCACCGCTGGGCGGCGTATGGCTGGTTTCCTTCGCCCTGGCGCTCACGGCTGCCCTGCTGTGCAACCTGCACCGCTTGCGCGCGCGGCCTTCGTTCCTGGCCGTGGGCTGCCTGCTGTTGCTGGCCCCGTGGGCGCTGGGCCTGGCGCTCAAGGGCCATGCCTGGACCAAGCCGGCGGGCGACCCGCTGAAAGTGGCGGCGATCCAGGGCAACGTCGAACAGGACCTGAAATGGGACCCGGCGCACATCGACGCGCAACTGGCGCTGTACCGTGACCTGAGTTTCAGCTCCAGGCCGGTGGACCTGCTGATCTGGCCAGAAACCGCAGTACCGGTACTCAAGGACCAGGCCCAGGGCTATATCGACGTGATGGGCCGCTTCGCCGCCGAGCGGCATTCGGCGCTGATCACCGGCGTACCGGTGCGGGAAGTGGTGCACCACCAACGCCGTTACTACAACGGCATCACGGTGGCCGGCGAAGGCGATGGCACCTACCTCAAACAGAAGCTTGTGCCATTCGGCGAGTACGTGCCGTTGCAGGACATGCTGCGGGGCGCCATCGAGTTCTTCAACCTGCCCATGTCGGACTTTGCCCGCGGGCCGGAAGATCAGCCACTGCTGCAGGCCAAGGGTTACCAGATTGCGCCTTACATCTGCTACGAAGTGGTCTACCCCGAGTTCGCCGCAGGCCTGGCCGCTCGCAGCGACCTGCTGCTGACCATCAGCAACGACACCTGGTTCGGCAAGTCGATCGGCCCGTTGCAGCACCTTCAGATGGCGCAAATGCGCGCACTGGAAGCCGGCCGCTGGATGATCCGCGCCACCAACAACGGCGTGACCGCGCTGATCGACCCGTTTGGCCGCATCACCACGCAGGTTCCGCAGTTCCAGCAGGCGGTGCTGTATGGCGAGGTGGTGCCGATGCAGCAGCTGACGCCGTACCTGCAATGGCGGTCGTGGCCGCTGGCGATTGTCTGTGCGCTGCTGCTGGGTTGGGCGCTGCTGGCTGGGCGCATTGCCAAGACCGTTTAATCAGGCAACACAGATCCCTGTAGGAGCGGCCTTGTGTCGCGAAAGGGCTGCGCAGCAGCCCCAGATTTCAGCTTCGCAGCCGATATTGCCGGGGCCGCTTCGCGGCCCGTTCGCGACACAAGGCCGCTCCTACAAAGGGCTGTGTATGCCTTGGGCTCAATAGAACACCCGATATCCCACCAGCCCCACCACCTCATTGAACAACTGCCCGCTCTGCCACATCGCCCGGCTCTCCGGCAGCAACCCGCCAAACGGGCGAGCATGATCGCGCCCTAGGAACCCCACTGGCGCCGGCACCACCTCGAACCCCGCCTGCTCGAAGCTCCAGCGCGAGCGCTGCATGTGCCAGGCTTGCGTCACCACCACCACCCGGCGAATGCCCAACGGCTGCAACACCTTGGCTGTTAGCTGGGCGTTCTCCCAGGTCGTGCGGCTGGCCTCTTCGCGCCACTTCACTTCGACCGCGAAATCCTCATGCAGACGATCAGCCATCAGCCGCGCCTCACTCGGCGGCGTACCATAGTGCAACCCGCCACTGGTCAGCACCGGAAGGCCTGACGCCTTGGCCAGCTGCGCAGCAAAACGCATGCGTTCCAAAGCCGTGGCCGTGGGCTGGTCGCTGCCGCCCCAGGCCGGGTCGCCACGTTCGCGCCCTGCGCCCAGCACCACAATGGCATCCGCCCGTTTCGCAAGGTCGGCCCAGTCATTGACAGACAACGGTGGTTCGCTTTCCAGCACACGGGCGGTTTGCTGCACCACCAGCGGCAGGCTCATCAGCCACAGGCCACCAAGCCCCACGGCAAAGCACAGCGCCGCCAGCCGTGGCCGCCGCGCACGCAACCACCAGGCCGCGAGCAGCAGCAGGAACAGGATGCCCGGCGGCATCAGCCATTGTTTGATGAAGAATCGGATCGGCATCGGCCACACCTCCTTGGCAGGCGTGCAGCCTAGAAGGATCGGCGCCGGTCAACAAGGGTGCGACCGGCGCCGATCATGAGTTGTGTGTAGTCGAAGAACCGGCTCGCCAGCCCGCGCCTGGCGTCCTGAACGGCTAGCGATGTGGCAGCGTCCTGGACCTCGCCGGATTGGCGGGGCGCTTCTTGTCCTTGAGCCAGATGATCTTGGCCGATGTCGGCTCCGCTTGTGGGTAACTGCCGACAGAGGCATTGTGGCGCTCCGGGAGGGATTCCAGGTAGGCCTTGATCACTTCGAACTCTGCGTGGCTCAGGCCACGCAACTCCAGCTCGGCTGGCATCTCGTCGCGCAATCGTACCGAGGTCCTGGCCACTTCCAGTGCCAGGCCAAGCCGGTCGATCAGGCGCTCGTAAAGCTCCGGTTTCATAGCGGGTAGCTGCGTCTCTCCCATCCGTCACCTCAATTGAAGATAAAGAATATCTCCCCCCACACCTGAGCTTAGCGGCGCCATGAAAAGCAGCCGGGCGCTGCGACCAGCGGCCATTCGCAACGAAGGTTTCCCACGATGCGCGGCGCTGCTGTATGCTACGGCGTTCACTCTGAACGACACCGGAGTGCCGGACGCAGCGAGGTTCCGCTGCCTGGAACAAGGTCTCTTCTCTCTCAGCCAAAAGTAGCCATGCACGAACAATACACGCCCCGTGATATCGAAGCCGCCGCCCAGAAGTTCTGGGACGAGCAACAATCGTTCGCTGTTACCGAACAGCCAGGCAAAGACACCTACTATTGCCTATCGATGTTCCCGTACCCGAGCGGCAAGCTACACATGGGCCACGTTCGCAACTACACCATCGGCGACGTGATTGCCCGTTACCAGCGCATGCTGGGCAAGAACGTCCTGCAGCCGATGGGCTGGGACGCTTTCGGCATGCCCGCAGAAAACGCGGCGATGAAAAACAACGTCGCCCCGGCCAAGTGGACGTACGAAAACATCGACTACATGAAGACCCAGCTCAAGAGCCTGGGCCTGGCCATCGACTGGGCACGTGAAGTCACCACCTGCAAGCCCGACTACTACCGTTGGGAGCAGTGGCTGTTCACCCGCCTGTTCGAGAAAGGCATCATCTACCGCAAGAACGGTACCGTGAACTGGGACCCGGCGGACCAGACCGTACTGGCCAACGAGCAGGTCATCGACGGCCGCGGCTGGCGCTCGGGCGCGCTGATCGAAAAGCGCGAAATCCCGATGTACTACTTCCGCATCACCGACTACGCCGACGAGCTGCTGGAAAGCCTCGACGAGCTGCCGGGCTGGCCTGAACAGGTCAAGACCATGCAGCGCAACTGGATCGGCAAGTCGCGCGGCATGGAAGTACAGTTCCCGTACGACCAGGCCAGCATCGGCCACGAAGGCACCCTGAAGGTCTTCACCACCCGCCCCGACACGCTGATGGGCGCGACCTACGTTGCCGTTGCCGCCGAGCACCCGCTGGCCACCCAGGCAGCCCAGGGCAACCCGGCGCTGCAGGCGTTCATCGACGAGTGCAAGAGCGGCAGCGTAGCCGAAGCCGACATGGCCACCCAGGAGAAGAAGGGCATGGCCACTTCCCTGCTGGTAGAGCACCCGCTGACCGGTGAGAAGCTGCCGGTATGGGTCGCCAACTACGTGCTGATGCACTACGGCGACGGCGCCGTGATGGCCGTGCCGGCCCACGACGAGCGTGACTTCGAGTTCGCCCACAAGTACAACCTGCCGGTCAAGGCCGTGGTGCGCACCAGCGCTGGCGATGAAGTCGGCAACGAATGGCAGGCCGCCTATGGCGAGCACGGCCAGCTGATCAACTCCGCCGAGTTCGACGGCCTGGACTTCGCCGGCGCCTTCGACGCCATCGAAGCGGCCCTGCTGCGCAAGGAACTGGGCAAGTCGCGTACCCAGTTCCGTCTGCGTGACTGGGGTATCAGCCGCCAACGCTACTGGGGCTGCCCGATCCCGATCATCCACTGCCCGTCCTGCGGCGACGTACCGGTGCCGGAAGACCAGCTGCCGGTCACCCTGCCAGAGAACGTTGTGCCGGACGGCGCCGGTTCGCCACTGGCGCGGATGCCTGAATTCTATGAGTGCACCTGCCCGAAATGCGGCACCGCGGCCAAGCGCGAAACCGACACCATGGACACGTTCGTCGAGTCGTCCTGGTACTTCGCCCGCTACGCCTCGCCTAACTACGACAAGGGCCTGGTAGACCCGAAAGCCGCCAACCACTGGCTGCCGGTCGACCAGTACATCGGCGGTATCGAGCACGCGATCCTGCACCTGCTGTACGCGCGCTTCTTCCACAAGCTGATGCGCGACGAAGGCCTGGTCACCTCGAACGAGCCATTCAAGAACCTGCTGACGCAGGGCATGGTGGTCGCCGAAACCTACTACCGTGTGGCCAGCAACGGCGGCAAGGACTGGTTCAACCCGGCCGATGTCGAGATCGAGCGCGATGCCAAGGCCAAGATCATTGGCGCCCGCCTGAAGACCGACGGCCTGCCGGTGGAAATCGGCGGCACCGAGAAGATGTCGAAGTCGAAGAACAACGGCGTCGACCCGCAGTCGATGATCGAAGCCTACGGCGCCGACACTTGCCGCCTGTTCATGATGTTCGCCTCGCCGCCCGACATGAGCCTGGAATGGTCCGACTCCGGCGTCGAAGGTGCCAGCCGGTTCCTGCGCCGTGTCTGGCGCCTGGCCCAGGCGCACGTCAGCCAAGGCCTGCCTGGCAAGCTGGATGTTGCCGCCCTGGACGACGCGCAAAAGGTCATCCGCCGCGCCATCCACGCCGCCATCAAGCAGGCCAGCACCGACGTGGGCCAGTTCCACAAGTTCAATACCGCCATTGCCCAGGTAATGACCGTGATGAACGTGCTGGAAAAGGCCCCGCAGGCCAGCGAACAGGACCGCGCCCTGCTGCAGGAAGGCCTTGAAGCCGTGACCCTGCTGCTGGCGCCGATCACCCCGCACATCTCCCACGAACTGTGGCAGCAACTGGGCCACGCAGGCTCGGTAATCGATGCCGCCTGGCCGAGCGTCGACGAACAAGCGCTGGTGCAGGACACCATTACCCTGGTGGTCCAGGTCAACGGTAAACTGCGCGGCCAGGTCGAGATGCCTGCCGCGGCCAGCCGCGAAGAAGTCGAAGCCGCCGCCCGCAGCAACGAGAATGTCCTGCGCTTCATCGATGGCCTGACTATCCGCAAGGTCATCGTGGTACCGGGCAAGCTGGTCAACATCGTCGCCAACTGATGGCAGCGCCCGCTCGCAGTCACTGCGGGCGGGCGTAACAGGCCCACAAGGGAGCAACAACATGATCAAACGCAATTTGCTGGTAATCGGCCTGGCGGTCATGCTCAGCGCCTGCGGTTTCCAGCTGCGCGGCACCGGCTCTACCGAGCTGAGCGTGAAGGAAATGGACGTCAGCGCACGCAACGCCTACGGCCCGACCGTGGTCGAGCTGCGCAAAGTACTGGAGCGTAGCGGTGTCAACGTACACACCGGCGCACCCTACCGCCTGGTACTGACCAACGAGCAGGAAAACGAACGTTCCGCCACCTACAGCAGCGGCAACCGTACTGCCGAATACGAACTGACCACCGTGCTGAACTACAGCATCCAGGGCCTGAACAACCTGGAACTGATGAGCGACAAGCTGGAAGTGCGCAAGATCTATGTGCGTGACGGCTCGAACATCACAGGGTCCGAGCAGGAAGCCAACCGCGCCCGTGAAGAAATGCGCCGCGACCTGGTAAACGCCATGGTCGTTCGCCTGCAGATGCTGAGCCCGTCCCAGCTCGACGAGCTGCAGCGCAAAGCCGACGAACGCGCCAAGGCCGAAGCCGCCGCGCTGGAGGCTGCCCAGCGTCAGCAGGCCGAAACGCCTCAGCAGTCGCCACTGGAAGTTCCGGGCAACTAAGCCCGCGTGGGGCACCTTCGGGTGCCCCGCCTGTTTCCCATGAAACTCGCCCCCGCCCAGCTCAACAAGCACCTGCAAGGCGCCCTGGCACCGGTCTACGTGGTCAGCGGCGACGACCCGCTGCTGTGCCAGGAAGCCGCCGACGCCATCCGCAATGCCGCGCGTCAGCAAGGTTTCGACGAACGCCAGGTCTTCAGTGCCGATGCCAACTTCGACTGGGGCACCCTGCTCCAGGCGGGCGCCAGCCTTTCGTTGTTCGCCCAGCGTCGCCTGCTGGAACTGCGCCTGCCCTCTGGCAAGCCCGGTGACAAAGGCGCCGCTGCACTGATGGAATACTGCGCGAACCCCGCCGAAGACACCCTGCTGCTGGTCAGCCTGCCCAAGCTCGACGGCAGTGCGCAAAAGACCAAGTGGGGCAAGGCGTTGATCGAGGGCGCGCATTGCCAGTTCATCCAGATCTGGCCGGTGGATGTGCACCAGTTGCCGCAGTGGATCAACCAGCGCCTGCAGCAAGCGGGCCTGTCGGCACAACGTGACGCTGTCGACCTGATCGCTGCCCGCGTGGAAGGCAACCTGCTGGCGGCCGCGCAGGAAATCGAAAAGCTCAAGCTGCTCGCCGACGGCAACCAGATCACCGTGGAAACCGTGCAGGCCGCCGTTGCCGACAGCGCCCGCTTCGATGTGTTCGGCCTGGTCGACGCCATCCTCAATGGCGAAGCCGCACATGCCCTGCGCATGCTCGAAGGTTTGCGTGGTGAGGGTGTGGAGCCACCGGTGATCCTCTGGGCCCTGGCCCGTGAGTTGCGCCAGCTGGCCGGGCTAGCCCAGCAGTTCAGCCAGGGTGTACCGCTGGACAAGGCCTTCAGCCAGGCCCGCCCACCGATCTGGGACAAACGACGACCGTTGGTCAGCAAGGCCCTGCAGCGCCTGTCGGCGCAGCGCTGGTCGCAGTTGCTGCAGGATGCCCAGCGCATCGATGCACAGATCAAGGGGCAGGCCGAGGGTTCGCCCTGGATCGGGTTGTCGCGGTTGGCGCTGCTGATGGCCGGGCAAAGACTAGTGCTTCCTTCGCAATAGCTGGGGCCGCTTCGCGCCCCTTTCGCGACACAAGGCCGCTCCTACAGGGGATCACATTCCCTTGTAGGAGCGGCCTTGTGTCGCGAAAGGGCTGCGAAGCAGCCCCGGGATCTCAGCCATATACACAATCAATTGGCCCCACCCTACCCCAAGCCCTACAGTGCGCCCCGAAACCCACCCAACCCGGGAATTTCACCATGAGCAAAAAGCCGAAAAAGCACGGCCCCAACAAGGCCAAATCGATCATCGCCCAACCGCTGTTCCGCTGCCGCCAGGAACAACCGAACAAGGGCAAAGGCAGCTACCGCCGCGAAGCCTTCCAATCGAGAGATTGGGAGGCTTCCTACTTTTTGGCGGCATGAAAGCATCGCAAGCGCAGGCATGGTATGGTCGTCACCTGACCTGCAATTCTGGATCTGTGCATGCTCTTCCGTCTTCTCCCCCGTTGGGAAACCCGCCAGCTGATCGCGGCCTCCAGCTTCATCCTGCTCGTGGCCTGCGCGGAAAAACCCACCGCTGCCGACGCACTGCCGCTAGCCCCTGCGCAACCCGCGCCCGTGGTAACCGTACCCGGCGCAACGCCTGACGTCAGCACCGAAATCCAGCCTCTGCAAACCTTCGCCCAGTGGCAGGCGAACTTCCGCCAACAAGCCCTGCAAGCCGGCATTTCACCAAGCACCTTCGACCGCGCGTTCCTCGGCGTCACGCCGGACATGGACGTGATCAAGGCCGACCGCAGCCAGCCGGAATTCACCCGCCCAGTGTGGGAATACCTCGAAGGCGCCCTGTCGCCCCTGCGCGTGCGCAACGGCAAGAAGCTGCTGGAGCAGAACGCCGAGCTGCTGACACGCATCGAACAACGCTACGGCGTGGACCGCCAGGTGCTGGTCGCGGTGTGGGGGATGGAAAGCAACTTCGGCCAGTTCCAGGGCAACAAGTCGGTGATCCGCTCGCTGGCTACCCTGGCCTACGAGGGCCGCCGACCGCAATTTGCCCAGGACCAGCTGATCGCAGCGCTGCAAATCATCCAGCATGGCGACATCCAGCCAGAAGCCATGCGCGGCTCGTGGGCGGGCGCCATGGGCCAGACCCAGTTCATCCCGACCACCTACAACACCCATGCCGTGGACTTCGACGGTGATGGCCGCCGCGATATCTGGAACAGCACACCGGATGCCCTGGCCTCGACTGCGCACTACCTGCAAAGCTCGGGCTGGAAGCGTGGTCAACCGTGGGGCTTCGAAGTACAGGTACCGGCTGGTTTCGACTTCTGGCAAGCCGATGGCGCGCTGCGCAAACCGGTGAGTGAGTGGCTGGCAATGGGCGTGAAACTGCCCGCAGGCACTCAACTGCCGGCAGGTAGCAACCCGCTGTCGGCCGCCCTGCTGCTGCCAGCGGGAGCACGTGGCCCGGCATTCCTGGTGCTGGATAACTTCCGCGCCATTCTCAAGTACAACAACTCGTCGTCCTATGCGCTGGCAGTGAGCTTGCTGGGGGATCGCTTCACTGGCTGGGGCTTCATCGCCGGCAGCTGGCCGAAAGAGGACTTGCCGCTGAGCCGCAGCGAGCGCATGGAGTTGCAGAACCTGTTGAACAGCCGCGGGCATGAGGCCGGGAATGCCGACGGCATCATCGGCGCCAATACCCGCAAGGCTATTCGCAATGCCCAGCAGGGGCTGGGGTGGCCGGCAGATGGCTACCCGACCCACAAGTTGCTTGAGAGCTTGCGTAGCCAGTGAGATTTTTGGGGCCGCTGCGCGGCCCATCGCGACACAAGGCCGCTCCTACAGGGAACCGCGATACATTGTAGTTACGCGATCCCTGTAGGAGCGGCCTTGTGTCGCGATGGGCTGCAAAGCAGCCCCGACAATCTCAAGCCTTGAACAGGTCCTGCTCCAACACCAGACTCTGCTGATCACTGTCCAGCCTGACCCGAGCCCCCAACGGCAAGCACACATTCGGGTCGCAATGCCCGCTGCGCCACCCCGCCAGCACCGGCACGCCCAGCGGCGCAAAGATGTCCACCAGCAACGGCGTCAACGCCGCCGTGGTAATCCCGGCAAAGTCCCCCACCAGCACGCCCTTCACCCCCTCCAGCTTGCGCGCCAGGCGCATCTGGGTCAGCAGGCGATCCACCCGGTACAGCGGCTCGTTCACGTCCTCAATGAACAGGATGCAGCCCTGGGTATCCAGCTCGGCAACGGTTCCCATGGTCGCGCCCAGCATCGACAGGTTGCCGCCCAGCAGCGGTCCGCTGGCCACACCCGGCAATACACTGCTCAAGGCATGGTCCGCCGGGTGCACGACGTGCTCGCCTGCCCGCACATGCCCACCCAGCTGCGCCAGCAACGACGACTCGGTCGGCGGCAACTTGGCCCCCAGCAGGTCGGCATTAAGCATCCCGCCATGGAACGTGATCAGCCCGGCATGCCGGTAGATAGCCGTGTGCAACGCGGTAATGTCGCTGTAGCCGATCAACGGCTTGGGGTTGCGGCGAATC
Organism: Pseudomonas sp. NPDC089547; assembly: GCF_050280665.1. NCBI lineage: Bacteria > Pseudomonadati > Pseudomonadota > Gammaproteobacteria > Pseudomonadales > Pseudomonadaceae > Pseudomonas > Pseudomonas sp. NPDC089547. Next base: position 52,893 of record NZ_JBNNVS010000022.1, on the reverse strand, counting down.
AGGTCAAAGTCCAGCCGGTCTAGCAGGCGCATGCTGCCGTAACCACCGCGCATGCACAGGATGGCGTCGATAGCCGGGTCGGCAAAGGCATCGTGCAAGTCTTGCAAGCGCTGCTGGTCCGACCCCGCCAGGTAACCTTGCGCCTGAAGCGCACCCGGATACACCCGACAGCGGTAACCGCGGTCGGCAAACCACTGGCTGACTTTGTGCGTATCCAGCCGCGCTGCGCCAGCCGGGGCGACAATGGCAAAGCAGGCATTACGCGGCAGCGCAGCCGGCAGGCAGATTTCGAAGGGTTCGGCGCAAATCATCGTGGCTCCTTGCAGCGCGTGGTACACAAACAAAAATGCCGATGCCGCCCTTCGGCGCGCATCGGCATGTTCAACCCTGCGCGTGGCTCAGAGCTTGATCTTGGCTTCGTGAGCCTGCTGGTCGGCGTGGTACGACGAACGCACCAACGGGCCGGAAGCAACGTTCTTGAAGCCCATCTTGTAACCTTCCTCGGCGAACCAGGCGAAGGTGTCCGGGTGAACGAAACGCTGAACCGGCAGGTGGCTGCGCGACGGCTGCAGGTACTGACCGAGGGTGAGCATGTCGATATCGTGCTCGCGCATGCGGTGCATCACTTCGATCACTTCCTCGTCGGTTTCGCCCAGGCCGAGCATCAGGCCCGACTTGGTCGGTACATGCGGCACCATCTGCTTGAACTTCTGCAGCAGGTCCAGCGACCAGTCGTAGTCCGAGCCCGGGCGCGCAGCCTTGTACAGGCGCGGTACGGTTTCGAGGTTGTGGTTGAACACATCCGGCGGCTCTTGCGCGGTAATTTCCAGCGCAACGTCCATACGGCCACGGTAGTCCGGTACCAGGGTTTCCAGCTGCACGCCCGGCGACAGCGCACGGATTTCGCGGATGCAGTCGGCAAAGTGCTGGGCACCGCCGTCACGCAGGTCGTCGCGGTCCACCGAAGTGATCACCACGTACTTCAGGCGCAGGTCGGCAATAGCCACAGCCAGGTTTTTCGGCTCGTCCAGGTCCAGCGGCTTCGGCCGGCCGTGGCCGACGTCACAGAACGGGCAGCGACGGGTGCAGATGTCGCCCATGATCATGAAGGTGGCAGTACCACCGGAGAAGCACTCGCCCAGGTTCGGGCAGGAGGCCTCTTCGCACACGCTGTGCAGCTTGTGCTTGCGCAGCAGTTGCTTGATGCGGTCTACCTCGGGCGATACCGGAATACGCACGCGAATCCAGTCGGGCTTTTTCGGCAGCTCTTCGGTCGGGATGATCTTCACCGGGATGCGCGCCACCTTTTCGGCGCCACGCAGTTTTACCCCAGCTTCCACCTTCTTCGGCGCTTGGCGCGGGGTGACATCCTGGGTGGGTATCAGGTTCGGCACGGCTTCTTGCACAGTTGTCATATTCAGTCGATTCCGCCCGTGAGGGTCGTCTGCTCAGCGTAGTCGAGGTGCTTGACCAGCTGTCCGCGCAGCCTTGTCCTGACCTCGTCGAGTTCGATCGGACCTGCCAGATCGCGCAGCTGGGTCATGGCCAGCCCCGCATAACCGCAGGGGTTGATTCGGCGGAATGGCGCAAGGTCCATGTCCACGTTCAGGGCAAGGCCGTGGAACGAACGGCCGTTGCGAATTCGCAGGCCGAGGGAGGCGATTTTCGCTCCATCGACATAGACGCCCGGGGCATCGGGCTTGGCCAATGCCTGCACGCCGTAACTGGCTAGCAGGTCGACCAGCGTCTGCTCGATACGGCTGACCAGCTCACGCACGCCAAAGCCCAACCGGCGCACATCCAGCAGCAGGTAAGCCACCAGCTGCCCGGGGCCATGGTAGGTGACCTGGCCGCCGCGGTCGGTCTGCACCACAGGGATTTCGCCCGGCACCAGCAGGTGCTCGGCCTTGCCGGCCTGGCCCTGGGTAAAGACTGCGGGATGCTCGACCAGCCAGATTTCATCCTGGCTGTCCGGGCTGCGCTGCTCGGTAAAGCGACGCATGGCCTCCAGCACAGGTTCGTAGGGCTGCAGGCCAAGCTCGCGAAAACCGAGACAAGCGGGCATCAGAGCACCATTTTCACGATGCCGGTAGCGCGCAGGGCGCTGTTGATATCGTGCAGCTGGTTCTCGCTTTCGGCAACGATGTGCAATTGCACGGTGGTGTACTTGCCTTCCTTGCTCTGGCGCTCGGCCAGGGTGGAAAGGTCAACCTTCGCGTGCTTGCTGAGGATCTCGATTACCGTGTCCTTGAAGCCGACAACGGTATCGCCGATTACCTTGATCGGGTAATCGTCGCAAGGGAATTCGATTTTATGCGACTTGACGTCTGGTTCGCTCATGGCGGAAACGGCCTCGTAAGCCGTGGCAACAACAACGCCCCCGCGAGATACGCGGGGGCATGCCGGTCACGTGTCAGTTGAACAAGCCATAGAAGAATAGACGGATGCTATCCCACATACGGCGGAAGAAACCACCTTCCTCAACGCCATCGAGGGCGATCAGGTCGGCGCTGTGAACCACTTTCTCGTCCAGCTTGACTTCCACTTTGCCGATCACGTCACCTTTGGCAATCGGTGCAGTGAGCTGCGGGTTCATGGTCATCGAAGCCTGCAGGCGCTTCAATTGGCCTTTAGGCATAGTCATGGTCAGGTCGTCAGCCAGGCCAGCCTTGATCTGGCCGGTAGCGCCCTTCCAGACCGGGGCCTGGGTCAGCTCGGTGCCCTTCTGGTAGAAGGTCTGGGTTTCGAAGAAGCGGAAACCGTAGGTCAGCAGCTTCTGGGTCTCGGCAGCACGCGACTGCTCGCTGTTGGTACCGAACACCACGGCGATCAGGCGCTGGCCATCGCGAACGGCCGAGGCCACCATGCAGTAGCCGGCTTCGTCGGTGTGGCCGGTTTTCAGGCCATCGACGGTCTTGTCACGCCACAGCAGCAGGTTGCGGTTAGGCTGCTTGATGTTGTTCCAGAAGAACTCTTTCTGCGAATAGATGGCGTAGTGGGCCGGATCGACGGTAATGATCGCACGGGCCAGGGTCGCCATGTCATGCGCCGACGAGTAGTGCTCCGGGTTCGGCAGGCCGGTCGGGTTCATGAAGTGGCTGTTGGTCATGCCCAGGTCGGCAGCCGTCTTGTTCATCATGTCGGCGAAGGCATCTTCGCTGCCGGCGATGTGCTCGGACAGGGCCACCGAGGCGTCGTTGCCGGACTGGATGATGATGCCGTGCAGCAGGTCGCTGACGGTTACCTGGCTGCCCACCTTGATGAACATGCGCGAACCGCCGGTACGCCAGGCGTTTTCGCTGACGGTAACCGGGTCGTTCTCACCGATCTGGCCACGGCGGATGTCCAGGGTGGCGATGTAGGCGGTCATCAGCTTGGTCAGGCTGGCTGGCGGCAGGCGCTCGTCACCGTTGTTCTCGACCAGCACGTTGCCGCTGGACGCGTCCATGAGTACGTAGGACTTGGCTGCCAGTTGCGGTGGCGCCGGCGTCATCTGCTCCGCCGCGAAGGCGGCAGGCGTGATCATCAGCAGTACAGGCAGGCAAAGTCGTTTGGCAAGGTTGGTGATGTTCATCCGTCTCTCGAAAATCGCTAATGGTCTGAGATGTTCCCTGGGCAAGATCGTGTGCCCAGCGCCAGTCAGTCTAGTTTTATGGCCGTTGGCCTGGCCCGCGAAAGTGCGGCTTTATGTCGCTGCGGGCAAAAGCCGACATTGTACATGCCCACGCCCGGCAATTCATGACAAAACCGACAGTTTAACGGTGCCCTGATTTGGGACTCGGTCACTGTAGGAGCGGCCTTGTGTCGCGAAAGGGCCGCAAAGCGGCCCCATGATTTTAGCGTGAGTGCAAAAATTGCCGGGGCTGCTGCGCAGCCCGATCGCGACACAAGGCCGCTCCTACAGAAAGCGCATCATCGCTGGAGTTCCACTTTCAGTCAGTCTGTGACCAGCTTGGCCTGCCCCAAGTTCGCCAGGCGGATACTGTCTTGTGCTTGCTGGATCTCGCCCTGGCTGCCAATCGGCCCCAGGCGCACGCGGTGCAAGGTCTGCTGGTTGCGCACGATCGAGCTGATGAACACCGGCGCACTGACCATGGTGCTGAGCTTGGAGCGCAGCAGTTCAGCGGCGTCCGGGTTGGCGAAGGCGCCTACCTGCAAGAAGCTGCCGCCGTTGCCCGCCGGCACGTTGTTGCCACCTACCTGCACCGGCACGACCGGTGCCGCATGCTGCTGTGCCGGTGGGGTCCACTGCTCGACGCGCCCGGTATTCGCCGCAATTGCCTGGGTCTGGGCCACCTGCGGCTCTTTCAGCACCATCGGTGGTGTCTGGCCACGCTGGGCCCACCACTGCTGCGGGTCGATGCCCTCGACGCGCACATGCGCAGTGCCGATCTCGGCATAGCCAAGCTTTTTCGCCGCCGCGTAGGACAGGTCGATGATACGGTCGGAATAGAACGGGCCACGGTCGTTCACCCGCAAGATCACGCTACGGCCGTTGGCCAGGTTGGTCACCCGCACATAGGCGGGCAGCGGCAGGGTCTTGTGCGCCGCACTCATGCCATACAGGTCATACAGCTCGCCGTTGGCGGTGTTCTGCCCATGGAACTTGGTGCCATACCACGAAGCGGTGCCCTCGGCGCGGTAATTGCGCGAGTCCTGCATCGGGTAGTAGGTCTTGCCCAGCACCGTGTACGGGTTGGCCTTGTAGTTGCCAGTGTGCACGGTCGGCGTGGCGTCGGGGATCTTGTTCACATCCACGTCCCACCACGGCGCGCCATCCTTGTGCGCCCGGTTGATGTCCAGGCCCGGTTGGCTGCGCACCACGTTGCCACTGCTTTGCTGAGCCGGGCGGCTGGAAGAACAGCTGGCCAGCACCACGCCAACGGCGAGGCAGGTGAGCAACTTGAACGAATTGGCAGAGATGATTGCGCGCATTACTTGACGCCCCGTGCTTGAACCAGCTGTTCCGCAAGCTGATGCACCGCCATGGCATACATCACGCTGCGGTTGTAGCGAGTGATCGCGTAGAAGTTCTTCAGGCCCATCCAGTACTCAGGCCCACTGTCGCCCTCAAGGCGGAAGGCGGTAACCGGCAGATCATCGCGCAGCGAATCATGAACCGACCAACCAAGCGCGCGCAACTCCCCGACGGTTTTCACCGGCTCGATGCCGGTGGTCAGGCCTTCGTCGGCACGTGCGCCCTCCACCCAGGCGCGGCTGACCACGCCGCCACCGGCCACCCAGCCATGGCGCTTGAAGTAGCTGGCGACACTGCCAATGGCATCGTCCGGGTTGTTCCAGATATTGATGTGGCCGTCGCCGTCGAAGTCCACCGCAAAGTTGCGAAAGCTGCTCGGCATGAACTGCGGCAGGCCCATGGCACCGGCGTAGGAGCCCTTGAGCGTAAGCGGGTCGAGCTGTTCATCACGGGCAAGCAGCAGGAATTCTCTCAGTTCCTTGCGGAAGAACTCGGCCCGCGGCGGGTAATCGAAGCCCAGGGTCGACAGCGCGTCAATCACCCGATAGTTGCCAGTGTTGCGGCCAAAGAAGGTTTCCACGCCGATGATGGCGACAATGTATTGCGCCGGCACGCCGTATTCCTGCTCCGCACGCGCCAGTACCGCTTCGTGCTGGCGCCAGAAGTCCACACCACGGGCGATGCGCGCATCGGTGAGGAACATCGGCCGGTAGTCCTTCCACGGCTTGACCCGTTCGGCCGGGCGCGAAATGGCGTCGAGGATTGCCTGTTTGCGCTGCACTTCAGCAAACACGCCCATCAGTTGCTCAGGGGCAAAACCGTAGTCGCGGCTCATTTCGCCGACAAACCGGGCCACCTGCGGCGAGCCTTGGTAATCGCCGGCATGGGCCAGCTGTACAGCGCCGAACAGGCCCACCGCACCGAACCACGGCGCACAACGGGCAGCCCAGTTACGCACTGCTTGCATGAAATTCTTCACCTTATTCAAACCTGCGCGATCCATTTGCGGTGCGTGTGGATCGACATCAGAACGCCAAACGCTGACAGCAGCGTCACCAACGATGTTCCGCCATAGCTGATAAAGGGCAGCGGCACGCCCACCACGGGCAGAAGGCCGCTGACCATCCCGATATTGACGAACACGTATACAAAGAAGGTCATGGTCAGGCTGCCCGCGAGCAGCTTGCCGAACAGGGTCTGCGCCTGGGCGGTGATCATCAGGCCACGGCCGATCAGCAGCAGGTAGACGATCAGCAGCAGGCAGATACCGACCAGGCCGAACTCTTCGCCCAGTACGGCGATGATGAAGTCCGTGTGGCTCTCTGGCAGAAAGTCCAGGTGCGACTGGGTGCCGAGCAGCCAGCCCTTGCCGAATACCCCGCCCGAGCCGATGGCAGCCTTGGACTGGATGATGTTCCAGCCCGTGCCCAACGGGTCGCTTTCCGGGTCGAGGAAGGTCAGCACTCGCTGCTTCTGGTAGTCGTGCATCACAAAGAACCACATCGCCACCGCCACCGGCACCGCCGCGGCCAGCACGCTGAGGATCCAGCGCCAGCGCAGGCCACCCATGAACAGCACGAAAGCACCGGAGGCCAGGATCAGCAGCGCGGTGCCCAGGTCAGGCTGACGAACGATAAGAATGAACGGCACGCCGATCAACACCAGGCTTATTGCCACGTGTTTCAGGTGCGGCGGCAGGGTGCGCTTGGACAGGTACCAGGCGATGGTCGCCGGCATGATGATCTTCATGAATTCCGAGGGCTGGAAGCGGATCACCCCGGGGATGTTGATCCAGCGCGTGGCGCCCATGGCGTTGTGGCCCATCACGTCCACCACCACCAGCAACAGCACCCCCGTGAGGTAGGCCAGCGGCACCCAACGGGCCATGAAACGGGGCTCCAGCTGGGCAATGACGAACATCGACACCAGGCCGATGCCGAACGAAGTGGCCTGCTTGAGCAGCAGGTCCCAGTTCTTGCCACTGGCCGAATACAGCACGAACAGGCTGCCGGCCGCGAGGGTCAGCAGAATGACCAGCAAGGGGCCGTCGATATGGATGCGCTGCAAAAAGCTGGCGCGCCGACGCATCACATCCTCGCTGGAGAGCATGCGATCGAAATTGTTCATCACAGGGCCGATTCCTGGGTAACGGTGGCAGGCACGAACTCGGATTTGAGCCGGCCGTTTTCGTCGAGCAGCCAGGCGTCCATGATCTGGCGGACCACGGGGGCGGCGACACCGGAGCCGGACTCACCGTTCTCGACCATCACCGAAACCACGATCTTCGGGTCGTCGGCCGGGGCAAAGGCGACGAACAGCGCGTGGTCGCGGTGGCGCTCCTGAAGTTTGTTGCGGTCGTACTTCTCGCCCTGCTTGATCGCCACCACCTGGGCGGTACCGCTCTTGCCGGCAATACGGTACTGGGCACCGGCAGCGGCCTTGCGTGCGGTACCGCGGGCGCCGTGCATCACCTGCTCCATGCCATGGGTGACCTTGGCCCAGTCGGACTTGTCACGCAGTACGATGTTTTCCATGGGGTTTTCGTCCACCGGCGGCTGGCCTTCGATGGTCTTGGCCAGGTGCGGGCGGTTCCACACGCCCTTGTTGGCGATCAACGCAGTGGCCTGGGCCAGTTGTAGCGGCGTTGCCTGCATGTAGCCCTGGCCGATACCCAGAATCAGGGTTTCACCGGGGAACCAGGCCTGGCGGCGAGTGGCACGCTTCCATTCTCGCGACGGCATCAACCCGGCAGATTCCTCGAACATGTCGAGGGAAACCCGTTGGCCGATGCCGAACTTGTTCATGTAGCTGGACAGCCGATCAATACCCATCTTGTGCGCAAGGTCGTAGAAATAGGTGTCGTTGGACCGCATGATCGCGGTATCCAGGTCTACCCAGCCATCGCCGGTGCGGTTCCAGTTACGGTATTTGTGGTCGTAGTTGGGCAGCTGGTAGTAGCCAGGGTCGAATACCCGGCTGCCGGCATTGACCACGCCACTGTCCAGGCCGGCGATGGCTACCGCGGGCTTGATGGTCGAGCCAGGTGGGTACAGGCCACGCAGCACGCGGTTGAACAGTGGCCGGTCGATCGAATCACGCAGTTCGGCGTAAGCCTTGAAGCTGATGCCGGTAACGAACAGGTTGGGATCGAAGCTTGGCTGGCTGACCATTGCCAGAACCTCGCCGGTACGCGGGTCGAGTGCCACCACCGCGCCACGCCGGCCACCCAGGGCGGCCTCGGCGGCTTCCTGCAGCTTGATGTCCAGGCTCAGCACAATGTCCTTGCCCGGCTTCGGGTCGGTGCGTTTGAGCACCCGCAGCACACGCCCCCGGGCGTTGGTCTCGACTTCCTCGTAGCCGACCTGGCCATGCAGGGCGTCTTCGTAGAAGCGCTCGATACCCGTCTTGCCTATGTGGTGGGTGCCGCTGTAGTTCACCGGGTCGAGCGTTTTCAGCTCTTTCTCGTTGATGCGCCCCACATAGCCCACCGAATGGGCGAAATGCGCCCCCTGCGGGTAATGCCGCACCAGCTGGGCCACCACCTCTACACCTGGCAGGCGGAACTGGTTTACCGCCACCCGGGCGATCTGCTCTTCGTTGAGCTCGAACAGGATCGGCACCGGTTCGAATGGCCGGCGCCCCTGGCGCATGCGCTTCTCGAACAGGGCGCGGTCCTCTGGCGTCAGCTCCAGCACTTCGACGATGGTGTCCAGCACTTCCTGCCAGTTACCCGCACGTTCACGGGTCATCGACAGGCTGAAGCTGGGCCGGTTGTCGGCCACGATCACACCGTTGCGGTCGAAGATCAGCCCGCGCGTCGGCGGAATCGGCTGCACATGCACCCGGTTGTTCTCCGACAGCGTCGAGTGATAGTCGTACTGGATGATCTGCAGGTAGTACAGCCGCGCAATCAGCACGCAAATAAGCAGCATGATCGCCACTGCGCCGACCACGACGCGGTTGCGCACCAGGCGGGCGTCTTTCTCGTGGTCCTTGAGACGGATCGGCTGCGACATCGGACTGCTTACAGGCTCATTTGTGGTAAGGGTGCCCGGACAACACGGTCCAGGCGCGGTAGATCTGCTCGCCGATGAGTATCCTTACCAACGGGTGCGGCAAGGTCAGCGGCGACAGCGACCAGCGTTGCTCGGCGCGCGCACAAACCTCAGGCGCCAGGCCTTCCGGGCCGCCCACCATCAAATTCACCGTGCGCGCATCCAGGCGCCAGCGGTCCAGCTCGGTCGCCAGTTGCTCGGTACTCCAGGGCTTGCCATGGACCTCGAGGGTGACAATGCGTTCCCCTGGCTGAACCTTGCTTAGCATGGCCTCGCCCTCCTGACGAATCAGGCGGGCGACGTCGGCATTCTTGCCACGGGTGTTCAGCGGGATTTCCACCAGCTCCAGCGACAGCTCGGCGGGCAGGCGCTTGGCATATTCATGCCAGCCTTCCTCCACCCACTTCGGCATGCGCGAGCCGACCGCGATCAGGCGCAAACGCACGGCGCTTTCCTTATTCGCGGTCTTTGAGCTTGTCGGAGTACTCGTGGGCGTGGTCCGGGCTGTGGTGCTTGCCATCGGCGGCACGGCTTTGCTCGGCACCCTGCCACAGGCGCTCCAGGTCGTAGAACTGGCGGGCAGCGGCGGTCATCATGTGGACGATGACGTCGTTCAGGTCCAGCAGCACCCAATCGCTGTCGCCCTTGCCTTCTTCACCCAGTGGCTGGGCGCCCTTGCTCTTCACCGCTTCGCGGACCTTTTCCAGCATCGCGTTGATCTGGCGGTTGGAGGTACCGGTGGCAATGATCATGTAGTCGGTCAGGCTGTGCTTCTCGCGCACGTCGATGACCTGGATGTCCTGGGCCTTGACGTCTTCCAGCGCTGCCTTGGTCAGGGCGACCAGTTCTTCGCCGTAAATTTTCTGCTTGGTCATATAAAACTCGTTCAACTCGTTGGATGAGGCGCCAAAGGCACCGTCAGTTAGGCGCACGATACAGTTCGTGCGCCTCGATGTAGGCCAGTACGGCGTCCGGCACCAGGAACCTCACCGATTTGCCGCTGGCCAGCAGCTGTCGGATCTGTGTAGCCGACACCGCAAGCGGCGTCTGCCAGACGAACGAAATATTTCCCGCCGGGCCGGACATGGCGGCGGGATCGCTCTCCGAGCGCGCAGCCAGCAGGTTGCGCAGCTCGTCAGGGGGTTCTACGTCGGCATCCGGGCGTTGCAGCACCAGGATGTGACAGTGTTGCAGCAGTTCTTCCCAGCGGTGCCAGGTAGGCAGACCACAGAAGGCATCCCAGCCCAGCACCAGGAACAGCTGGTCGTTGCCGGCCAGCTCGGCGCGGATCGATTCCAGCGTGTCGATGGTGTACGACGGCTTGTCACGTTCCAGTTCGCGGGCATCGACGCTCAGGCAGGCAACACCCTGCACCGCTTCGCGAACCATGGCCAGGCGATGCTCGGCGGCTACCTGCGGGGTGTCGCGATGCGGCGGCCGGGCGTTGGGCAACAGGCGCAGCTCATCCAGCCCCATGAATTCGGCCACTTCCAGCGCGCTGCGCAGGTGGCCGATGTGCACGGGGTCGAAAGTGCCGCCAAGAATGCCGATACGCCGGACTGCCTGGGCCTTGCTCAACTCAGCAGGACCCCTGGCCGCGCAGCTGGCCGTCGCCGATCACTACGTACTTTTCGCAGGTCAGGCCCTCCAGGCCTACCGGGCCGCGGGCATGCAGCTTGTCGGTGGAAATACCGATTTCCGCACCCAGCCCGTACTCGAAACCGTCGGCGAAGCAGGTCGGGGTGTTGAGCATGACCGACGCCGAGTCGACTTCAGCCATGAACTGGCGGGCTTCACCCTGGTGTTCGCTGATGATCGAGTCGGTGTGATGCGAACCGTAGTGGTTGATGTGCTCGATGGCCTGGTCGAGGCCATCGACGACGCGGATCGACAGGATCGCGTCCAGGTATTCGGTGTGCCAGTCGTCTTCAGTGGCCGGCTTGGCGTCGATGATCGCCCGGGTGCGCTCGCAGCCTCGCAGCTCCACGCCTTTTTCCTGGAAGCGACGGGCCACTTCCGGCAAGAAGCGGTCGGCCACCTGCTGGTCGACCAGCAGTGTTTCCATGGCGCCACAGATGCCGTAGCGGTAGGTCTTGGCGTTGAAAGCCACGTTCCAGGCCTTGTCCATGTCGGCATGCTGGCTGACATAGACATGGCAGATGCCGTCCAGGTGCTTGATCACCGGCACGCGGGCATCGCGGCTGATGCGTTCGATCAGCCCACGGCCGCCTCGCGGCACAATGACGTCGACAAATTGCGGCATGCTGATCAGAGCGCCCACGGCTTCGCGATCGGTGGTTTCGACCACTTGCACCACGGCTGCCGGCAGGCCGGCAGCGGCCAGGCCACGCTGGATGCAGGTGGCGATGGCGCGGTTGGAGTGGATGGCCTCGGAGCCGCCACGCAGGATGGTCGCGTTGCCCGACTTCAGGCACAGGCTGGCGGCATCGATGGTCACGTTCGGGCGCGACTCGTAGATGATCCCGATCACCCCCAGCGGCGCGCGCATCTTGCCTACCTGAATGCCCGATGGGCGGTAGCTCATGTCGCGGATGGCACCGACCGGGTCCGGCAGGCTGGCCACCTGACGCAGGCCGGTGATCATGCCATCGATGCGTGCAGGGGTCAGCGCCAGGCGGTCGAGCAGCGCAGGCTCCAGCCCGTTGGCGCGGCCGGCGGCCAGGTCCAGCTCGTTGGCAGCCGTGAGCTCGGCACGGGCAGCGTCCAGCGCGTCGGCAGCGGCTTGCAGGGCGCGGTTCTTCTGCGCGGTGCTGGCACGGCCGATCACCCGGGAAGCCTCACGGGCAGCGCGACCCAAGCGGGTCATGTAGTCAAGAACGGACTCAGTCATGGGTTCGGTGTCTTGGCGAAGGGGAAATCGGCTGATTATAACTGCCGCGCAGGTGTACGCCCAGCGGCGGGTGGCGGATGGTAGAAAATGGTCAGGGACAATATGCAGGAAAGATGTAACTGCACTTATCGAAAATTCCTCTACCTGCTCTGGCCCTTTCGCGGGTAAACCCGCTCCCACAGGGATTCCACAAGGCCCCAGACCTCCACGACACCTGTGGGAGCGGGTTCACCCGCGAAGAGGCCCGCACCACCAACATCGCATTCGATTCAGCCTCGATTAAGCCATTCATTGCTATCATCACCCGCCTCCCAGCCACGAACCGCCCGCATGCCAGCCCTGCCCGACAGCTTTTTCGACCGCGATGCCCAGACCTTGGCCAAGGCCCTGCTCGGCAAGGTCATCCGCCATCGCCACGGCGACCTGTGGCTGGCTGCGCGCATCATCGAAACCGAGGCCTACTACCTCACCGACAAAGGCAGCCACGCCTCGCTCGGCTACACCGAGAAGCGCAAGGCGCTGTTCCTCGACGGCGGGCATATCTACATGTACTACGCCCGCGGCGGCGACTCGCTGAACTTCAGCGCCCACGGGCCGGGCAACGCGGTGCTGATCAAGTCCGCCTATCCTTGGCAGGATGCCCTTTCTGGGCCCAACAGCCTGGCGCAGATGCAACTGAACAACCCCGACGCCAGCGGCAAACTGCGCCCGGATGAGCGCCTGTGCGCCGGCCAGACCCTGCTGTGCCGCGCCCTGGGCCTGAAAGTGCCGCACTGGGACGCCCAACGCTTCGACGCCGAGCGGCTGTACGTGGAGGATTGCGGCAACAGCGTGCCGCGCGTGATCCAGGCCGCCCGCCTGGGCATTCCGCACGGGCGCGACGAGCACCTGCCCTACCGCTTTGTAGACGCCGAGTACGCCCGGTTCTGCACGCGGAACCCGTTACGTCGTGGCCAAGTCGAAGGCCGTGATTTCTTCATTCTCGAACAAGGAAGCTGAACATGGGCCAATGGCTCGACGGCCTGACCGGCTGGCTCAGCGCCAACCCGCAGTGGCTTGGCGTGGCAATTTTCCTCATCGCCTGCATCGAGTGCCTGGCCATCGCCGGCATCATCGTGCCGGGCACCGTGCTGCTATTCGCGGTCGCGGTACTGGCCGGCAGTGGCGCCTTCACCCTGGGCGAAACCTTGCTGCTGGGCTTTCTTGGCGGCCTGCTGGGCGATGCGTTGTCGTACACGGTGGGCAAGTACTTCCACCAGAACATCCGACGCCTGCCGCTAATACGCCACCACCCAGAGTGGATCAGCAGCGCCGAGACCTACTTCCAGCGCTACGGCATTGCCAGCCTGCTGGTAGGCCGCTTCATCGGCCCGCTGCGGCCGATGCTGCCCATGGTCGCCGGCATGTTCGACATGCCCCTGCCGCGCTTCATCGCCGTCAGCCTGGTGGCAGGTGCTGGCTGGTCGGTAGCCTACCTGCTGCCAGGCTGGGCCACCGGGGCGGCCATGCGCCTGCCGCTACCGGAAGGCTTCTGGCTGGATGCCGGCATCATCGCCGGCACATTGGCAGTCATCATCGGGCTGAGCCTGAACACCAGTATTCGCGATCAGCGCCACGGCACCCGGTTGGTCGCGGGCTTGAGTTTTCTGGCATTGGCCGGGATTTTCCTGGGCTGGCCCTACTTGCACGAGTTCGACCAGGGCGTGATGACGCTGGTACAGGAACACCGCAGCCAAGCCATTGATGGCACCGTGGTGCTGGTCACTCGCCTGGGCGACTTCAAGACCCAGTTCTTTCTCGGTGGCTTGCTGACGGGCTTGCTGCTACTTGCCCGGCAATGGCGCCATGCCCTGTTCGCCGGTGGCGCACTGATAGGTACAGCGCTGGCGAACGGCAGCCTCAAATGGCTGTTTGCCCGCGCCAGGCCTGAAGTACTGACTGACCCGCTGACCAGCTACAGCATGCCCAGCGGGCACAGCTCGGCGTCGTTTGCGTTCTTTCTGGTATTGGCGGTGCTGGCGGGGCGTGGCCAGCCGCCACGCATGCGCCTGACCTGGGTGATGCTGGGCTGTATTCCGGCACTGGCGATTGCGCTATCGCGGGTGTACCTGGGGGCACACTGGCCGACCGACATCCTCGCCGGGGCCCTGCTGGCATGCTGCGTGTGTGCGCTTAGCCTGACGCTGGTGCAACACCGGCAGACGTTGCCGGCATTGCCGCAGCGGGTGTGGTGGCTGGTGTTGCCAGCGTGTACCGCGCTGCTGGCGTTCTTTGCCATGCATGCGCTGCCACAGGCCTTGCTCAGATACCAATATTGATGTTGCCAGTGCGGGCCCCTTCGCGGGCTTGCCCGCTCCCACAGGTACTGCACCAGCCTTGCAGCGCGTGACATACCTGTGGGAGCGGGCAAGCCCGCGAAGAGGCCGGCACTGGCACTAGAGAACAATCAAGCGAACAACTCGCCCTGAATCCGCTCCAGCAGCTTCTGGATCTCGCCCAGCCGCTGCTGCGGCGAGTCAAGGGTCAGCAGGTCCAGCTTGTCTTCTTCCATGAACGGCAACAGGTAAGCCAGCTGGTTGGCCAGCGCCTGGCGCCCGTCCACCGGGCGCGGCATGTCCAGCGCCTCGACCATGGGGTGTTCGCCCAAGGCCACCAGCAACGCCAACAAGTCATCGTCTGCCTCAAGCAACGGGCTGTCCGCCTGCTCCGGCAACCATTGCACCTGCCCCACCAGCAACTGGTCCTTCTGCACCTCGGTGCTGTCCAGGTTGAAGCGCCGCACACCTTCGACGCGAATGCCCAGCAAGCCATTATCCTGCTGCACGAAGTCGCGAATCACCGCTTCACAGCCGATCGAGGCGACCATCGGTGGCGCCTTGCCAACCTGCTCGCCCTCCAGGATGCAGACCACGCCAAAACCTGCGCCCTGCTTCATGCAGCGCCCGATCATGTCCAGATAACGCGCCTCGAAAATCTGCAAATCGAGAAAGCAGCCCGGGAACAGCACGGTATTGAGCGGAAACAGCGGTAGTGTCATCACAACTCCTCAAGCCACCAGGCTGACCGCCAACGGCAGGAACACTGCCGTGGCTACCCCCATCAAGCTCATCGCCAGCGCGGCAAAAGCGCCGCATTCATCACTTTCCTGCAGGGCAACCGAAGTGCCCACCGCATGCGCTGTAACCCCCAGCGACATGCCGCGCGCCTCGGGGCTGTGCACGCCAAAGCGGCTCAGCAGCGCCGGGCCGAAGATCGCGCCAATCACCCCGGTGATCAGTACGAACACTGCCGCCAGGGCCGCCACACCGCCAATCTGCTCTGCCACCAGCATGGCGATTGGCGAGGTCACCGACTTGGGTGCCATGGTCATCAGGATCATGTGTTCTGCACCGAACCACCAGCCTAGCAACAGGCAGCAGAGCGTGGCGAACAGGCCTCCGATTACCAGCGTAGTAAATGTGGGCCAGAATAGCTGCCGGATACGCCGCAGGTTGAGATAGAGCGGTACGGCCAGGGCTACGGTGGCCGGGCCCAGCAGAATGTTCATGATCTCGGTGCTCTTGCGGTACTCGCTGTAGTCGATACCACACAGCAGCAACACGCCGATCACCAGCAACATCGACACCAGTACCGGCTGCAAGAAGATCCAGCGGGTTTTCTCGTAGGCTGCCAGCACCACTTGATAAGCCCCCAGCGTAATGCCGATGCCGAACAAGGGATGATGCACCACCGCGTCCACCGCGCCTTGCCAGTCGAGCATCATGGCTGCTCCTCGCGCTTGCCCTGGCGGTGGATGAGTTTCTGCATCAGCACACCGACAAACACCAGCGTCAGCAAGCAGGAAATCAGCAAGGCACCGACGATTGCCCAGAAATCGGCGGCGATGTCCTTGGCGTACACCATTACCCCCACCGCCGGCGGCACCAGCAATAGCGGCAGATAGCGCAGCAGGCTGCTGGCGGCTTCATTGAGCGGCTTGCCGACTTCACCGCGGGCCATGAGGAAGCACAACAGCAGCACCAGGCCGATGATCGGCCCCGGCAGAAACGGCACCAACAAGTGATTGATCGCCGTCCCCAGCAGCTGGAACAGCACCAGCCAGGTCAAACCACGCAACAGCATAAGCATCTCCCTCGGGCATGGCCGCCATTATAAGCACGCACGGCTATAGATCGATATTCGCCGAAAAGCGGACAACTTGACTGAAACGGTTCGCCGTGCTGATCTAGCACTTTCGTACCAACTGACAACCTGGAGAGTCAGCGATGCCCTATGTACCGGTTACAGAGCTTTCGCAATACGTTGGTAAGGAACTGGGCCACTCTGCCTGGCTGAAGATCGATCAGCAGCGCATCAACCTGTTCGCCGAGGCGACGGGCGATTTCCAGTTCATTCATGTCGACCCTGAAAAAGCCGCGAAAACCCCGTTTGGCGGCACGATTGCGCATGGCTTCCTGACATTGTCACTGATCCCCAAGCTGATCGAGGACATCCTGGTCCTGCCGCAAGGGCTGAAGATGGTGGTGAACTATGGGCTGGACAGCGTGCGGTTCATCCAGCCGGTCAAGGTCGACAGCCAGGTGCGATTGAAGGTGGACCTGGCCGAGGTGACGGAGAAAAAGCCGGGGCAGTGGCTGCTCAAGGCAATTGCCACGCTGGAAATCGAGGATGAAGATAAGCCTGCTTATATAGCCGAGTCGCTTTCGCTCTGTTTTGTCTAATGGATTTTTGGGGGCGCTGCGCGCCCCGATCGCGACACAAGGCCGCTCCTACAAGGGAATGCGATCTCCTGTAGGAGCGGCCTTGTGTCGCGATCGGGCTGCGCAGCGGCCCCCTTCCCAAGCCGATCCACAAATCCCCCGCACTCGCGTAAACTGCCAGCCTTCGCGCAGCCTAGGGCTGCCCTCTGTCGATTTACCAAAGGTGCCCGCCATGCCCTGGCTGCAAGTACGCCTGGCCATCAGCCCGGAACAAGCCGAAACCTACGAAGATGCCCTGCTCGAAGTAGGTGCCGTCTCGGTCACGTTCATGGACGCCGAAGATCAGCCGATCTTCGAACCAGACCTCAACACCACCCCGTTGTGGTCGCACACCCATCTGCTGGCCCTGTTCGAGGCCGATGCCGAACCTGAGCAGGTGTTCTCCCACCTGCGCCTGCTGACCGGCGCCGAGTTGCCCGAGCACCAGGCCGAAGTGATCGAGGACCAGGACTGGGAACGCAGCTGGATGGACAACTTCCAGCCGATGCGTTTCGGCCAGCGCCTGTGGATTGTGCCGAGTTGGCATGACGCCCCGGAAAAGGACGCCGTCAACCTGCTGCTCGACCCAGGCCTGGCCTTCGGCACTGGCACCCACCCCACCACCGCGTTGTGCCTGGAGTGGCTCGACGGCCAGCAAATGGAAGGCACCCAGGTGCTGGACTTCGGCTGCGGCTCGGGCATCCTGGCCATCGCTGCGCTGTTGCTGGGCGCACGTGAAGCGGTGGGTACCGACATCGACGTGCAGGCCATCGAGGCTTCGCGTGACAACGCTCAGCGCAACGGCATCGCCGACGAGAAACTGGCGCTGTACCTGCCCGAGCACATGCCGGCCATGCAGGCCGATGTGCTGGTCGCCAACATCCTGGCCGGCCCACTGGTCTCGCTGGCGCCGCAGTTGTCCGGCCTGGTCCGCCCAGGTGGCCTGCTGGCGCTGTCGGGCATCCTTGCCGAGCAGGGCGAGGAAGTGGCAGCTGCCTACGCCGCCGACTTCGAGCTGGACCCGATCGTCGTTCGCGATGGCTGGGTGCGCATCAGTGGTCGCCGCCGCTAAGCGGGCCTAGAATATTTCTCTGCACAGCTCCCGGATCGCCGCATGACCGACAGTTTCGTCACCCAGTGCCCGCATTGCCAGACCAGCTTTCGCGTCACCCACCACCAGTTGAGCGTGGCCCGCGGCGTGGTGCGCTGCGGCCATTGCCTGCAGGTGTTCAATGCCGCCAGGCAACTGCTGGAACAAAGCCGTGCCAGCGCACCTGAGGTGCCGGTACCGGCGCCTGTGCCAGCGGCACCTGCCGAGCCACTAGTCGAGCCGTCGATCACGCCCGAACCTGCCAGCCGCGAGCGCAGCATCACGCCTGACGAGGACTGGGCCCTGACGGCCCAGGCGCTGGACGCACTGGACCTCGACCAGGAACTGGCGCGCCTGGAGCAGCGCGGCCAGCCGGCACCGGCACGCCCCGCCAACCAGGATGACGGGTTGCAGGCGCGCCGTGACGAGCTGCACCCGGACGAGCATGCGGACGACTTGTTCGGCAACGCCACCGACGAGCCCTTCGAGCCGCAAACGCCAGCAGAGCCTGCCCCGGTACTGCTGGAACCGCAGCCCCTGGAGCTGGACCTGGAGCCTGAGCCCGGCGAGCGCACCGAGCCGACCTTGGGCAGCAGCCTTGACCTGGACATCGATGACGAGCCGCCCGTACGCCACGCCGCCGTAATCGATGACCAGCCCGCATTCAACGAGCCATTGCGTGCCGGCGATGACGAAATCCCGGAACAAGGCCTGAGCGCCCACGACGATGAGCCGTTGGCATTGCACCTGTCGGCGCGCGATGACGACGCTATCGAGCCCTTGCCCGGTGAGCGCCTGGAACCGGGCCTTGCCGGCAAGCCCGAGCGCCCGGCGCGCAAGGAGCCGCTGGTCGACGTGGTCGACGACCCGCTGCAACTGGGCTGGGAAAAACCCGCACCCAACTGGGGCAAGCGCCTGCTATGGGGTTTTCTGACCCTGCTGGCCGCTGGCCTGCTGCTGTTCCAGTATGTGTGGTTCCATTTTGACGAAATGGCCCGCCAGGACCAGTACCGGCCAATCTTCCAGCAACTCTGCCCGTTGGTCGGCTGCGAGGTGCCAACCCGCGTTGATATTGCACGAATCAAGAGCAGTAACCTGGTGGTGCGCAGCCACCCGGACTTCAAAGGCGCCCTGATCGTCGATGCGATCATCTACAACCGTGCACCGTTCGCCCAGCCCTTCCCGCTGCTGGAGCTACGCTTTGCCGACCTCAATGGCCAACTGATTGCCAGCCGGCGCTTCAAGCCCAGCGAGTACCTGTCCGGCGAGTTGGCCGGGCGTGGCGACATGCCAAGCCAGACGCCGATCCATATCGCCCTGGACATCCTCGACCCGGGGCCGAAGGCCGTGAACTACAGCCTGAGCTTCCGTTCGCCGGAATAGTCAGCACAACCCTGTGGGAGCGGGCATGCCCGCGAACACGGGCAAAGCCCGTGCCATCCACTGCGGCGCCTGCTTCGCGGGCACGCCCGCTCCCACAGGGTCCGCGCGATGCCCGGATCTTTGCTCATACCAAAAGTCATAAGCCGACAACTGTTCAGATTTTATCCAAATCCATCTTTATCCGGTCACCGAGAGCGGGTATCATGCCAACCCTTTTTCGAACTCCAAGATTCGGCCCCACAACAGGGATCACCTATGTCGGCGGTACGCATCGGCCAATACACACTACGTAACAACCTGATCCTCGCGCCCATGGCCGGGGTCACGGACCAGCCTTTCCGTACACTTTGCCAGCGCCTGGGCGCAGGCATGGTGGTGTCGGAAATGGTCAGCAGCGACATGAGCCTGTGGAACAGCCGCAAGTCGAGCCTGCGCCGCATCCATGAAGGTGATCCCGAGCCACGCTCGGTTCAGATCGCCGGTGGTGATGCGCAGATGATGGCAGCGGCGGCAAAGGCCAACGTCGAAGCGGGTGCCCAGATCATCGACATCAACATGGGCTGCCCGGCAAAAAAAGTCTGCAACAAAGCTGCAGGCTCTGCTTTATTGAGAGATGAAGCCTTGGTCAGCGAAATCCTCCACGCCGTAGTCGGCGCCGTGGACGTACCGGTGACCCTGAAGATCCGCACCGGGTGGGACCGGGCGAACAAGAACGGCCTGAACGTGGCGAAAATCGCTGAACAGGCTGGTATCCAGGCGCTGGCGGTGCATGGCCGCACACGCGCCGACCTGTACACAGGCGAAGCCGAATACGACACCATCGCTGCCATCAAGCAGGCGGTGTCGATTCCGGTTTTTGCCAACGGCGATATCACTTCGCCAGAAAAGGCCCGGGCGGTGCTGGATGCCACCGGGGTCGATGGCCTGCTGATCGGCCGGGCTGCCCAAGGGCGACCATGGATCTTTCGCGAGGTCGAGCATTACCTGCGCACTGGTGAACACCTGCCAGCGCCGCAACTGGATGAAGTGGAACGCATCCTGCTGGAGCACCTGGCCGCGTTGCATGCCTTCTATGGCGATGTGATGGGCGTACGTATCGCCCGCAAGCACGTTGGCTGGTACCTGGCAACACGACCCGGCGGCAAGGAGTTTCGCTCCCGGTTCAACGCTTTGGAAGACACACAAGCGCAGTGCGCCAACGTTCGCGCGTTTTTCAGTGAACGTCGACAGAGCCTTGAGACAGAGGACGGACAAGGGGTGGCCGCATGACGATGATGACCGAGACATTTGTGAGTGGAACAACGCCCGTGAGCGACAACGCCAACCTGAAACAGCACCTCAACACGCCGAGCGAAGAGGGCCAGACCCTTCGCGACAGCGTCGAGAAGGCGCTGCACAACTACTTCGCCCACCTGGAAGGCGCGACCGTCACGGACGTGTACAACCTGGTGCTCTCCGAAGTCGAGGCGCCCCTGCTCGAATGCGTGATGAACTACGTGAAGGGCAACCAGACCAAGGCCAGCGAGATGCTCGGGCTGAACCGAGGCACCCTGCGCAAGAAGCTCAAGCAGTACGACTTGCTGTAAGCCAGAATCCCAACCAGAAAAGGCGGCTCCCTGAACAGAGGCGCCTTTTTTGCTGACTCCACCGCGTTATTGGAACCCGAAATGACCGACCAGACTACCCGCCTGCCAGTCCGCCGCGCCCTGATCAGCGTCTCCGACAAGACCGGTATCCTCGAATTCGCCCGTGAGCTGCAGCAGCTCGGTGTCGAGATCCTGTCCACCGGCGGCACCTACAAGCTGCTCAAGGACAACGGCGTGAACGCGGTGGAAGTGGCCGACTACACCGGCTTCGCCGAAATGATGGATGGCCGGGTCAAGACCCTGCACCCGAAGATCCACGGTGGCATCCTCGGCCGTCGCGGCACCGACGACGCCATCATGAACGAGCACGGTATCAAGCCGATCGACCTGGTCGCGGTCAACCTGTACCCGTTCGAGGCAACCATTTCCAAGCCTGGCTGTGACCTGCCGACGGCCATCGAGAACATCGACATCGGCGGCCCGACCATGGTCCGTTCGGCTGCCAAAAACCACAAAGACGTGGCCATCGTGGTCAACGCCAGCGACTACGCCGGCATCGTCGAAGGCCTGAAGGCCGGTGGCCTGACCTACGCCCAGCGCTTCGACCTGATGCTCAAGGCGTTCGAGCACACCGCCGCCTACGACGGCATGATCGCCAACTACATGGGCACCATCGACCAGGCCAAAGACACCCTGAGCACCGAAGCGCGCAGCGAATTCCCGCGCACCTTCAACAGCCAGTTCGTCAAGGCCCAGGAAATGCGCTACGGCGAGAACCCGCACCAGAGCGCGGCGTTCTACGTAGAAGCCAAGAAAGGCGAAGCCAGCATTTCCACCGCCGTGCAGCTGCAGGGCAAGGAACTTTCGTTCAACAACGTGGCCGACACCGACGCCGCGCTGGAATGCGTTAAGAGCTTCGTCAAGCCAGCCTGCGTCATCGTCAAGCACGCCAACCCATGCGGCGTGGCGGTAGTGCCTGAAGACGAGGGCGGCATCCGCAAGGCCTACGACCTGGCCTACGCTACCGACACCGAGTCGGCATTCGGCGGCATCATTGCCTTCAACCGCGAACTGGACGGCGAAACCGCCAAGGCCATCGTCGATCGCCAGTTCGTCGAAGTGATCATCGCCCCGAAAATTTCCCAGGCTGCGCGCGACGTGGTGGCTGCCAAGCAGAACGTTCGCCTTCTGGAATGCGGCGAGTGGCCTGCCGAGCGCGCTGCCGGTTGGGACTTCAAGCGCGTCAACGGTGGCCTGCTGGTGCAGAGCCGCGATATCGGCATGATCACCGCCGATGACCTGAAAATCGTCACCAAGCGTGCGCCGACAGAGCAAGAAGTCCACGACCTGGTGTTCGCCTGGAAAGTGGCCAAATTCGTCAAGTCCAACGCCATCGTCTACGCCAAGCAGCGCCAGACCATCGGCGTAGGCGCCGGCCAGATGAGCCGCGTCAACTCCGCCCGCATTGCTGCAATCAAGGCCGAGCATGCTGGCCTGCAGGTGCAGGGCGCAGTCATGGCTTCGGATGCGTTCTTCCCGTTCCGTGATGGCATCGACAACGCGGCTAAAGTGGGTATCAGCGCCGTGATCCAGCCGGGTGGTTCGATGCGTGATGCTGAAGTCATTGCCGCTGCTGACGAAGCCGGCATCGCGATGGTCTTCACTGGCATGCGCCACTTCCGCCACTAATTCAGCTGGCCGAGCAAACCTCGGCCCCCTGTAGGAGCGGCCTTGTGTCGCGAAAGGGCTGCGCAGCAGCCCCCGGGCCTTTGCAACACAGCATAAATCCCGGGGCCGCTCTGCGGCCCTTTCGCGACACGAGGCCGCTCCTACACAGGGGACGAGGTACGCCGCCAAACAGAGGTTTTGACATGAAAGTTTTGATCATCGGCAGCGGCGGCCGTGAGCACGCCCTGGCCTGGAAAGTCGCCCAGGACCCACGCGTCGAGAAAGTCTTCGTTGCCCCAGGCAACGCCGGCACCGCCATTGAAGCCAAGTGCGAGAACGTCGCCATCGACGTCTGCGCCCTGGAGCAACTGGCCGACTTCGCCGAGAAGAACGTCGACCTGACCATCGTCGGCCCGGAAGCGCCACTGGTCATTGGTGTGGTCGACCTGTTCCGCAGCCGTGGCCTGGACTGCTTCGGCCCAACCAAGGGCGCGGCCCAGCTGGAAGGTTCCAAGGCCTTCACCAAGGACTTCCTGGCGCGCCACAAGATCCCGACCGCCGACTACCAGAACTTCACCGAAATCGAGCCTGCACTTGCCTACCTGCAAGAGAAAGGCGCACCGATCGTGATCAAGGCCGACGGCCTGGCTGCGGGCAAAGGCGTGATCGTTGCCATGACCCTCGAAGAAGCCGAAGCCGCGGTACGTGACATGCTGGCTGGCAACGCCTTCGGCGAAGCAGGCTCGCGCGTGGTGATCGAAGAGTTCCTCGACGGCGAGGAAGCCAGCTTCATCGTCATGGTCGACGGCCACAACGTGCTGCCCATGGCCACCAGCCAGGACCACAAGCGCGTTGGCAACCAGGACACCGGCCCGAACACGGGCGGCATGGGTGCCTACTCCCCTGCCCCGGTGGTCACCGCCGACGTTCACCAGCGCGTGATGGACCAGGTCATCTGGCCGACCGTGCGTGGCATGGCCGAGGAAGGCAACGTCTACACCGGCTTCCTTTACGCTGGCCTGATGATCGACAAGGCGGGCAACCCCAAGGTCATCGAGTTCAACTGCCGCTTCGGCGACCCGGAAACCCAACCCGTCATGCTGCGCCTGGAATCGAGCCTGGTGCTGCTGATCGAAGCCGCCTTCGCCAAGGCGCTGGACAAAGTCGAAGCCCAATGGGACCCGCGCCCGAGCCTGGGCGTAGTACTGGCTGCTGGCGGTTACCCGGGCGATTACGCCAAGGGCGACGCCATCAACGGCCTGGACGCTGCTGCCAAGATCGAAGGCAAGGTATTCCATGCCGGCACTTCGCTCAAGGACGGCCAAGTGGTTACCAACGGCGGGCGCGTCCTGTGCGCCACTGCCATGGGCAGCACCGTTGCCGATGCACAGCAGCAGGCTTACCGCCTGGCCAAGGAAGTGAGCTGGAACGGCAGCTTCTACCGTACCGACATCGGCTACCGGGCAATCGCCCGTGAGCGCGGTGAGCACCAGCAGTAAGTTGTACCGGAACGCCGTGCTGCCCGGGGCTGTGAAACGCCCGGCGCATGGGTTCCGGCTCGTCGACAAGGCCCGGTACGGGCCTTGCCTTCGACTTGGCGCGCCGCGCATAGTTAACACCCGGCACATCGGCTAAGAAGGGATCTCGTAGTGCGTCGGCTTCGGATTGCCTCAGCTCTGATCGTCAGCTTGCTGACCCTGCTCTGCCTGTTCCCGGCTGCTGCCGAAACTGACGGAGGCTGGACCGTTCTGCTTGATGAACAGGCCAACCTGCAACTGAGCGATGTACGCTCCGAACGCTACCGTAACCAGTTCAGCCCGCTGGTGCTTGCCGAGCTGGATGCTGCCCCACCAGAACAGGCCTTGTGGCTGCACTACCGCCTGGCGCCAGGCGACCAGGAGCAACTGCTACGGGTATTCGCACCCGACCTCTCTGGCCTTGACCTCTACGCCCTCGAAGGCGACAAGCTTCTGCGTCAGCTGCACCACGGGCGCCTGGCCGGCAATGCCAGCCCGACCCTGAGGGGAAGCGACCATGTACTGCCCCTGCCCAATAGCCAGCAACCGCTGGATATCTACCTGCGCCTGGTCTCGGAACATCAGTTGCGCCCGGCTATCAGCCTGGAGCCTGCAGCCGTAGCCGCCTCGGACCAAAGCCAGCCACTGCTGTTCGGCATGCTGTTTGGCGGTTTGGTGATGCTGATCCTGCACAACCTGATCCGCTTCCTCTACAGCCGCTCCACCACCACCCTGATTCTGGCGCTGTACCACGGCCTGATGCTGCTCAGCGGCCTGATTTTGCTGAACCTCAGTGGCCCCTGGTGGCACGTGTGGCACAACGCGCAAACCCCGGCCGCCTACCTGACGCTGGTTCTGGCGGGCCTGGCCGGGCTCTATTTCACCCAGCATTTCTTTACCCCCTGCAACTCACCACGGCTTAACCGCCTGCTGCAAGGTGAAATGCTGGTGGTCGGGGTCAGCGGCCTGGTGCTGTTGTTTGTCGATACCCTGCCCCTCAACCTGATGACCTACGCCCTGCTGGCCCTGGGCAGCGTCAGCATGCTGCTGGTCAGCAGCTACCACTGGTACCGGGGCTATGCACCCGGGCGCCTGTTCAGCCTTGCCATGGTGGTGTTCAACCTGGGCGGGTTGGTGCTGCTGCCGGCGCTGCTGGGCCTGACCCGCACGTCCACGCCTTGGCTGCTGTGCATCCTGCTGGGCCTGACGGTGGCCAGCGGCTTGTTGCTCAACCTGGCCGTCAGCGAACGGCTGCGGCGCATGAGCGAAGAACGCTTCAGCGCCAGCCGCGCACTGGCCGCCAGCGACGCCGAAATCAACGCCAAGGCCGAGTTCCTGGCCAAGATCAGCCACGAAATCCGCACCCCCATGAATGGCGTGCTGGGCATGACCGAGCTGCTGCTGGGCACACCACTGTCGGTCAAGCAGCGTGACTACGTGCAGACCATCCACAGTGCCGGCAACGAACTGCTGACGCTGATCAACGAAATTCTCGACATTTCCAAGCTGGAGTCCAGGCAGATCGAACTGGATGACGTGCAATTCGACCTCAACGCGCTGGTCGAGGATTGCCTTAACATCTTCCGCGCCAAGGCCGAGCAACAGAACATCGAGCTGATCAGTTTTACCCAGCCGCAGGTACCGCAGGTTATCAGCGGCGACCCGACGCGCCTGCGTCAGGCGCTGTCGAGCCTGCTGGAAAACGCCTTGAAAAATACCGACCAGGGCGAGATTCTGCTGGTAGTGGCGCTGGATCAACGCGGCGAAACACCGCGCCTGCGCATTGCCGTGCAGGACAGTGGCGAACCCTTGCCCGCCGCCGACCGCGAAGCCTTGCTACAGGCCGAGCTACACAGCCACCACTTCCTTTCCAGCAGCAAGCTGGGCGGCCACCTCGGCCTGGTCATCGCCAAACAGCTGATTGGCCTGATGCAGGGCGAGTTCGGCATCAAAAGCAGTACCGGCATGGGCAACACCCTGTGGCTGACCCTGCCGCTGGACCCTTCGCGCCTGGAGCAGCCACCGGCCGACCTCGACAGCCCGCTGCGCGATGCCCGCGTGCTGGTGGTGGACGACAACGACACCTGCCGCAAGGTGCTGGTGCAACAGTGCAGCGCCTGGGGCATGAATGTGAGCGCGGTGCCGTCGGGCAAAGAGGCCCTGGCCCTGTTGCGTACCAAGGCGCACCTGCGCGACTACTTCGACGCCGTGCTGCTGGACCAGAACATGCCGGGCATGACCGGTATGCAGCTGGCTGCAAAGATCAAGGAAGACCCAAGCCTGAACCACGACATCCTGGTGGTGATGCTGACCGGTATCAGCAATGCCCCGAGCAAGGTCATCGCACGCAACGCCGGGGTCAAGCGGATACTCGCCAAGCCGGTCGCCGGCTACACGCTGAAGACTACCCTGGCCGAGGAACTGGCCCAGCGCGGCCGCGAGCAGGCAGTGCCTGCCAGCTTGCCTGGCATCCCGCAAGCGCTGGACCTGCCAGGCGACTTCCGGGTGCTGGTAGCCGAGGACAACAGCATTTCGACCAAGGTAATCCGCGGGATGCTCGGCAAGCTCAACCTTGAGCCGGACACCGCCAGCAATGGCGAAGAGGCGCTGCAGGCGATGAAAGCACAGCGCTATGACCTGGTGTTGATGGATTGCGAGATGCCGATACTGGACGGGTTCTCAGCCACCCAGCAGTTGCGCGCCTGGGAGGTGGCCAACCAGCGCCAGCGCACCCCGGTGGTGGCGTTGACCGCGCACATTCTGGCTGAGCACAAGGAACGCGCACGGCTGGCGGGCATGGACGGGCACATGGCCAAGCCAGTAGAGCTGTCGCAGTTGCGCGAGCTTATCCAGTACTGGGCCAACCAGCGCGAAGCCAAAGTGAACCCGGCGCATATTTCCTAGCGACAACGACTTCCCGTGTGGGAGCGGCCTTGTGTCGCGATGGGCTGCGCAGCAGCCCCAAGGTCTATGCTGAATCGGGGATCTGGAGCTGCTGCGCAGCCCATCGCGACACAAGGCCGCTCCAACACGACCGCATATTTGCCAAGGACCAGCGCCCATGCTCCATGAGTTATTCAGCGTCTACCTGAAAATGCTCGTCCTCTACAGCCCGTTCTTCGTGCTGTCGTGCTTCATCAGCCTGACCCGTGGCCACTCCAGCAAGGAGCGTAAGCAACTGGCCTGGAAGGTAGCCTTCGCGGCACTGGTCGCCAGCGTGCTGCTGTACCTGTTCGGCCGGGTAATCTTCGGTATTTTCGGCATCACCGCCGACGCCTTCCGCATCGGTGCCGGCAGCGTGCTGTTCATCTCCGCCCTGGGCATGGCCCAAGGCAAGCCGGCAGTGCAGGCCGACAACGTGCAGCAGGATGTGACCATTGTTCCGTTGACCATCCCGCTGACCGTCGGCCCTGGCACCATCGGCGCCCTGCTGGTGATGGGCGTCGGCCAGCCGCACTGGGACGACAAGCTGCTGGCCATCATCAGCATCGCTTTGGCCAGCTTTACCGTCGGCCTGGTGCTTTACCTGTCACACGGTATCGAGCGCATTCTCGGCGACCAGGGGTTGCAGATCGTCAGCCGGCTGATGGGGTTGTTCGTCTGCGCCCTGGCTGCGCAAATCATCTTCACCGGCATAAAAGGCTACATGGCGCCTTAAACGCCGTAATCCAGAATGCGCCGTAACGACACCTGCACCACGCGCTCCTGCACCTTGGGCAAGTAACTGTTTTCAAACGCCAGCAGATTGAAGCGCACCAGTTCTGCCCGCACGATTTGATGGCTGCGCTTGTGGCTGATGAAGCCTGCGCTGAAAGCCGCGCGAATATCGACTTCGTGGTAAAGCACCATATCGACACGGTTGGCACCCGCTGGCGCACAAGGTAACAACTGGAAGTGCTGACGCTCATAAGCCCGGCGTTCGAGTTCACCCAGGGCCGCCGGGCTGGAAAACAGTTTCTGCATGGCGAGGCTGGTTGCTGCAGCAAAATGCTCACCGGCAGTGGCGGCAATGGTTTCCAGAACCTGATCGCTCTGTTTGTTGCGGCGCTCGTCAGGCCAATGAATTTGTTCGGCCGAAACCGAGTCCCACCCCATGAACTTGAGCTGATTGCGATAATAGGTAAACCAGTCTTGTATCAACCCTTCCTGGTACGCCGTTTCAGTAGCCCGCTCGGCCATCGCCAAGGCCAGTTTCACCTTGTTTGCCTGTAGTGAAGAAATACCCGGCAGGAACGAAACGATGCCTGCGCCGATCACGGCGGATGCGGTCTCAGACATGATTTGCTCCTGCTGGCGAAGCGTTAGGGTCAAACCGGTAGTCACCCTGCGCGTCCTTGGCATTCATCAGCGCCTGGAGTTCTTCCCGCTGGCCTTGGAACCGCCCGTTATCAAGTGCTAGCGAAACCCCATTAAACTCGGCTTCACCCTGAAACACCTGCTCACGTAACAGCCTGTCCAGCGAAACGCCAGTAAGCGGTTTGTCGGTCTGCATCGTAATGCAGCACAGGTCCACCACCGGCCCCGGTTTGAGTATGCCGAGCTCGATCACCAGCTTTGAACCCTGCGCCTGATCCTGCGTGCTGAATTTCAACACGTGGGCAAAACTCTCCGCTGAGCGGCTCAAACCCGCCTTCACAGCGGCCAGCACGGCTTCATGCCGGATCGAGCGCATTCTCAGCCATGCCTCAAGCGGCTGCACGGGCGCGCTGCGCACAGGCTGCCCCAGCTGCTTGAGGTCATAGGTACTGGCCAGTTTGATCCAACCCAGTTGACGGTACGCGTCCCTGTAGGCGGCATACCAACGCTCATGGTCGTCAAAACGTGGCCCGGCACTCTTGTTGGCCAACAATTGTGCGTAAAGGATCGAGTCAAATGCGGCTTGGCGTTGTTGCGCGACGGCGCCCGTGGAATACAGCAATGCCGTCCCGCCAATCAGCATCAGCTGCTCAACTGCAGTATTCATGGTCTTGTCTCACCACAAGTAAGCGAACAAGGCGGCGTTGGTGTAACGCCGCCGTGCAATCAGATGTCGTATTGCAGAACGTTCTCGACACTGCGCACGCCGAGTTTGTTTTCCACGGTTTCACGCACTTTGTCGTAGACGAAGTTGTTGAGCGTCAGCACAGCCGTACCGGCGTAGTATTCGGTCTTGTCCAGCTTCCACTGGATGCCCAGTACGTCATCGTCCAGTTGCGGGGCAGATGCCTGGATGCAGCTCACCACCATGACCACGTCGTTGTTTTCGGTTTCGATGCAGGCGGCCAGGCCAACCATGCCCCTCGCCTTGTTCTTGCGTTTGTGATCAAGCACCTTGGCGTCGTTTTCGATGGTGGTCAGCTTGTCGAAGGCCAGCTTCGCCACTTCGCCCAGTTTCGTCCCCCCCAGCACCGCATTGCCAACTACACCGATCGCACGGATCGCAACGGCGCCAACGGTGACAGACAGCTCTGCCGAGGTTTCCAGCTCGAAGGTACGCCGTGGGATGGTGAAGCCAAGGTCACGCATGACATCGACGAATTTGTCGTACCACGCCCGGCTCTGTTTCTCGGCATCGAACGCCTTGTCGGCCACCAAGGTGGCGAAGTGGAAGGCATTCTTCACATCGTGACGGCTTTGCGCAGACATGCCTGCGCCGCAGGCCAGCAGGTTGCCTTCGACCAGCATGGCGGTGTTGGTGGCTGTGATTTGTGTTTCATCGGACATCGGGAAACTCCTTGGTGGTTGCCCCATTGTTCAGGGGCAACCACCTTAGCCAGCGAGCTCGCCATGCAACGCGCTGAAGGGTTTCCGGAGCAACTAGTCGGCCGAAGGGTACCAACGGGGCGTGTAGGCCCACACCCCACCTGCCAGGCGAGGAAACACGCAGGTTGTAGAGGAACCGACCAACACCATGGTGCGCATGTCGACCATTTCTGGCACCAGTTCGGCCAAGGTGACTACTTTCAGCGCCTGCCCCGGCCTACCGATGTCACGGCCAAGGACTACAGGCGTGTTCCCGTCGCGATGTCGGCGCACGACTTCCAGTGCCACCCCCAGTTGGTGCGGTCGGGACTTGGAAATCGGATTGTAGAAGGCCAATACCAGATCGGCCTGAGCGGCCAGGTCCAGGCGTTTCTCGATGATCGACCAAGGCTTGAGGTTGTCCGACAGCGACATCACGCAGAAGTCGTGGCCCAGCGGCGCCCCCGCCTGGGCGGCGGTTGCGAGCGAGGCCGATACGCCGGGCAGGATTTCGAGATCCACCCGATGCCAGGCGGGGTCACTGGACTCATGCAACGCTTCAAGCACTGCGGCAGCCATGGCAAACACGCCCGGGTCACCCGACGACACCACCACCACCGAACGGCCTTGGGCCGCCAACTCGAAGGCATGCCGGGCGCGCTGCATTTCTTCACGGTTATCGGTGCAGTGCAGCACCTGCTCGTCACGGAACGGCCCGGCCATGCGCACGTAGGTTTCATAGCCCAGTACATCTTCGGCCTGCGCAAGCTCGGCCTTGACTGCTGGTACCATCAGTTCGGCAGCACCCGGGCCCAGGCCGATGACCGCCAGGCGACCGCGGCGGCGGCCAACCCGCGCCACCTCGACCGGTGCCGGTGCCACTGCGATGACCACGTCACCCTGCTCGATCAACCGGGCATCGGGCAAAGCCCCGGCAACCATGCCCGCCACATCGTGCGGCTTGGCAGCGAAGCGCAAAGCGACACCCAGGGCCTGTGCCGCCTCGTGCAGGGCGTTACTGGCCATGGCGTGTTCATCCGCCAGCACGCAGGCCAGGGATGGCTCGGCAACACCAGCCAACTGCAATGCGGCACGAATACTGTGCAAGTCGCCGTCGGCAACACCCACCACTACCGAACGCGGGTGAATCAGCAGCTCGTCGCGGCTGGCCGGGCGCGCCTGGTGCCCCACATGAATGGTGCGCTGGGCAGCCTCGCTGGAGGGCAGTTGCGCCTGTTGCAGCCACGGTGCATCACCTTCGACGCGCACCGACTCACCGGCCAGCAAATCGGAGACAAACCGCTTGCCTTGCTCGATGTCCGCCAGGGCGTAACCCTGCGGCGGGTTCAGCAGGCAGGTGCCAAAACGCAACTCGCCACTGGTGGTAATCGCAGCAGCAACACCCAGTGCCTCTGCGATCTCACGTGCCATCACGTTCACGCCCGCCAGGCCACCGAGCAACGGCACCACCGCACTGCCATCTTCCGCCACGGCCAGTACCGGCGGCTCCGTGCCTTTCTCGCAGAGCAGGCTGGCCAGGCTGCGAATGACGATACCTGCGGCGCACAGGGCGATAATGGGCGTGTCCTGTTCGTACAGCCCACGCAAGGTATCGCCAAACGCGCTGTAATAGTGGTCGGCACCCTCGACCCGGCCTTGCAGGCCATGGATCGACGCCTGTGGATAACATTGCTGGATACGCTGCGCGGTGGCCAGGCTGCCCGGACCAAGGATGACGATTGCCGGTGCCTTGTGCATGTTCACCCCTGCCATTTTTCCCCCGGCACGATGATCAGCGAGAAGTACGGCGACGACTGCGGGTCGACCTGGTCCAGCGGCACGATCTTCTGGTTGGCCATGGTCGCCCGTTCCACATACAGCGCACGCCCCTCCAGGCCCAGCTCGGTCAGCACTTCGCGCACCTTGGGGAAGTTACGCCCAAGCTTCATGATCACCGCTGCATCGGCGTCGGCCAGGCGGCGTTTGAGTTCTTCGGCCGGCAATACGCCCGACAGCACCGACAGGCTCTGGTTGCGGTACACCAGCGGCGCACCCAGCACCGACGCGCCACCCAGCATCGAGCAGACGCCCGGGATCACTTCGGCCTCATAGCGCTGCGCCAGGCGGTCGTGCAGGTACATGTACGAGCCGTAGAAGAACGGGTCGCCTTCGCAGATCACCGCCACATCACGGCCGGCATCCAGGTGTTCGGCCACCTGCACGCTGGCTTCGTCGTAGAAGTCACTGATTACCTGCTCATAGGACAGCGGCGCTGGCAGGGCCTCTGTGGTTACCGGGTAGACCAGCGGCAGCAGTGTCTGCTCGGGCTGCAGGTGTGCCTCGATAATGCCGAAGGCATTGCCACGCTTGCCCTTGGCCACGAAGTACCCGACCACCGGTGCCTCGCGCAGCAGGCGCAGGGCCTTGAGGGTGATCAGTTCAGGGTCGCCCGGGCCCACGCCCAGGCCCAGCAGTCGTCCACGCGGCGCCATCATTCCACCTCCGTGGCCAAGGCGTTGACCGCGGCGGCGGCCATCGCGCTGCCGCCCAGGCGGCCTTGCATGATCACGAACGGCACGCCACGGCTGTCGGCAGCGAGCATCGCCTTGGACTCGGCAGCGCCAACGAAGCCGACCGGGAAACCGAGGATCAGGGCCGGCTTGGGTGCGCCGGCGTCAATCATCTCCAGCAGGTAGAACAGCGCAGTAGGCGCGTTGCCGATGACCACCACGCTGCCCTCCAGGTACGGGCGCCACAGTTCCAGGGCCACGGCGGAACGGGTATTGCCGGCGTCCTTGGCCAGGCCTGGCACACTTGGGTCACGCAGTGTACAGATGACTTTGTTGTCTGCCGGCAGGCGTGCCCGGGTGATGCCTTCGGCCACCATGTGCGCGTCGCACAGGATCGGCGCGCCATTGAGCAACGCCTCGCGCCCGGCGCGGCCGGCGCCTTCGGAGAACTGCAGGCCATCAATGGCATCGACCATGCCGCAGGCGTGGATCACGCGTACGGCGAGCTTCTCGAGGTCTGCGGGGATCCGCTCGAGCCGGGCTTCCTCACGGATGATCCGGAAGGAATTGCGATAGATCTCCTGACCATCGCGGATGTAGTCAATCATCAAGGTGCTCCGTCGGCAGGTCGAGCATGGCGCCTGCTTCATTCAAGGTAAGGTCGGTGGCGCGCAGGGTACCGAAGCCCGGCTGGCGCGCATCACGCAGGTACAGGTCATATCGGCCCGGCGAGCGGGCCAGCAAGGTGGCCGGGGCAACATGGGCCACGGCGCAAGAACGGGGGCAGCCAGACAGGTGCACGCTGGCGGGTGTACCAGGGCCCAGAAGTGCGGCCAGGACAACAGCGTCGGCCTTGGTTTCGCCAAGGGCCTTGGCGCAGCCGCTGGCACCCGTGCAGGCGCTGATGCGCGCCAGGGGTTCCTGGTCGTTGCACAGCAAGCCCAGTGCAGACAACCCGGCTTGGGCCTGATCAATGCGTTGCGCTTGCAGGTTGGTCAGCACCAGGCTTTGCCAAGGGCTGAAGCGCAGGCTGCCATCGCCCCATTCACGGGCAATACGTGCAACGCCGCGCAGCATGGCCGGGGTCAGGCGGCCTTGCGGCGGGGCAACGCCAAGGGCAAGGCCTTGAACCTGAGCCAGTTGGCCCAGCCAAGAGGCACGGTGGTGTTCGCGTCGCCACGCGAGCACGGTGGCATCGCGGCGGATGTCCAGCCCTAGCCCGTCGACGAAATCGCCTGGCGGGCACAGCTCAAGCAGCTGGCGCATGCGCGACTGCGCAGGGGTTGCCAGATCGAGAAAGCGTTCCAGCACGGCACGCACCAGTGCCAGGCCCTGCTCCAGCGGCACTGCGCCGAGCACCTGGCCGTCCGCCGGGCAACCCGCCAGGCCGAACGCCAGCCAGGTCTGCTGCTCCAGGCGCAGGGCTGACAGCCACAGGTCGTGAGGGTGTTCGAGCATTGCCAGGCGTTCGCCGGCGTCCAGTTGCACGGCGAACTTGGCCGACAGCTGATGGAAGCGCGGTGTGCTTTCCAGCATGTCGAGGATCTGCCCGGCCAATGGCCTGGCATCCAGCAGCATCGCCGGGTCGTGCCCGGCCAGCGGGCTGAGCATCAGGTTGCGCACATCGTCACCGGCGGCATCACGCGGGCCAAGGCCGGCATCGAGCAAGGTGTCGATCAAGGCACGATGAGCGTTGCCGATACCACGGATCTGCAGGTTGCCACGGTTGGTGGCCTCGATCACACCGCCAGCAAAACGCTCGGCCGCCGCCGCTACCGCTTCGGCCTGATCGGCCAGCAGCAAGCCGCCCGGCAGCTTGATGCGGCAAATGCCGCCGTCACGGGCACTGACAATGCGCCACAACCCCGGGCAAGCCGAGGGACGGGGCGAAACGTTGGGGGCATGGGCCTGCGTCAAAGGGGCGTCCGGCAATCTGTGAAAATGCGCTTGAGTGTAGAAGGCGCGGTATTATGCCTGCTTTGTCCGGCGGCATGAAAAGCCGGTGGTCGAGCATCATTCGAGTTTGGGCTGAAATTTTGGGGCTGCCATGCAGCCCATCGCGACACAAGGCCGCTCCTACAGGGATCACCGTACCCTTTGTAGGAGCGGCCTTGAGTCGCGATGGGGCGCGCAGCGGCCCCGAAATCTTGAAGAGGTATAAATGGCTCCCTGGCTGACAGTAGTAGGCATCGGCGAAGACGGCTTCAGTGGCCTGGGCAAACAGGCCCGGCGCGCGCTGCTGGGCGCTGCGCGAATCTTTGGCAGCCCGCGCCAGCTGGCCCTGCTGCCGCGCTGCGTGCCCGGCGAACGGCTGGGCTGGCCAAGCCCGTTCTCGCTGGCCCCGGTGCTGGCCCTGCGCGGCGAGGCGGTGTGCGTGCTGGCCAGCGGCGACCCGATGTTCTACGGCGTCGGCGCCAGCCTGGCGCGCCAGGTGCCTGCCGATGAAATGCGCGTGCTGTCGATGCCCTCCTCCTGCGCCCTGGCCGCTGCGCGCCTGGGCTGGCCGCTGCAGGACGTGCAAGTGGTGTCGCTGGTTGCCCGTCCCTTGGCGGCGCTCAATGCCCACCTGCATAGCGGTGTGCGCTTGCTGGTGCTGAGCAACGATGGCGACAGCCCGGCGGCCGTTGCAGCATTGCTTCGCGATCGTGGCTTCGGGCCAAGCCGCCTGCGGGTTTTCGAGCACCTGGGGGGCCAGGACGAACGCGCATTGGCCGGCACCGCCCAGGACTGGCCGCATGCCGAGATCGCAGCGCTCAGCCTGGTGGCCATCGAATGCCTGGCCACGCCCGAAGCGCCGCGCCTGCACCGCCTGGCGGGGCTGCCAGACAGCGCCTTCCGGCACGACGGCCAACTGACCAAGCGCGATGTCCGCGCTATCACCCTGGCGCGCCTGGCCCCCCAGCCCGGCGAACTGCTGTGGGACGTGGGTGCAGGCTGCGGCTCGATCGGCATCGAATGGATGCGTGCCCACCCGGCCTGCCGCGCGCTGGCCATCGAGGCCGACGAAGGCCGCCAGGGCTTCATCGAACATAACCGCGATGCGCTAGGCGTACCCGGCCTGCAACTGGTTCGCGGCAAGGCGCCAATGGCACTGCAAGGCCTGGAACAGCCCGATGCCATCTTCATCGGCGGCGGCGTCACCCGTGAAGGCGTGCTGGACCTGTGCTGGGCGAACCTGCGCCCCGGCGGCCGGCTGGTGGCGAACGCCGTGACCTTGCAAAGCGAGCTGGCCCTGGCGCATTTTCGTGAACAACACGGCGGTGAACTGACCCGCCTGCATGTCGCCCATGCCCAGCCCCTGGGCACATTCGACACCTGGCGCCAGGCGCTGCCGATCACCCTGCTGGACGTGGTAAAACCTGTCGATGCGTGAAGAAACCCGCGAACAGCCCGCTCCCCTACGCAGCGGCCTGACCACCGGCAGCTGCGCCACCGCCACCAGCCTGGCAGCTGCTCGCCTGCTGCTGTGTGGTGAAAGCAGCGATGCCGTGAGCATCACCCTGCCCAAAGGCAAGGTGGTACAGATGCGCCTGGAGTTCTGCCGCCTGGCCGGCGAAGGGGCTGAAGCCGGCACGCTCAAGGATGCAGGCGACGACCCGGATGTGACCCACGGCGCCCTGCTTTACAGCCAGGTGCGCCTGCTGACTGAACCGGGTATCCGTTTTATCGCCGGCGCCGGCGTTGGCACAGTGACCCGCCCGGGGCTGGTGCTGGCGGTGGGTGAGCCAGCCATCAACCCGGTACCTCGGCGTATGATCAGCGAACACCTGCAACGCCTGGCTGACGAATGCGGTTACCTTGGCGGCTTCGAAGTCACGGTCAATGTGCAGGGAGGCGAGCAACTGGCCCTGAAGACCATGAACCCGCGCCTGGGCATCCTTGGCGGGCTATCGATCCTCGGCACCAGCGGCATCGTGCGGCCGTTCTCATGTGCCGCTTATATTGCCTCGATCCACCAAGGCATCGACGTAGCCCACACCAACGGCTACACGCACATCGCTGCCTGTACCGGTAACGCCAGCGAAGACACCATGCGCCGGGTCTACGGCCTGCCGGAAATCGCCCTGATCGAAATGGGCGACTTTGTCGGTGCGGTGCTCAAGCATTTGCGCAAAGTACCGGTACCACGCCTGACCCTGTGTGGCGGCTTCGGCAAGATCAGCAAGCTGGCTGCCGGGCACATGGACCTGCACAGCCGCCATTCCAGCATCGACCTGCCGCAACTGGCCGGCTGGGCTGCTGATATAGGCGCTGACGCAGCGTTGCAGGCGGCCATCACCAATGCCAATACCAGCCAGCAAGCGCTCGCACTGGCGCATGCGGCTGGCGTTGCCCTGGGTGACGCGGTATGCGCCCACGCCCTGACCTTCGCCCGCAGCGTGGTGCCGGCACAGGTGCACGTGGAAGTGTTCGCCATCGACCGCCAAGGCGGCATCGTTGGCCGGGCGGGTGTGCAATGACGGCGCGCATCCTGTTGCTGGGCGGCGTTACCGAAGCCTTGGCCATCGCCCGTCGCCT
This sequence comes from Pseudomonas sp. NPDC089547, assembly GCF_050280665.1. Taxonomy (NCBI): domain Bacteria; kingdom Pseudomonadati; phylum Pseudomonadota; class Gammaproteobacteria; order Pseudomonadales; family Pseudomonadaceae; genus Pseudomonas; species Pseudomonas sp. NPDC089547. Next base: position 16,277 of record NZ_JBNNVS010000022.1, on the reverse strand, counting down.
GGGCCCACAGCATGTCTATAGCCTGGCCGGTATCGGCCGCGTTCCGCAGGACCTGCAATGCCAGGTGCGGGTCGGCGGCTTTGGCGGCGCCGAAGGCCTGGCCAGCTACCTGCGCGAGGCAGGTATCACGCTGCTGATCGACGCCACCCATCCTTACGCGGCGCAGATCAGCCGCAACGCTGCCAGTGCTGCGCGCAGCGCCGGCATCCCGTGCTGGGCCCTGCGCCGCCCGGCCTGGCAGGCGCAGGCGGGGGACGATTGGCGCGAGGTCGAGGACTGGGCCGGGTTGATCGAAGCGCTCAAGCCGTTTCGCCGGCCGCTGTTCACGCTGGGGCGGGAGCCGCTGCAACATCTGGACGAGATTCCGGCGGAGCAGTTCTGGACGTTGCGGGCGCTGGAGGCGTGCCCTGGCAACGAGCGTTGCGAAGTGATTGGTGCGCGTGGGCCATTCCATATCGAGGATGAACGGGCGTTGTTCCAGCGCCGCAGGATCGATGTGCTGATCAGCAAGAACAGCGGCAGTGTGGCGACCGAGCCGAAGCTGGAAGTGGCGCGGGAGATGGGGGTGCCGGTGCTGGTGCTGAAGCGGCCAATTCTGCCGAGAGTAGATGTGATGGTAGCGTGCGCTGACGATATTTTGAGCAGGTTGGGCACCTGAACACATACCCGGCAAATTGTATATCCCGTTGACATATACAGCGTGATCCCTAAACTTCAGTCACACATTTCGGCTTTTAAAGGAGGCCTATCATGGAGCAAGGTGCAGTCTTCAAAAGCAACCGCAGCCAGGCCATCCGCTTGCCAAAGTCCGTCGCACTTCCCGAAGACGTTACTCGTGTAGACATTGTTGCAATAGGTCGCACGCGCATCATCACGCCTGCCGGGGAATCGTGGGACAGCTGGTTCGACGATATCGATGCCACGACGGACTACATGGCTAGCCGCGACCAACCCGCCGATCAGGAACGTGAAGGTTTTTAATGCTCAGGTACATGCTTGACACCAACATCTGCATTTTCACGATCAAGAATAAACCCAGGATCGTTCGAGAAGCCTTCAATCGCCATCATGGACAACTGGCGATCAGTACCGTGACCCTGATGGAGTTGATCTACGGCGCTGAGAAATCTGCCGACCCACAGAGAAATCTCACGGTCCTCGAAGGGTTCGCTGCTCGCTTGGATGTTCTTGACTACGACGAGCATGCAGCAGAACACACGGGCCAGCTACGTGCAGAACTGGCCAAGGCCGGCACACCTATCGGCCCGTATGATCAATTTATTGCCGGCCATGCTCGGGCGCTTGGCCTGATACTGGTCACCAACAACCTCCGAGAGTTTCAGCGTGTACCCGGATTACGAGTAGAAGACTGGCTGACTACACCCGTTTGAATCCTTCACTGCAGGTTTTCCTACAGCCCTGATCGACTTTCTCCAGCACGTAAACCGCTAATCCAAATGGCCTTCGTGGCTAATGCTGCATTAAGCTTTAGTCCCCTCCCCCGGAAGGTTTCACCCATATGGAAATGCAATGGTGGATCTGGCTGGTGTTCGGCATCGCGCTGATCCTGCTCGAACTGGTCCTGCCGACGTTCTTCATCCTCTGGTTCGGCATCGGTGCCGTGCTGGTCTCGCTCATCTCCCTGGCCGCCCCCAGCCTGCAACTGGACATGCAGGTGCTGCTGTGGGTGTTGCTGTCGTCGGTCACCACCGCGTGCTGGTTCAAGCTGTTCCGGCGCAAGCAGCCGGATGTGCGCTGGACAGCCGACAGCGTGATCGGCGAAGTCGGCTTGCTGACTGCCGGCGTTTCGGAGTTCCAGAAAGGCCGGGTACGCTTCCAGAAGCCGATCCTGGGTAACGAAGAATGGACCTGCATCGCCGACAGCGAGATCCCGGCCGGCGAGCGGGTGCGCCTTACTGCCATCGAGGGGAACACCGCCCGCGTCATTCGGGCCTGAACCTGCACTAAAAGGAATTTAGCATCATGACCAGCCTCATCGTCGTCGCTGCCATCGCCCTGTTCGTCCTGATCACCGTGTTCAAGGGGGTGCGTATCGTGCCCCAGGGCGAGGAATGGATCGTCGAGCGCCTGGGCCGCTACCACAGCACCCTGAAGCCCGGCCTGAACATCCTCATTCCGTACATGGATGTGGTCGCCTACCGCCTGCCGACCAAGGACATCATCCTTGATGTGCAACAGCAGGAAATCATCACCAAGGACAACGCGGTGATCGTCGCCAACGCCCTGTGCTTTGCCAAGGTGGTGGACCCGCAGAAGGCCTCCTACGGCGTACAGAACTTCTCGTTTGCCGTCACCAGCCTGACCATGACCTCGCTGCGCGCCATCGTCGGTGCCATGGACCTGGACGAAGCGCTGTCCAGCCGCGAGCAAATCAAGGCTCGCCTTCGCGACGCGATGTCCGAGCAGACCGAAGACTGGGGCGTGACCGTGCGCTCGGTGGAAATCCAGGACATCAAGCCTTCGGAAAACATGCAACTGGCCATGGAACGCCAGGCTGCCGCCGAGCGTGAGCGCAAGGCAGACGTGACCCGCGCCGAAGGGGCCAAGCAAGCGGCGATCCTTGAAGCGGAAGCACGCTTGCAAGCGGCCAGGCTGGATGCCGAAGCACAGATAAGCCTGGCCGAGGCCTCGGCGCGGGCGATTTCGCTGGTAAAGGAAGCGGTGGGCAATGAGACCGTACCGGCCATGTACCTGCTGGGCGAGCGATATGTCGGGGCCATGGAGAACCTGGCGGGCAGCAGCAATGCCAAGGTGGTGGTGTTGCCGGCGGACCTACAGGAAACCGTGCGCGGGTTGATGGGCCGTAACAAGGCTTGAGAATGCCGGGGGCGCTTTGCGCCCCTATCGCGACACAAGGCCGCTCCAGAGACCGCGCATGCTGGCCATGATGCGTTCCTCTGTAGGAGCGGCCTTGCGTCGCGATGGGCTGCGCAGCAGCCCCCAATCCCCGCCACCTGCGTCACTTCACCGCACCCCGCCATTTTTACCTATACTCCGCCTTACAATACCCACCACGATTCCTGACCGGATCTCTCCATGCCCCCACGTCGGCACATCGCCTGGATAGCCTGCCTTGCAGTGCTGTTCAACCTGCTGGCCATGCCGCTGGCCTCTGCCGTGCCCAAGGGCCCGGCCGAGCAGCTGCTGTGGGGGGCTTTCTGTTCAAGCATGGCCAACAAGGCCAAAGTCGATGTCCAGGCCCTGGCCAAGATCGACCTCGGCCCGCAAAGCGATGACAGCGCCAGCATGATGAACTGCTGGTGCTGCTCGGGCGCCGCACCGCTGCTGGCCCTGCCCGGCTACCCGCCGCAGTTGCACAACCCACCGACACTGCTCGCCGGGCGACTGCCGCCACCTGCCGACTACCAACCCACGCCGCGCCATTTATGGCCTGCGCTCAATCCCCGTGCCTCTCCGCTGGCCTGAGTTCATCACGCTGTCTGCCTGAACCTGACCAGAACGGAGATTCACCATGCTCAAGCACGCCCTCGTCATGGCCGCCCTGCTGCTGCCCGGCGCCTTTGCCAATGCCCACGAATACAGCGTGGGTGACCTGCACATCGCTCACCCTTGGTCGCTGCAGCTACCCCCTAACGCGCCCAATGTCGCCGCCTATTTCGTGGTGCACAACAACGGCAAGGCCGACGACCGCCTGCTGAGTGTCGACAGCCCCATCAGCGATGACGCACAACTGCACGAGCATGCCATGAGTGCCAGCGGCGCCATGAAGATGCAGCAGGTGCCTAACGTGGTGGTGCCTGCCGGCAAAGATCTGACGTTTGCTCCCAGCGCCTACCATGTGATGCTGATGCAACCCAAGGACCGCAGCCTGCTGGTCGACGGCAAGCGTTTCCCGTTGACCCTGCACTTTGAAAAGGCCGGCGACGTCACCGTCGAAGTGGCCGTGCAGAAGCAGGCGCCAGCGGACCAGCCGCAAGCCCACGAACACGCGCACTGACACCTGCTGACAGGCACTCGCCATGAGCCTGCCGCGCAACAGCATCAGCCGTACCACCCGCCCTGACCGCAGGCGCGCCGGTGGCGGATGGCTGAGCCTGTTCGCCATGTGGATGATCTTCATCGGCCCGCTGATTTCCCAGTCGATGCCGATGGACCACCACGCCGGCATGAGCATGCCGATGGACATGCCAATGGCCGCTGCCCATCAGCATGGCGGCGACACCCATCACGGCCACGGCGGCGATGGCCAGCTGCATGTGATGTGGGAAAAGTGCGGTTACTGCAGCCTGTTGTTCAACTGCCCGGCCCTGCCCCAGGCCCTCAGCCCGCTCAGTGCCGGCAGCGTCGTCCCCACCACCCACCTGCTTGCGCCAACGCACCAGGGCCATGCCCGGCAGGCTGTATTCCCCGGTGCGCGCAGCCGCGCCCCACCTTCCTCGATCAGCGTCTGAACCCACATTTTGCGCACGAAGCCAGGAGGCTTCGCGCTAACTCATGACTGATCGACTGGAATCATTATGTCCGGCTGCACCCCTGTTTTTGCCTTGTCCCTGCGTGGGACCATCGCCGCCCTGTGCGGCTCGCTGCTCGCGCCCATGGCCCTGGCCGCCGACCCTGGCCATGAAGGCCATGTGCACGAAGCACCCGAGCTGAGCCCGACGGTGATCACCGCCGTGGCCCCGAGTTCGCCGCTGACCGTGGTCACCAACCCGAAAGACCCGCGCCAGCCCGTACCGGCCAGCGACGGCGCCGACTACCTGAAGACCATCCCCGGCTTCTCGGCAATCCGTGCCGGTGGCACAAACGGCGACCCGGTACTGCGCGGCATGTTCGGCTCGCGCCTGAACATCCTCACCAACGGTGGCCTGATGCTGGGCGCCTGCCCCAACCGCATGGACGCGCCCACGTCCTACATCTCGCCGGAAACCTACGACCGCCTCACCGTGATCAAAGGCCCGCAAAGCGTGATCTGGGGCCCGGGCGGCTCGGCAGGCACCATCCTTTTCGAACGCGAACCGGAGAAATTCGGCACCCTCGGCAGCCGCGTGAACGCCAGCCTGCTGGCCGGCTCCAACGGCCGCTTCGACAAGGTGCTGGATGCCGCCGCCGGCAACAGCCAGGCCTATGCCCGCTTCGTCGGTAACCAGTCTCGCTCGGACGACTACCACGACGGCAACAACGACACCGTGCCGTCGCGCTGGGAAAAATGGAACGGCGATGTCGCCCTCGGCTGGACGCCCGACCAGGACACCCTGCTGGAGCTGACTGCCGGCAAGGGCGATGGCGAGGCCCGCTATGCCGGGCGCGGTATGGACGGCTCGCAGTTCAAGCGTGAAAGCCTGGGCCTGCGCTTTGAAAAGTCCAACCTCGGCGAGGTGCTCGACAAGGTCGAGGCGCAGGTCTACTACAACTACGCCGACCATGTGATGGACAACTACAGCCTGCGCACCCCTTCGGGCAGCGGCATGATGGGCATGCCAATGGTCAGCAACGTCGACCGTCGCACCATGGGTGCACGTATCAAGGCCACCTGGCGCTGGGCCGACGTGCAACTGATCAGCGGCATCGACGCGCAAACCAACGAACACCGCCAGCGTGGCGGCATGGGCGTGGATGCGCACAAGGGCCAGGCCTGGACCAAGGACGCCGACTTCCATAACTACGGTGCTTTCAGCGAACTGACCTGGTACCTCAGCGGTGAAGACCGGCTGATTACCGGTGCCCGCCTGGACCGCGCCTCGGCCCGTGACTTCCGCAAAGGCAGCGCCACCGAAGGCGACACTCGCGCCGATACCCTGCCCAGCGGCTTCGTCCGTTATGAGCACGACCTGGCAGCCATCCCGGCCACTACCTACATCGGCCTCGGCCACGCTCAGCGTTTCCCCGACTACTGGGAGCTGTTCTCGCCCAAGCTGGCACCACCAGGGGCGGCCAACGCCTTTGACGGTATCAAGCCGGAGAAAACCACCCAGCTCGACTTTGGCATCCAGTACCGCACCGAGCGCCTGGACGCCTGGGCTTCGGGCTATGTCGGGCAGATTCGCGACTACATCCTGTTCGACTACCGCACCGGCATGATGGGCATGAGCACCTCTCAGGCACAGAACATCGACGCCCGCATCATGGGCGGCGAACTGGGCGCGGCCTACCAGCTGACCGAAAACTGGAAGGCCGACGGCACGCTGGCCTACGCTTGGGGCAAGAACAGCAGTGATGGCAAAGCGCTACCGCAAATGCCGCCCCTGGAGAGCCGCCTGGGCCTGACCTACAGCCGTGATGTGTGGAGCGTCGGCGCACTGTGGCGGTTGGTGGCGGCGCAAAACCGCATTGCCGAGAACCAGGGCAACGTGGTCGGCAAGGACTACGACAAGAGCGCCGGCTTCGGCGTGTTCTCGCTCAATGGCGCCTACAAGGTGAACAACAACCTCAAGCTCAGCGCGGGGGTCGACAACCTGTTCGACAAAACCTACGCCGAGCACTTGAACCTGGCCGGGAACGCCGGGTTCGGCTACCCGGCTACAGATCCACAGCCGGTCAATGAGCCAGGCAGGACCTTCTGGACCAAGGTCGATTTCAGCTTCTGATAACAACAACGGGCGCAACTTCGGTTGCGCCCATCAGCTGGTCACACAGGAGGTTCCCATGAGAGGAACACGCATCAACTTCTATAACCTGGCCTGGCGTTGGCATTTCTATGCGGGGCTGTTCGTGGCCCCGTTCATGATCCTGCTGGCAATCACCGGGATCATCTACCTGTTCAAGCCGCAGCTCGACCCTCTGCTGTACCGCGATCTGATGGTGGTCGAAGCCGGCCACCATCGACAGAGCGCCGACGTGATGCTGGCCGAAGTGCGCCAGGCCTACCCCAAGGCCCACGTCGGCCAGTACCTGCCACCGCTGAACGCGGAGCGCAGTGCGCAGTTCGTGGTGCATGACGGCGGGCGTGAACTGAATGTGTTTGTCGACCCGTACAGCGGCAAGGTCCTCGGCGAGCAGGACGGCAAGCAAAACCTGCAAGCCATCGCCCGCGCCCTGCATGGCGAACTGATGGTCGGCACGGTCGGTGACCGCCTGGTGGAGCTGGCGGCCGGCTGGGGCATCGTGCTGGTGGTGTCGGGCCTGTATTTGTGGTGGCCGCGCGGGCGCAACGGTGCCGGCGTGCTATGGCCGCGGCTGTCGTCACGCGGCAGGCTGCTGTGGCGCGACCTGCATGCGGTAACCGGCTTCTGGGGCTCGGCCTTGCTGTTGCTGATGCTGGTCAGCGGCATGACCTGGACAGGCTTGTGGGGCAAGCAGTACGCCGATGTGTGGAACCGCTTCCCGGCGGCCATGTGGAACGACGTGCCCAAGTCGGACCAGCAGGCGGGTGAATTGAACAGTGCGCACCGCCAGACCGTGCCCTGGGCGATGGAGAACACACCGATGCCGCAGTCCGGCGCGCACGCCGAACACGCCGGGCACCACATGATGTCGGACATGCCCGCAGCACCTCAGGTGAACGTGCAGCAGGTCGAAGACATCGCCACTGCCCGCCAGGTCGAGCCGGGCTACAGCATCACCCTGCCAACCACGGCAGACGGCGTGTTCACCATTGCCGTGTTCGCCGACGACCCGCGCAACGACGCCACCCTGCATGTCGACCAGTACACCGGCAAGGTCCTGGCCGATGTGCGCTGGCAGGACTACAGCCCGGTCGCCCGCGCCACCGAGCTGGGGGTGATGCTGCACGAAGGCAAGATGTTCGGCGCCCTCAACCAGATCATCATCCTGCTGGTGTGCCTGATGATCCTGCTGGGCTCGGTGAGCGGGCTGGTGATGTGGTGGAAGCGCCGGCCAACGGGTGGGCTGGGCGTACCGCCGCTGCGCCATGACCTGCCGCGCTGGAAGGCGGCGGTGGGGGTGATGCTGGTGCTGGGGGTGATGTTCCCGCTGGTGGGGGTGTCGATGGTGGTGATGTGGGTTGTCGATAGCCTGGTGGTAAGGCGCCGCCGGATGCTGGTTCAGGCTTGAGATCGCCGGGGCCGCTTTGCGCCCCTTTCGCGACACAAGGCCGCTCCTACAGGAATGCGCGATCATTGTAGGAGCGGCCTTGTGTCGCGAAAGGGCTGCACAGCAGCCCACAGCTGCCACCCAAAAGTAGAGTCGATCTGTCGCGCCCTGAACTGGAACGCGCGTGTTAGCCTAGCCGGCTACCTCAGACAAGAAGACCGACCTTACAAGGGAATGCAGCCTATGACGCAAACCTCACCCACACCACCAGAAGAGCAACACCTGCAACGCAACCTGACCAACCGCCACATCCAGCTGATCGCCATCGGTGGCGCGATCGGTACCGGCCTGTTCATGGGCTCGGGCAAAACCATCAGCCTGGCCGGGCCATCGATCATCTTCGTCTACATGATCATCGGCTTCATGCTGTTCTTCGTCATGCGCGCCATGGGCGAACTGCTGCTGTCGAACCTCAACTACAAGTCGTTCATCGACTTCTCCGCCGACCTGCTCGGCCCGTGGGCAGGTTACTTCACCGGCTGGACCTACTGGTTCTGCTGGGTGGTCACCGGTATTGCCGACGTGGTGGCCATCGCGGCCTACACGCAGTTCTGGTTCCCGGACCTTCCACAGTGGATACCCGCGCTGACCTGTGTCGGGCTGCTGCTGTCGCTGAACCTGGTCACCGTGAAGATGTTCGGCGAGATGGAATTCTGGTTCGCCCTGATCAAGATCGTCGCCATTCTCGGCCTGGTCGCCACCGGGTTGTACATGGTCATCACCGGCTTCACTTCGCCCAGCGGGCGCACGGCGCAACTGGCCAATCTGTGGAATGACGGCGGCATGTTCCCCAATGGCCTGATGGGCTTCTTCGCCGGTTTCCAGATTGCCGTGTTCGCGTTCGTCGGTATCGAACTGGTGGGCACCACCGCCGCCGAGGCGAAGAACCCGGAGCGCACCCTGCCGCGGGCGATCAACTCGATCCCGATCCGCATCATCGTGTTCTATGTGCTGGCGCTGATCGCGATCATGGCGGTGACACCTTGGCGCGACGTGGTGCCGGGCAAGAGCCCGTTCGTCGAGCTGTTCGTATTGGCCGGCCTGCCGGCAGCGGCCAGCATCATCAATTTCGTGGTGCTGACCTCGGCGGCCTCGTCGGCCAACAGCGGCGTGTTCTCCACCAGCCGTATGCTCTACGGCCTGTCGCAGGAAGGTGACGCGCCCAAGGCGTTCGAGAAGCTGTCGAGCCGCTCGGTGCCGGCCAACGGCCTGTACTTCTCGTGCACCTGCCTGCTGCTGGGTGCGGTGCTGATCTACCTGGTGCCGAACGTTGTCGAAGCGTTCACCCTGGTGACCACGGTTTCGGCGGTGCTGTTCATGTTCGTCTGGACGCTGATCCTGCTGTCGTACCTGAAGTACCGCAAAAACCGTGCGGCGCTGCACCAGGCGTCGAAGTACAAGATGCCGGGCGGGCGCTTCATGTGCTACGTGTGCCTGGTGTTCTTTGCTTTCATCCTGGTGTTGTTGAGCCTGGAGGCAGATACACGCTCGGCGCTGGTCGTCACGCCTATCTGGTTCTTGCTGCTGGCAGTGACCTATCAGGGCGTGCGTAGCCGCCGTCATCCGCGTTCGGCTGTGCGTAACGGCTGATGGCCTCGGGGGCTGCTTTGCAGCCCATCCGACCGGTCCGGCGCCCCGGCAAGGCCGCTCCTACAGGGGAACGCGGACTACTGTAGGAGCGGCCTTGTGTCGCGATGGGCCGCACAGCGGCCCCAATCCTGTGCACTCAAATCCCACGGGCACCAAGCTGGACCTAAAAAGCGCCCCAACACCTCGCACAACCCCTCTATCCCGCCCCTTTCGCCACTAGGCACACCCCTTGCAACGCCCCTCCCCGCTTGCCCAACACCATAAAAACCCCAGCGGAGAGAGCACATGAAGCGTCGCAGTCTGATCAAGGCCTTTACCCTTAGCGCATCGATTGCCGCAATGGGCCTGAGCTGGAGTATCCAGGCCGCCGAAACCATCAAGGTCGGCATCCTGCATTCGCTTTCCGGGACCATGGCCATTTCCGAGACTTCGCTCAAGGACATGGCGCTGATGACCATCGAGCAGATCAACGCCAAGGGCGGCGTGAACGGCAAGATGCTCGAACCGGTGGTGGTCGATCCGGCCTCCAACTGGCCGCTGTTCGCCGAAAAAAGCCGCCAGCTGCTGACCCAGGACAAGGTGGCGGTGGTATTCGGCTGCTGGACCTCGGTGTCGCGCAAGTCGGTACTGCCGGTGTTCGAAGAGCTCAACGGCCTGCTGTTCTACCCGGTGCAGTATGAGGGTGAAGAGATGTCGCCGAACGTGTTCTATACCGGCGCCGCACCCAACCAGCAAGCCATCCCGGCGGTGGAATACCTGATGAGCGAAGACGGCGGGAGCGCCAAGCGCTTCTTCCTGCTGGGCACCGACTACGTCTACCCGCGCACCACAAACAAGATTTTGCGCGCCTTCCTGCACAGCAAAGGCGTGGCCGACAAGGACATCGAAGAGGTGTACACGCCGTTCGGCCACGCCGATTACCAGACCATCGTCGCCAACATCAAGAAGTTCTCTGCCGGCGGCAAGACGGCGGTCATCTCCACGGTCAACGGCGACTCCAACGTGCCGTTCTACAAGGAACTGGCCAACCAGGGCCTGAAGGCCACCGACGTGCCGGTGGTGGCGTTCTCGGTGGGTGAAGAAGAGCTGCGCGGTATCGACACCAAGCCGCTGGTGGGGCACCTGGCCGCCTGGAACTACTTCGAGTCGGTGGATAACCCGGTCAACCAGAAGTTCGTTGCCGACTGGAAGGCCTACGCCAAGGCCAAGGGCCTGCCGGGCGCCGACAAGGCAGTGACCAACGACCCGATGGAGGCCACCTACGTGGGCATCCACATGTGGGCGCAGGCGGTGGAGAAAGCCAAGTCCACCGATGTCGACAAGGTGCGTGAGGCGCTGGCCGGGCAAAGCTTCAAAGCGCCTTCGGGCTTTACCTTGACCATGGACAAGACCAACCACCACCTGCACAAGCCGGTGATGATCGGCGAGATCCAGGATGACGGGCAATTCAGCGTGGTGTGGGAAACCGAGCAGCCGCTGCGGGCGCAGCCGTGGAGCCCGTTCATTCCGGGGAATGACAAGCGGCCTGATTACGCCGTGAAAGGTAACTGAGTGTACGGGGCCGCTATGCGGCCCATTCGCGGGTAAACCCGCTCCCACAGGGACCGCACAAGATTCAGCCATTGCGCCGTACCTCCCACAGGGATTGCACAAACTTCAGCGCTTGCGCCGTACCTGTGGGAGCGGGTTCACCCGCGAAGAATCCACCGCCGATTTCCAGGATTGCCCGCATGCTCAGACTGCTGCTCACCCTGCTCCTGCTATTCCCCCTGGCCACCCAGGCCAACGAGGGCGAATTCTTCCTCACCGCCAAACCCGCCGAGCAAGCCCGCCTGCTCGAAAGCTGGGCGGCGCAACCCGATGCCGCGCGCCTGCCACTGCTGGACAACCTGCGCCAAGGCCGCATCGCCGCCGATGACACCCGCAAACTGCGCCTGAACAATCGCCTGCGCGGCCTGATCGACAACGCCCTGGCCAGCCACCAGCTGCTCAGCGACAACAGCGAAACGCGCCTGGCCGCCGCCCAGCAACTGCAAAAAAGCGCACAGCCGGCGCAAATGGCCTTCCTCGACCGGCGCTTCGCCAGCGAACCGGACGCCGCCGTGCATGCCGCCCTCGGCCTGGCCCTGGCCAACCTGCAACTGGGCGCCAGCGAACCAGCGGTACGCCTGGCCGCCGTGCGTCTGCTGGGTGAAACAGGCGACCCGCTGGCCCGCACCCGCCTTGAAGCGTTGCTGCAACCCGATGCAGAAAGCGACCCAGGCGTACGCACCGCGGCCGAAACCAGCCTGGCCCAGGTCAAGCGCAAGCTGCTGGTCGGCGAACTGCTCGGCCAGGCCTTCAGCGGCCTGTCGCTGGGCTCGATCCTGCTGTTGGCGGCGCTGGGCCTGGCCATCACCTTCGGCTTGCTCGGGGTGATCAACATGGCCCACGGCGAGATGCTGATGCTCGGCGCCTACAGCACCTACATGGTCCAGGTGCTGGTACAGCGCTACACCCCAGGTGCCATCGAGTTTTATCCACTGATTGCCCTGCCGGTGGCCTTCGCCATCAGTGCCGGGGTCGGCATGGCACTGGAGCGCACGGTCATCCGCCACCTCTACGGCCGCCCATTGGAAACGCTGCTGGCTACGTGGGGCATCAGCCTGATCCTGATCCAGGCCATCCGTCTGCTGTTCGGCGCGCAGAACGTCGAGGTCAGCAACCCGGCGTGGTTGTCGGGCGGTATCCAGCTGTTGCCCAACCTGGTGCTGCCGTACAACCGCCTGGTCATCATCGGCTTCGCCCTGGCCGTGGTGCTGCTCACCTGGCTGCTGCTCAACCGCACACGGCTGGGCCTTAACGTGCGCGCAGTCACCCAGAACCGCAACATGGCCGCCTGCTGTGGCGTGTCCACCGGGCGCGTCGACATGCTCGCATTCGGCTTGGGCTCTGGCATTGCCGGGCTCGGCGGCGTGGCCTTGAGCCAGGTCGGCAACGTCGGCCCGGACCTGGGCCAGAGCTACATCATCGACTCGTTCCTGGTGGTGGTGCTGGGTGGCGTCGGGCAACTGGCCGGCAGCCTCTGGGCCGCCTTCGGCCTTGGCATCGCCAACAAGCTGCTGGAGCCGCAGATCGGTGCGGTGCTCGGCAAGATCCTCATCCTTGCGTTGATCATTCTGTTCATCCAGAAGCGCCCGCAAGGCCTGTTCGCCCTCAAGGGACGGGTAATCGACTGATGAACCAGCCACTGCTTGTCACCGCTACGCAAAAGGCCGGGCCCCGCCTGACGCTGGCCATCGGCGCCGTCGTCATCCTGCTGCTGGTCGCCCTTGCACTGCTGTCGTTGCTACCGGCGGACCATGCCCTGCAAGTGTCGGCCTACACCCTGACCCTGGTCGGCAAGATCCTCTGCTACGCCATTGTCGCCCTGGCCCTGGACCTGGTCTGGGGCTACGCCGGCCTGCTGTCGCTGGGGCACGGGCTGTTCTTCGCCCTGGGCGGCTACGCCATGGGCATGTACCTGATGCGCCAGGCGGCCGGTGACGGCCTGCCGGGGTTCATGACCTTCCTGTCGTGGACCGAACTGCCTTGGTACTGGGCCGGTACCCAGCACTTTGCCTGGGCCCTGTGCCTGGTGGTGCTGGCGCCGGGGTTGCTGGCACTGGTGTTCGGCTGGTTCGCCTTCCGCTCGCGGATCAAGGGCGTGTACTTCTCGATCATGACCCAGGCCCTGACCTTCGCCGGCATGCTGCTGTTCTTCCGCAACGAAACCGGCTTTGGCGGCAACAACGGCTTCACCAACTTCCGCACCATCCTCGGCTTCGACATTACCGCGCAAGGCACCCGGGCCGTGCTATTCCTGCTCACCGTCGGGTTGCTGCTGGCCAGCCTGTACCTGTGCTGGCGCCTGACCCGCAGCAAATTCGGTCGCCTTCTCACCGCCGTGCGCGACGCCGAAAACCGCCTGATGTTCTGCGGCTACGACCCTCGTGGCTTCAAGCTGCTGGTGTGGGTGCTCAGCGCCGTGCTGTGCGGCCTGGCGGGCGCGCTGTACGTGCCGCAGGTGGGCATCATCAACCCCAGCGAGATGTCGCCGACCAACTCCATCGAAGCCGCCGTGTGGGTGGCCCTGGGCGGGCGCGGCACATTGATCGGCCCGCTGCTCGGCGCCGGCCTGGTCAATGGCATGAAGAGCTGGTTCACCGTGGCCTTCCCGGAGTTCTGGCTGTTCTTCCTCGGCGCACTGTTCATCCTCGTGACCCTGTACCTGCCCAAGGGCGTGGTCGGCCTGTTGAAAAAAAGGAGCCAGCCATGAGAGGCGTGCCCCCGGTACACCCGGAATTCATGCTGGAGCCGGTATTCGACAACCTCGGCGCCGGCCGTGACGCCATCGGCCTGGGCCAAAGCCGCAAGGCCGGCCTCGACACCCGTCACGGCACGGTGCTGAGCCTGGAAGACATCAGCGTCAGCTTCGATGGCTTCAAGGCGCTCAATGCGCTGAACCTGTACATCGGCGTGGGCGAGTTGCGCTGCATCATCGGCCCCAACGGCGCCGGCAAGACCACGATGATGGACGTGATCACCGGCAAGACCCGCCCCGACACGGGCAGCGCCTACTTTGGCGACACCCTCGACCTGACCCGCATGAGCGAATACCAGATCGCCCAGGCCGGCATCGGCCGCAAGTTCCAGAAACCCACGGTGTTCGAGGCCCTGACGGTGTTCGAGAACCTGGAGCTGGCCTTGAAGACCGACAAGTCGGTGTGGGCCAGCCTGGCAGCGCGCTTGAGCGGTGAACAGCGCCAGCGTATCGAAGAGGTGCTGACCACCTTGCGCCTGTTGCCGCTGGCCCAGCGCCCGGCCGGGCTGCTGTCGCACGGGCAAAAGCAGTTCCTGGAGATCGGCATGCTGCTGGTGCAGGAGCCGCAATTGCTGTTGCTGGATGAACCGGTGGCGGGTATGACCGATGCCGAGACCGAGTTCACCGCCGAGCTGTTCAAGGGCCTGGCCGGGAAGCATTCGCTGATGGTGGTGGAACATGACATGGGCTTTGTCGGCAGCATTGCCGACCATGTGACCGTACTGCACCAGGGCAGTGTGCTGGCAGAGGGGTCGCTGGAGCAGGTGCAGGCGGATGAGCGGGTGGTCGAGGTGTATCTGGGCCGCTAGACAAGGAAACCTGTGCCGGCCCCTTCGCGGGCTTGCCCGCTCCCACAGGCACAGGGCTCGAAAACTACGAGTTTCCTGTGGGAGCGGGCGAGCCCGCGAAGAGGCCGGCACAGGCACAGCAACCCTTTCAGGAATACCAACATGCTCAAGATCGACACCCTGCACCAGTACTACGGCGGCAGCCACATCCTGCGCGGCCTGTCCTTCGAAGCCAAGGTTGGCGAAGTGACCTGCCTGCTGGGCCGCAATGGCGTGGGCAAGACCACCCTGCTGCGCTGCCTGATGGGCCTGGTGCCCGCCCGCGACGGCAGCATCACATGGGAAGGCAAGCCGATCACCGCCCTCAAACCGCAGCAGCGGGTGCACGCGGGCATCGCCTACGTGCCCCAGGGCCGCGAGATCTTCCCGCGCCTCACCGTGGAGGAAAACCTGCTGATGGGCCTGTCGCGCTTCCCCGCTCGGGAAGCCCGCGAAGTGCCAGCGTTCATCTACGAACTGTTCCCGGTGCTGGAGCAGATGAAGCAACGCCGCGGCGGCGACTTGTCTGGCGGCCAGCAGCAACAGCTGGCCATCGGCCGCGCCCTGGCCAGCCGCCCGCGCCTGCTGATCCTTGATGAGCCGACCGAAGGCATCCAGCCCTCGGTCATCAAGGAAATCGGTGCGGTCATCCGCCGCCTGGCCGAGCGCGGCGACATGGCAATCTTGCTGGTGGAGCAGTTCTACGACTTTGCCGAGGAACTGGCCGACCAGTACCTGGTCATGGCCCGTGGCGAGATCGTGCAGCGTGGCCGTGGTGAAAACATGCAAGCCGAAGGTGTGCGCGGCCTGGTAACCATTTAATCTGCAAACAACGACCTTGCGAGACGCTGTCATGAGTTACGAAATCCGCGACGCCCTGCCTACCGACGTGCCGGGCATCCTCGACATCTACAACGACGCGGTGCGCAACACCACGGCGATCTGGAACGAAACCCCGGTTGACCTTGGCAACCGCCAGGCCTGGTTTGAAGCACGGGCGCAGCAGGGGTATCCGATTCTGGTTGCGGTGGATGCCACCGGCGTGCTGGGTTATGCCTCGTTTGGTGACTGGCGGCCGTTCGAAGGGTTTCGCCTGACCGTGGAGCATTCGGTGTATGTACGTGGTGACCAGCGTGGCAAAGGGCTAGGGCCAGTGTTGATGGCGGCGCTGATCGAGCGAGCGCGGGAATGCGGCAAGCATGTGATGGTGGCGGCAATCGAAAGTGGCAATGCCGCTTCGGTGCGCATTCATGAGCGGCTGGGCTTTGTGGTGACCGGGCAGATGCCACAGGTGGGGGTGAAGTTTGGCCGCTGGCTGGACCTGACCTTCATGCAGTTGGTGTTGAACCCGGGGGCTGAACCAACCTGAGAACCCAGGCCTGACGCGCCCCCTGTAGGAGCGGCCTTGTGTCGCGATGGGCTGCGCAGCAGCCCCGGCAGTCCTGAGGCAGGACAAAAATCTGGGGCCGCTTTGCGGCCCTTTCGCG
>NZ_JBNNVS010000021.1:0-111332 GCF_050280665.1 Pseudomonas sp. NPDC089547 | reverse complement strand
TAGAACTTCAGGTAACTAACTGATTTAGCAGGGACCCTGTGGGAGCGGGCGTGCCCGCGAACACCGGCGCAGCCGGTGCCATGCACCGTGTTGGATTCTTCGCGGGCGCGCCCGCTCCCACAGGGTACGCGGAGCGCCTGCCAGCATCAGTTCTCTGCGCGACAGCGCAGAGAACTGAGTTCGCAAGCGGCCCGCATACCCTGTGGGAGCGGCTTTAGCCGCGAAGAATCCAGCGCGGTGCATGGCACCGGCTGCGCCGGTGTTCGCGGGTCAAGCCCGCTCTTACAGAGTTCTCTGCCGACTATGGGCCCAGAACTAAAATGCGATAGTTGGATATCCATCTGATTTTTTATTCTGAAAAATAATAATAAAAATAGATCAAAACAGTATTTCTGCCCCTCGCCCCCGCTTGCTACAGTCCTTTCAGACCCGACCCCTCGCACGGTGGAGGCGCCCGATTCATCCACCTGCGAGTACGCCCCATGAGCCATAGCATCGCCCGCCTGCCGAACCACAACCACCGCCTGCAAATCAGCGCCCCGACTACCCACGCCGATCCCCACGCCGAACGCCTGCACCGCAAGCAACGCCTTGCTGCATCGTACAGGCTGTTCGCCGAGCTGGGCTTCGAGGTTGGCCTGGCTGGGCATTTCACCGCCCGCGATCCGATCGAGACAGACCACTACTGGATCAACCCGCTGGGCGTGCCGTTCTCGCAGATCCGCACCAGCCATCTGCTGAGGGTCAACGGTCAGGGTCAGGTCGTGGAGGGTGACGGGCTGCTGAACACCAGTGCCCTGGAACTGCACTACGAGTTGCAGAAGGCCCGCCCGGAGGTAGTCGGCATTGCTCATCTGCACGGCTTCCACGGCCGGGTCTGGTCGTCCCTCGGCCAGCTGTTCCAGCCGATCACCGCCGAGTCCTCGGCCTTTGTCGGCGAGCAGGTACTGTTCGACCGCCATGCCCTGGGCACCGCCGATCGCGACCTGGTGGCCCACGCCTTCGTCGAGACCTTCGCCGGCAACAACCTGCTGGTCTGGCAGAACCATGGCTTATGGACCACCGGCCAGACCGTGGAGAGCGCGGCATGGCGCTTTATCCTTGCCGATGACACCGCCCACGCTCATCTGCTGGCGTATTCCGCCGGCCAGCCACGCATTCCGCAAGCCGGCGAGGACAGCTTCGATCCGGCCCAGCGGGAGTTGTTCGGGTGGTTGAACTTCCTGCCGCTGTGGGACCGTATCGTCCAGCAACAACCCGATCTGCTGGACTGAGCCATGAATATCGACCTCCACCGCCGCCGGTTCATCCAGCGCAGCGCCCTGCTCGGACTCGCCGCTGGCATGGTTCCGGCGCTGGCGAACACCCCAAAGGCACTGCGGGTCTGGCGCTACAAGGGCCAGGCCGCAAGCTTCCTTGGCGATGCCGGTCAGGCCGCCACGCCCTATCCCGTGGAATGGGTGGACATTCCCGGCGGGGCCATGGTCCTCGAAGCCTTCGCCAGTGGTAGCCTCGACTACGCCTTCATGAGCCCGGTGCTGCCGTTGTTCGCCAGTGCCGCCGGCAATCCGCTGGTGCTGATCGCCAGCTACCAGGGCGAGCAGAACCGCAGCGGCCTGATCGCCAAGCGCGGCAGCGGCATCCACTCGATCGCCGACCTGAAGGGCAAACGCATCAGTTTCGTGCGCGCCACCGACACCCACTACCTGATGCTCAACCTGCTACGCGACAACGGCCTCGCCCTTGACGATGTCCAGGCGCGCCCAATGCCAGCGCGGGATGCGCTGGTCGCGTTCCAGAACGGCCATCTGGACGCCATCATCGCCGGCGGCATCGGGGCGCTCCAGGCACTGACGCAAATGGACGGCGAACTGCTGGCTGACGCCGGCCGCTACCCGTGCAGCAATTACCTGATCGCAACCACCGCGAAGGTGCTGGCGCAACCGGGCAAGCAGGCGCAGATCGCCGATTTCCTCGAACGCGAGCGTGCCACATGGGACTGGGTGGAGCGCAATCCGCAGGCCTGGGCCGCGCGCAACGAAGCCCTGACCGGCATTTCCCGCACCCTCTACCTGCAACAGTTCGACCAGCGCCAGCGGCCATGTCGCCTGCTCCCGGTCAGCGACCAGGACATCGCCGCCCAGCAGCGCATCGCCGATCTTTTCCATGACAGCGGCCTGCTGCGCCAACCGGTAACGGTCCGCGACTTCTGGGATCGACGCTTCAGTTCCTTGCTCAGCGGCCAGGAACCCGCAGCGGCATAAGCGTACCGGCGCGCGCCGGACGAGACACAGGCACGCCGAACCACGGGAGCGATGGACCTTCCGCGGGCCCGGCCATGCCTGGAAAACCTGAAACAACCTATGAGAGCCCGCTCGATCGCACATCCAGGGCCTGACTGCCAACCGTATTCCTAGGAACCGTCATGAAGTCCGTATTCACTCCCTTGTCCATGGCCCCGGCGCTGCTCGCCGGCTACCTGTTCAACCCACTGGCGCTGGCCGCCGACAGCGACACCGCGCTTGGCACGGTGATCGTCACCGGTTCGCGCGGAAGCGAGGTGCGCACCGTTACCAGCAGCCCGGCACCGATCGATGTGATCGACAGCAAACAGCTCGAACAGACCGGCTCCAGCAGCCTGCGTGAAGCCCTGCAGAAAACCCTGCCGTCATTCTCCCAGCGCCCTTCCGGCACCTCCAACGACAGCGTCGCCCGCCCCTACAGCCTGCGCGGCCTGAACGGTTCCAACGTGCTGGTGCTGGTCAACGGCAAGCGCCGCCACAACAGCTCGGTGATCAACCTCGACTCCACTGCCGCCTACGGCACCAACCCGGTGGACCTGGACATGATCCCGGTCAGTGCCATCGACCATATCGAAGTGCTGCGCGACGGTGCCTCGGCACAGTACGGCTCCGACGCCATCGCCGGGGTCATCAACATCATCCTCAAGCAGCACGACAACGGCGGCTCGGTCAGTACCCAGTATGGCCAGTACTACGAGGACGGCGACGGCGGCAACCTGCGCCAGACCCTCAACCAGGGCCTGGCCCTGGGCGATAGCGGCGGCTTCTTCAACTACACCCTGGATGCCAAGTCGGTGCAGACCGCCACCCGCTCCCGCGAGGCCACCGGCAACTTGTACTTCCCTGGTGACCCGCGCAATGCCACAGCCGACCGTGAAGTGCAGAAGAATGGCCTGCCGAAGATCAAGGCCATCAACCTGTCGTACAACGCCGAACTGCCGGTGAGCGACGCTCTGACCCTGTACTCCTTCTCTACCCTGAGCCAGCGCGACGCCAAGGGCGGACAAAACTATCGACGGCCGAACTCGACCAACATCATTCCAGAGATCTACCCGGACGGTACTGCTCCCTTCTATACCCTCAAGGAAACCGACTACCAGGCCGCGGCTGGCGGCAAGGGCGAGATCGCCGCCTGGCACTGGGACCTCAGCTCCACCTTCGGCCGGGCGAAAAGCCAGGCCGGCGCCGACGAGACCCTCAACGCCTCGCTCGGCCCGGGCAGCCCGACCCATTTCGACACCTACACCAACACCTTCGACCAATGGACCAACAACCTCGACCTGACCCGAGCCTTCGAGGTCGGCCTGAGCAAGCCATTGCAAGTATCCTGGGGCCTGGAGCACCGGCACGAGCGCTACAAGACCGAGTCGGACGACCCGCTGTCATGGATCAACGGCGGTTATATCTACCCCAGCGGCCCACTGGCCGGGCAACCTGGTTCGGTCGGTGCGCAAGGTGCGATTACCCTCACACCCGAGGACGAAGGCCAGGCCAGCCGCAACAGTTACGCCAGCTACCTCGACGTCGGTTTCAACCCGACCGAGAAGCTTTACCTGGGGGCCGCCGCGCGCTTCGAAAAATACGACGACAGCAGCGGCAATACCCGCAGCGGCAAGCTGACCGCGCGCTATGATTTCACCCCGACCTTTGCCATACGCGGCACGCTGAGCAACGGCTTCCGTGCGCCGTCGCTGTCGCAGTCGACCTACGCACAGACCGCCAACCAGTACACCACGGTCAATGGCGTCTCTCAGTTCGTCGAAGCCAAGACCGCCCGGGTCGATTCGGCGCTGGCCAAGGCCCTCGGTGCCGAGGACCTGAGCCCGGAGAAGTCGCGCAACATCAGCCTCGGCCTGACCTGGCAGCCATTGCCACAAGCCAGCGTGACCCTCGATGCCTACCAGATCGAGATCCGCGACCGCATCGCCCTGACCGGCTTCCTTTATGGCAACGGCGTCGATCAGGTCCTCGTGGCCAACGGCTACAAGCCCGGCTACCGCATCAAGTACTTCACCAATGCCGCCGACACCACCACCCGCGGCATCGACCTGGTGGCCGACTACCGGGTCGACTATGGCCGGTTCGGCCAGGTCAAGTACGGCATCGGCGCCAACTACAACAAGACCGAGATAGACGACATCAAGCAGACCCCAGCCACTCTCAGGGCCGCTGGCAACAATCTGGAACTGTTCGACCGTGTGGCCCAGGGTTACCTCACCGTGGCCAACCCCAAGACCAAGCTGATCCTCAGCGCCAACTGGCAGATCGAGCGCTTTACCATCAACGCCGCCGTGACCC
Organism: Pseudomonas sp. NPDC089547; assembly: GCF_050280665.1. Lineage (NCBI taxonomy): Bacteria > Pseudomonadati > Pseudomonadota > Gammaproteobacteria > Pseudomonadales > Pseudomonadaceae > Pseudomonas > Pseudomonas sp. NPDC089547. The sequence continues at coordinate 106,731 of NZ_JBNNVS010000021.1, read as the reverse complement.
GCTATGACAAGGTCATCGCTCGCGACGCCAACCCCGACTACGACGTGACCTACGGCGCCAAGTGGCTCACCGACCTGGAAGTGGCCTATGCGCTGACCGACAACTTCGATATCGCCGTGGGCGCCAACAACCTGTTCGATGTACGTGCCGATAACAACGCCTTCCCAGCCGGCGACGTCAACGGCTTCCCGAAATTCGGTTCGATCTCGCCGTTCGATCCGTATGGCGGTTTCTGGTACACCCGCATCGCCTACAACTTCTGACCCCAACGATCGAGCGCCCGCCTCGTTCGGCGGGCGCCAGGAGAATGTTCATGAGCCAAGGCCAGTTCGTACTCGGCGCCTTCATCCCCGGCACCCTCAGCGGCAGCGCCTGGCGCCTGCCGGAGGCGCCGCTGGATACCTTCCGCAGCCTCGAGCACTACCAGTACATCGCCCGCAAGCTGGAAGCCGGGCGGTTCCATTCGCTGTTCTTCAACGACACCCTCGACGTCAAACTCGACCTGGCCCTGCAGCGCGGGCCCAACAGCGTGCGCTGGGACCCTCTGATCCTGGCGCCGGCGTTGGCCGCCAGCACCCGCCATATCGGCCTGATCGCCACTGCCAGCACCACCTATAACGAGCCCTACAACGTGGCGCGCAAGTACGCCGCGCTGGACCATCTGAGCGGTGGCCGGGCCGGCTGGAACCTGGTCACCTCCCTGGGCGGTGGCGAAAACTTCAATCGCCAGGAGCATGTCGAACATGACGACCGCTACGCCCGCGCCGAGGAGTTCTACGACGTGGTCAGCGGCCTGTGGGACAGCTGGGCCGACGACGCCTTCATCCAGGACAAGGCCAGCGGCATCTGGCTGGACATCGACAAGTTGCATGTACTGGGTCACCAGGGCGAGCACTTCCAGGTCCGCGGCCCGCTCAATGTCTCGCGCTCGCCCCAGGGCCATCCGGTGGTGGCCCAGGCTGGTGCTTCGGTGGCGGGCAAGCGTCTGGCGGCGCGGGTGGGTGAACTGATCTTCACCGCCCAACACACCATCGAACAGGGTCGCGCCTTCTATCAGGAAACCAAGGCCGCGGCCGCCGGGTTCGGGCGGGGCGCGAATGAACTGAAGATCCTGCCGGGCGTCTCCCCCGTGGTCGGCAAAACCCTCGCCGAAGCCCAGGCCAAATATGACCGCCAGCAGGAACTGCTGGAGCCGAAAGCCTTCCTCAGTTCGATTTCGAAGTTCGTCAGCCTCGGCTACGACCTGTCCGAACTGCCCTTCGACGAAGTAGTGCCATTGCCCCCCGAGCAGTTCACCACCAACACCCACCAGAGCCGGCAGAAGCTCGTGTTCGACCTGATACGCCGCGAGCGCCCGACCGTGCGCCAGCTGTTCAACCAGCTCACCTCCGGCGGCCATCGGATACTGATCGGTACGCCCGAAAGCATCGCCGATGACCTGCATGCCTGGTACGAAGCGGATGCCGCCGACGGCTTCAACATCATGTTCAGCGGCCTGCATTCGGCCATCGACGATTTCGTCGACGGTGTGGTCCCCGAGCTGCAACGCCGTGGGTTGTTCCAGCGCGAATACGCCGGTACCACGCTGCGGGAAAACCTCGGCCTACCCTACCGCGCCAACCGGTTCTTCTGAGGAACGTCCATGATTCGACCCCTGGCAATCCTGGCCATCGCCGTGGCCCTGGCCGGCTGCGACAGTAAGCCGGAGCAATCGGCCGCCACCGGCACCCCGGCGCAGCCGCAGACTGGCGGTGTACTGAGCGTAGCCTTCGACGGCGACCCGAACTGCATCGACCCGCAGCAGGCCGGCAACAACACTGCACTCAACGTGGGGCGGCAACTGGTCGACTCGCTTACCGACCAGGACCCGCAAAGCGCCGAGATCCTGCCCTGGCTGGCCGAGCGCTGGGAAGTCAGCGAGGATTCGCGGCAGTTCGATTTCCACCTGCGCGAAGGGGTGACCTTTGCCGATGGCAGCCCGCTGGATGCGGCAGCGGTGAAGGCCAACTTCGAGGCGATCGTCGCGCTTGGGGCGCGTGCGCAACTGGCCGGGACCTATCTGGCGGGCCTTGAATCGGTGGACGTCACCGGCCCGTTGAGCGTGCGCGTCACGTTCAGGCAGCCCAACGCCCAGTTTCTCCAGGCCAGTTCAACCATGAGCCTCGGGCTGTTTTCCCTCGACACCTTGAAACGCACTGCCGAGGAGCGCTGCCAGGGTGCCCTGGTGGGTTCCGGGCCGTTCACGGTGAACAGCTTCGCTCACAACAGGCTGGTACGCATCGAGGCCCGCCCCGATTACCACTGGCCGTCTTCGATTGCCGCGCACCAAGGCCGCGCCTGGCTGGACGCCATCGAATTCCATGTCCTCCCCGAGTCCGGCGTACGCCTGGGCAGCCTGCTGTCCGGGCAGATCGACGTGAACACCAGCGTGCCGGTGCAGGACGAAGCGGTGCTGCAAGCCCAGGGCGTACCCTCGATCAATCGCCTCAACCCGGGCATCGTCTTCAGCCTGACGCCGAATGTCTCACGGGCGCCGCTGGATGAGCTGGCGGTGCGCCAGGCGCTGAACAAGGCCATCGACCGCAGCCAGTTCCAGGGGGTGATTTCCCGTTACCAAAAGCCGGCTACGTCGGTGCTGGCGAGCAGCACGCCGTTTTACCAGGATCAGAGCAGTCACCTGGCCTACGATCCGGCGGGTGCGCAAAAGCTGCTGGATGACGCCGGCTGGCGCAAGGGTGCCGATGGCTGGCGCCAGCGCGACGGCAAGCGGCTAGGCTTCGCCCTCGACTACTGGCAGGCCACCACCCCGGTGCTGGAGCTGGTGCAGCAACAGCTGCGCACGATCGGCGTCGAGTTGCGCCTGAACAAATCCACCATCGGCCAGGTCAGCCTGCAACAGACCTCTCTCGACTACAGCCTGTGGTTCTTCAACCTCACCCGGGCCGATCCGGACGTACTGCGCACGGTATTCCTGTCGCCGGGACGCAACGTCAACGTTCGCGCACCGCTGCCACTCGACCGGCTGCTGCTCGACTCGGCGGCCAGCCTCGACGGGCAGAAACGTGGCGCACTGATCCAGCAGGCCAGCGCCGAGTTGCTGGACCTGGGCCATGTGATTCCGCTGGTGGAAATGGCCACCGTCACCGCTTTCCGTGATGTCGTTCGCGGCCTGCACTACGAGGCTTCGACGCGCCTGCAATTCTACGACACGTGGCTGGCACAACCAGGAGGCCAATGAGCATGCACACCTCTGCACTCTGGCGTCTGGCCCAGGCCTTGCTGGTGCTGTGGGCGGCCTTCAGCCTGTCGTTCGCCATTCTGTATGCCCTGCCGGGCGATCCGATCGGGATCCTGCTCGCCCAAGGCGGCGAGCCGGGCACGGCGGATCCGGCACAGGTCGCCGAACTGCGTGCCCGCTATCACCTGGACGGCAGCCTCTGGCAGCAATACGGCGGCGCCCTATGGCGGCTGTTACACCTGGACCTTGGCGTATCGCTGCAGACTGGCAAGCCGGTCACGGCGGCCCTGGCCGCGGCACTCCCGGCGACCCTGGCCCTGGCCTTTGCCGCGCTGCTGATCGCCGTGCCGCTGGGAATCGGCGTGGCATTGGCGGCCCACCAGGTACGGCGGCGCCCGCTACAGGCGGCGCTGCACAACGCGCCGGCACTGGTGGTATCGCTGCCAACCTTCTGGGTCGGCCTGCTGTTGCTGCAACTGTTCTCCTTCCGCCTGCACTGGCTGCCGGCCATGGGCGATCACGGCCTCGCCAGCCTGGTGCTGCCGGCACTCACCCTGGCCCTGCCCTGCGCCGCAATGATCGCCCAGGTACTCGGCCGCTCCATCGCCGGCGTCAGCCGCCAGCCCTTTGTCCAGGCCCTGCGCAGCAAGGGGGTCGGGCGCTGGTCGTTGCTGTGGCGGCATATTTTGCATAACGCCTCGATCCCCCTGCTCAGCCTGACCGGCACCTTGCTCGGCAACCTGCTGGCCGGCGCAGTAGTCACCGAAACGGTGTTCTCCCGCGACGGCGTGGGCCGCCTGGCCCAGGCTGCAGTGGCCAGCCAGGACATCGCCGTGGTGCAGGGCGTGGTGCTGCTCGCGGCGACCGTGTTTGTGCTGACCAACCTGCTGACCGACTTGCTCTACCCACTGCTGGACCCGCGCATTCGCCAAGGGAGGCGACCATGATCCTGCAACCCGCCATTTCCTCGTCGCCATCGTGGCGCCACCGGCCTGGCTTGCCGGTGGCGCTGAGCCTGGTGCTGTTCCTGCTCCTGCTGGGCTGGGCGTTCTTCCCCGGGCTGTTCACCGGCCTCGACCCGCTGCTCGCCGACCCCACCCGTACGCTGCGCGCGCCCTCGGCGCAGCATTGGTTCGGCACCGACCATCTGGGCCGCGACCTTTACGCCCGCTGCGTGTATGGGGCGGCGCTGTCATTGCAGGCCACCGCCATCGCGGTGCTGATCGCCCTGCTCGCCGGGACCCTGCTCGGCGGCATCGCCGGCTGGTTCGGTGGTACTGCCGACCGGGTTCTGGCGGTGCTGGTGGAGGTGCTAATGGCGATTCCGGCCCTGTTGCTGGCCATGGCCATCGTCACCGCCCTTGGCTTCGGCACGCTGGAGATTGCTATCGCGGTCGGGCTGTCGTCGGTCGCGGTGTTCGCCCGGCTGGCCCGGGGCGAAGTCCTGCGCTGGCGCAGCCGGGTATTCGTCGAAGCCGCACAAGTGGCCGGCGTTGGCGCCTGGACCAATCTGTGCCGGCACGTCCTGCCCCATGCGGCCAGCCCTTTGCTCGCCCTGGCGGCACTGGAGTTTGCCGGTGCGGTACTGGCGGTCTCCGCCCTCAGCTTCCTGGGCTTCGGTGCCCCGCCGCCGCAACCGGAATGGGGCCTGTTGATTGCCGAGGGGCGCAACTACATGGTCGCCGCCTGGTGGTACACCACCCTGCCGGGGCTGGTGGTGGCCAGCGTAGTGCTCGCCACCCAGCAACTTGGCCGGGGCTTGCAACGTCTTCAGGGAGAACACACATGAGTGTACCGTTGGTGCGTGTCCGTCAGTTCGGGGTCGAGTATCCGGGGGCGGCGCAGGCCGCCGTGCAGGAGCTGGACCTGGACATAGCGGCAGGCGAGATCGTTTGCCTGGTCGGCGAATCTGGCTCCGGCAAATCCACCACAGCCGCGGCGCTGGCCGGCTTGTTGCCGGAGTCGGCGCGCCAGCACGGGCAACTGTGGCTTCAGGGGCACGCACTGGCCAGCCTCGACGAGCACGCCTGGCGCCAGCGTCGCGGTCGCCTGGTCGGCTTTGTGCCGCAGGACCCGGGTACTTCGCTGGACCCGGTGAAGACTATCGGAGCCCAGGTGATAGAAACCATGACGGTGCACGGTGTGCCCCTGGCCCAGGCCCGTCCGCGTGCCCTGGAGCTGCTGCGGGAAGTCGGGCTGAAGGCGCCGGACACCCTGCTCGCCCGCTACCCCCATCAACTGTCCGGTGGCATGTGCCAGCGGGTGCTTATCGCCATTGCCCTGGCCAACGACCCGCCGCTGCTGATCGCCGACGAGCCTACCAGCGCCCTGGATGTGAGCGTACAACGGCAAATCCTCGACCGTTTGCAGCAGTTGGTCCGCGAGCGCGGCAGCAGCCTGCTGCTGATCACCCATGACCTGGCGGTGGCGTTGGATCGCGCCGACCGCATTCTGGTGATGCGCCACGGTCGCTTGCTGGAGAGCGGTACACCGGCGCAACTGTGGCATGCCCCGGAGCACCCTTACACCCGCCAGTTGCTGCAGGCCTCGCCGCTGGCGCGTTTGCAACAGCGCCGCGTGGCGCCAAGGGTGAGTCGGGAACCTCCGCTGCTACAGGTTACCCAGCTGCATCGGCGCTTCGACAAACACGGTGCGGCGGCTGTGGATGGCGTCAGCTTCAGCCTGCAACGGGGTACCACCACCAGCCTGGTGGGCGAGTCCGGTTCGGGCAAGTCCACCACGGCGCGGATTATCCTGGCCCTGGAGCAGGCCAGCTCGGGCAGCGTGCGCTTCGACAGCCTGGAGGTGCTCGGGGCCGGTCGCCGCCAATTGCACGGTTACCGCCGGCGGGTGCAACTGGTCTACCAGAACCCCTATGCAGCACTGGACCCACGCCAGGATCTGCTTGCCATCATCAGCGAGCCGCTGCGCGCGTTCGGAATAGGCCAGCGTCGGGACCACCGCGCGCGGGTACTGGCACTGCTGGAGCGGGTCGGCTTGCCGGGCGAGCTGCTGCATCGCCGCCCTGCCCAACTCTCCGGCGGGCAACGCCAGCGCGTGGCGATAGCCCGGGCGCTGGCGGCGGAACCGGAGCTGCTGGTGCTGGACGAACCGCTATCGGCGCTGGATGCACCGGTGCAAGCGCAGGTGCTGGACCTGCTGCAAGGTTTGCAGGAAGAACTTGGCTTGACTTACCTGTTCATCTCCCACGACCTGGCAACGGTACGCGGCATCAGTGACCAGGTGCTGGTGATGAGCCAGGGCAGACTGGTGGACCAGGGCCCCACCGAAGAGGTGTTCGGGCGACCGGGGAGCGACTATACGCGGCGTTTGCTTGAGGATATGCCGGGACAGTTGATGCCGGAGGCTGAAGTGCAAACCAGGGCCGCCAATCTCTGAACATCGAGCGCTGTTTACCCGGCAACAGTGAAGCAACAGATTGCTACAGTTACCGTACAGTGATCCAAGCAGTTAAATGCCAACATCTATATGATTTTATTCGTTTTATTCGGTGGCACAGGTTTTGCGAGAGGACAGTTATCGGACCCTGTCGAAACGAGACCCGCGCCATGCCTTACTACCCTGTTGACCCTGCCACCTGGCGCCCCAGCCGACCGGCCCAACCCGCTACACGTATCACCAGCGATGCCCAGGCGATAGAAACAGCCCATGCCTTGGCCAAATTGTTTGCCGAGGGCGCCCTGGAACGTGACCGTCAGCGCGCCCTGCCCTTTGCCGAAGTGGAGGCTTACTCACAAAGCGGCCTGTGGGGCATCACCATCCCCAAACAATACGGCGGTGCAGCCGTCTCTCAAGTGACCCTGGCCAAGGTCTTCGCCATCCTCGCCGCCGCCGATGCATCGGCTGCGCAGATCGCCCAGAACAGCTTCGAAATCATCGACGTGATTCGCTTGTCGGCCAGTGAGCAACAGAAACAGGCGCTATTCGCCGCAGTGCTATCCGGGCTGCGTCTTGGCAACGCCTTCTCGGAGTTCGGCGGCAAAAACGTCGAGGATTTCCAGACCCGCATCAGCGCTCACGATGAGCATCACAAGGTGCTCAACGGTCGCAAGTTCTACTCCACCGGTGCGCTGTTCGCCCACTTGGTGCCCATCGTCGCACTTGATGACCACGACCACGTCATCGTTGCCATCGCCGACCGTGATACACCAGGCTTGAGCGTGATAGACGACTGGTCAGCCTTCGGCCAGCGCACCACCGCCAGCGGCACGGTGCTGCTGGAAAACGTAGTGGTGCCCAACGAGCGTGTACTTCCGGCGCACATCGTCTACGAGAACCCCAGCGCCGTTGGCCCTCAGAGCCAGCTGATCCATGCTGCCATCGATGCCGGTATCGCCCGTGGCGCGCTGCAGGCCACGGTTGAGTTTGTCCGTAGCAAAGCCCGGCCCTGGATTGACAGCGGCAAAGAGCACGCCAGCGATGACCCGTTCACGGTCGCTGCGGTTGGCGATCTGTTCATCCGGTTGCACGCAGCCGAAGCGCTACTGGAGCGGGCCGGCCTGCAACTGGACGCGACCATTGCCGAACCGACGCTCGACAGCATCGCCAAGGCCAAGATCGCCGTGGCCGAAGCGAAGGTGCTGACAACCGACATCGCCCTGCTCGCCGCCAACAAGTTGTTCGAACTGGGCGGCACTCGCTCGACCTTGCAACAGAACGGCCTGGACCGCCTGTGGCGCGATGCCCGCACCCACACCCTGCATGACCCGGTGCGCTGGAAGCCTTATGCGGTCGGCCAGTACTACCTCAACGGCGTAAATCCCCCACAGCATTCGTGGATCTGAGGGGAGCCTGTTGATGAATTTTGACCAGATCGACTGGACCCAGATCACCGACGCCACCCTCGACACCTTGGCCATGCTTGGCGGCGCGCTGCTGTTCACCGTGCTGCTTGGCCTGCCGTTGGGCGTGCTGCTGTTTCTGACCGGGCGCAAGCAACTACTGGAACAGCCAGCACTGTATGGGCTGGTGTCTTTCGTGCTGAACATCGTGCGTTCCGTGCCGTTCATCATTCTGCTGATTGTACTGATCCCTCTCACCACCCTGGTCACTGGCACCTCCCTCGGTGTGCGCGGCGTCATCCCGCCACTGGTGATCGGCACAACCGCGTTCTTCGCACGCCTGGTGGAGACCGCCCTGCGTGAAGTCGATCGCGGCCTGGTAGAGGCCAGCCAGTCGATGGGCGCCAGCACCTGGCAGGTGATCTGGTACACCCTGCTACCCGAAGCGCGCCTGGGCATCATTTCGGCAATCACCGTCACTGCCATCGTGCTGGTCGACTATACCGCCATGTCTGGCGCCATCGGCGGTGGCGGCGTCGGCGACCTGGCCATCCGCTATGGCTATCAGCGCTTCCAGACCGAAGTGATGATCGTCACCGTCGGTCTGCTCATCGTTCTCGTCCAGCTGCTGCAAGCCTCCGGCAACCGCCTGGTAATCCACTTCACCCGCAAATAACCGCCAAGGAAACACACCATGTCGTTCATCAAGCTCATCGTTTCCAGCCTGGCCGTCAGCGGCCTGTTGCTGGGCGCCGCCCAGGCCGGGGAAAAACTCGTGATAGGCGCCAGCCCGGTGCCACACGGCGAAATCCTCGAATTCATCAAACCCATCGTCGCCAAACAGGACGTCGATCTGGATATCCGCATCTTCTCGGACTACATCCAGCCCAACGCGCAACTGGTGTCCAAGCAGCTCAGCGCCAACTACTACCAGTACCGGCCTTTCCTCAACGACTACAACCGTGAGCGCGGCACGAATCTGGTGTCTATCGTGCCGGTGCACATCGAGCCCTTCGTCGCTTACTCGCAGAAGATTACCAACGTCACTCAACTGGAAGACGGCGCCAAAGTGGCGATCCCCAACGACCCGGTGAATGGCGGGCGTGGCCTGTTGCTGTTGCAGAAGCTTGGCCTGATCAAGCTCAAGGGCAAGGCCGAACTGGACAGCCCGGAAGACCCGCTGCCAACGCAGAAAGACATCGTGGAAAACCCCAGGCATCTGAAAATCGTCGAGCTGGAATCGGCGATCCTGCCCCGCGCCCTGAGCCAGGTTGAGCTGGCAGCGCTGAATGGTAACTACGTGCTGGAAGCCAAACTGCCGCTGGACAAATCGCTGTACATCGAGAAAGGCCAGGATGGCAAGAACATCTGGGCCGAGTACCTGGTGACTCGCCCGGAAAACAAGGATGACAAGGCGATCAAGATCGTCGCCGAAGCGCTGAACAGCGATGCGACCCGTGAATTCATCAAGGCGCGCTACAAGGGCGCAATCTATCCGGCGTTCTGATTGAACAGTGCCGATCACTCCCGCGCCAGGCGAGGGAGTGATCTTTATGGAGCAAGACGACACCATGAGCACCCAAGCTGCACCGCAACCCCACATCCGCCTTGAACAAGTCTGCAAGCACTATCCCAACGGCGTCGAGGCGCTGCGGGGTATAGACTTGCACATTCGCCGTGGCGAGGTGTTCGGCATCATCGGCCGCAGTGGCGCGGGTAAATCCTCGCTGCTGCGCATGCTCAATGCCCTGGAGAACCCCAACAGCGGCAAGGTATTCATCGACACCGATGACATCGGCAACCTCGAAGGCCCGGCCCTGCGCAGCCTGCGCCGGCGGGTGTCGATGATCTTTCAGCATTTCAATCTGATGGCCACTCGCACCGTGGCGCAGAACATCGCCCTGCCGCTGCGCATGGCCGGCGTATCGCGCGAAGAACAGACACGCCGGGTCGATGAACTGCTGCAACTCGTTGGCCTGGAAGCACGCCGTGACGCTTATCCGGCGCAGCTCTCCGGCGGGCAAAAGCAACGTGTCGGCATCGCCCGCGCCTTGGTGCTGCAACCGCAGATCTTGCTGTGCGACGAAGCAACCTCCGCCCTTGACCCAGAAAGCACCCAGGCGATCCTGCAACTGTTACGCGACATCAACCGACGCCTCGGCCTGACCATCGTCCTGATCACTCACGAGATGGGCGTGATCCGCGAAATCTGCGACCGTGTGGTGGTGCTCGAACAAGGCAAGATCGCCGAACAGGGCGAGGTCTGGCAAGTCTTCGGCGAGCCACGCAGCGCGGTCACCCGCACGTTGCTCGGCACCCTCGAACATACCCATGACGACCTGAGCGGCAACACCGGCGAGCACCTCATCGACCTGCACTACAGCGGCCGCAACGGCCTGGAACCCGACCTGGCCGCCATCGGCCGCGGTCTTGGCGCACCTACACGCTTGCTCCACGCCAGCCTCGACCGTATCCAAGGCTACGCCATCGGCCGCTTGCGCCTGGCGGTCCAATGGCACCTGGGTGAGGATGCTCTGCTTGATCGCGCCAGGCGCCTGGCGGATCGCGTCGACGTGCTGGACACCAAGCGCCCTCAAATCGCGATCGACCAGCATCCCATACGAGCCGTCATTTAGAACCCTCCCTTTCGCGGTTATGAAGCGCTCTGTCGCAATGCCTGATCCAGGTCCCGCTGGAGAGACGCAACATCCTCCAGCCCCACATGCAAGCGCACAATCACTCCACGAGCGGCAGTTGCGAACTGCCGGCCAGCCACCTCCGACAGCATCACCAGGCTCTCGTATCCGCCCCAGGAAGCACCGATGCCGAATAGCCGCAAGCCGTCCGCGAAGGCTTCGGCCTGGCCGTGGGCCGCATTGGCAAGCTCGAAACTGAGCAGACCATTGCTGCCCTTGAAGTCTCGCTGCCACAACGCATGGCCCGGGTGCTGCGGCAACGCCGGGTGGTACACACGCGCCACCGCCTCGTGCCCCTGCAACCAGTTAGCAATCTCAAGCGCCTGGCGTTCGTGCACTGCCATCCGGCTGGCCAAGCTGCGCGCACCACGCAGCACCAGCCAGGCATCATCCGCACCCACGGTGCAGCCGCAGGTATCGCTGCTGCGCGACAGCGCGGCGAAGGCTTCACGGGTGGTGCACACGCTGCCCATCATCACATCACTGTGCCCGCCCAGGTATTTGGTCAGGGCCATGACAGAAATGTCCGCCCCCAAGGCCAGCGGTTGGTACAGGTAGCCCGAGCCCCAGGTGTTGTCCACCGCCAGCAGGATCCCCCGCGGCTTGCACAGGGCGGCCATGGCCGGCAGGTCGTTGAGCTCGTACAACAACGAGCTTGGGCTTTCGCTGTAGACCATGCGGGTGTTGGGCCGCAAGGCCGCTTCAAGCCCTCGGCCATCGGCCGCGAAATACTCCACCTGCACGCCAAACGGTTGCAGCAGCTCACGGGCCAGGCGCCGTACCGGGCCGTAGACGCCATCGCTGATCAGCAGGTGGTCACCCGGGCGCAGGTAAGCCAGGAAGGTCTGGGTAATGGCCTGCAGACCGGTGGCGAACAGCTTGGTGCGGTAGCCACCCTCCAGTTCGCTGACCAGATCCTCCAGGGCAAAGGCCGTGGGATTGCCGCGGGCACCGTAGCTCAGTACCCGTTCCTGATCGCGCTTGCTACGGGCTTCCTGCAGGTCGGCGACACTGTCAAACAGCACCGTGCTCAGGCGACTGACCGGCAGGTTGACGGCCTGGGCGCCCTGCCCGACACTGCCACGGCCAGCGTGCACCAGGCGTGTTGCCACTGGGTCGAACTGGATCAGCGGCGTGAAGCTTGCAGTTTCCTGAGGATTCATCTGCGCAATCAGGCCGGTCTCCCAGGCCAGGTACTGGCGCGCCGCGGCTTTGTTGCCGGCGTGACGATCGTGCACAAAGAACAGGAAGTCGATGCACTGGGCATCTGGCAGCGAAGTGTCATTCTCGACCTGCGGCCATTCCCCCAGTAGCCCCACTGGGAACAGCCGCGCCGCATGGCGCTGAGCCTCGGGCAGTTCGTTCACGGCCAGCTGCGCGACCTGCGGGTCATCAGCGATGAACACCAGGCGTCGGGTTTCAGCAGCCACCTGTGCGGCCAGCCGCGGACGGATCGCCCACTGCGCACCACGCAGGTGGCGCCTGCGGTAGGCGCTGCTCGCACGCACGTCCAGCAGCAAGGCGTCCTCCAGCTCGGCCGCGCTGGCTTCGGCCAGGCCTGGTGCCGGCACAGGCCGGACAGCCAAGGCAAGGCCACTGACCAGACCACCCTCGAGCACGTACGCCTCGTGCCCCATCTGCCGCAGCCAACTGGCGACCACCGGAGCGCGCACACCGTCGTCATCGAACAGCACCACCCGCGCCTTGCGTACCCCGATGTACAGGTCTGTACCCTGGATCAGCTGTCCCCCGGGGCAATGCTGAGCGCCGGGCAAGCTGCCGGCGGCGAACTCCTCCGGCGTGCGTACATCGCACAGGAACAGCGAACGCTGGGCATCCTGCTGCCAGAGCTGTACCTCCTTGGCCGAGGCCCACTGTACCGCAGCCCTTCGTGCCAGCGCCGTGGCCCGATCCCGCTGCTGTTGCAGCGCCTTGTTGCTGTGCGCCGGATAACCACGCTGGCCGCCGTGCTCCAGGGGCAAGTCCACCAGGTGCCAGCCCTGGGTGCCATTTTCCAACGCGAAGACCGGGTTGCCGATGCCCAGGTTGATCAAGGTCTGGGCACCGATGATGCTGCGGGTGCGCCCGGCGCAGTTGATCACGACCGGTATGTGCGGGTCGCTCACCAGGTCTTCCAGACGATAGCCCAGCTCGCCATTGGGGCAGCAGGTGGCACCGGGGATGTTCATCTTGGCGAACTCCTCGAGCGGCCGACCGTCGAGCAGCACCAGCGGTTTGCCCTGGCGCTGCCAGTCGGCCAGCTGCAGCGCAGTAATGCGCGGGGTGTGGCAGGCGTGTTCGACCAACTCGCCAAACGCCTTGGACGGCAGGTGCACCCCGGCGAACAGCTCGAAGCCTGCGGCCTTCCAACCCAGACTGCCACCCTGTAGCCAGTGCACGTCTGTGTAGCCCAAAGCCTGTAACCGTCGGGCGCCACGCTGGACAAGTTCGTCGCCGGTTTCGTCGTACACCACCACCCGTACTGCCGGGTTAGGCGCCAGGCGCGGTGCTTCGATTTCCAGGCGGCTGTATGGCAGGTTGACAGCGTAAAACAGGTGGGCTTCGCCATACTGGCCATGCTCGCGCAGGTCAAACAGGGCGATTTCCTGGCCGTCGAACAGCCAGCTGTGCAGCTGCGCAGGGGTAATGCTGGGGGTCATGGGACGCAGTCCGTGGTCGTTTCTGGAATGGGGGTGTATTGCGGGCACTGGCCTCATCGCGTGGCGATCCCGCGATAAGGCCCAAGCGCATCAATGGCCGTAAGCGGCGATCGAAGGTGCCATCTGCGACTTGTTGTAGTTCACCACGCTGCCGTCATCCTTGACCCCGTAGCGGTTGTCCAGCGACTCCAGCGGCCGGCCATAGAGGTGAAAGTGCAAGGTCGGGCTGCTGCCCTCGACGCGAATGCCGTGCAAGTCATCGCCAAGGAACGCCACCGAAGTGCCCGGCTGCACCAACACCTCACGCTCCAGCGCCAGGCTGGCGCGGGCCGGATCGCTACGGTCGTCCTCGCGGCGGTACACGCGGTTGAGCTCCTGGCCCTCGACGGCAACGATGATCGCCCAGGTTTCGTGGTTGTGCGGCAAGGTCGCCTTGCCTGGCAGCAGCGAGTTGACGTAGAGCGTCGGCGACTCGCCGTCGTCGTTCAGGCGGTAGCGGTACTGGGTTTCGCCGGTGGCCGCATCCGGCGCCGGGAACCGCTCGAAATTGAACAGCTCGCGACGCTCGGCCAGGCCTTCGAGCAGCACGACAATCTGCTGCAGGGCGGCGCGGTCCACGCCACGTTCATGGATGGCGCGCACTTGCGCGAGGAACGGCTGGATCACGGAATCCTGGGACATGGTCAGTCTCTCTTGTGGGGAAACGGTAGTCATACGCTGAGGCTGTAGCGCCCCAGGTTACTCAGTACATCGGGGGCCGGGCGGCTGGGGCGGTGCCCGCCCTCGCCCAACGCATGCTGGAGAAACGCGCGGGTACGCTCGTGGCTGGGGGCACGGAACACCTGCCCGGCGCTGCCGTGCTCGACAATGCGACCGTGTTCGGTGAAATACACCTGATCACTGATTTCCTCGGCAAAGCGCATTTCATGGGTGACCAGCACGCAAGTCATGCCCTCCTCGGTCAGCTCGCGGATCACTGCCAGCACTTCGCCCACCATTTCCGGGTCCAGCGCCGAGGTGACTTCGTCAAACAGGATCAGCTTGGGGCGCATGGCCAGGGCACGGGCAATGGCCACCCGCTGCTGCTGGCCACCCGACAGCTCACCCGGAAAGGCCGCAGCCTTATGCCCAAGGCGCACCTTTTCGAGCAACGCCAGGGCCTGATCCCGGGCCTCGCCACGGCTGCGCCCCAGCACCTTGGTAGGGGCAATCAGCAGGTTGTCGAGCACGCTCAGGTGAGGGAACAGGTTGTATTGCTGGAAGACGAAGCCCACTTGCTTGCGCAAGGCGATCAGCCCGGCCTCGCCGCGCAGCTGTTCGACCTGAGTGTCACCGATACGAATGCTGCCGCGCTGGGGCCGCAGCAGGCCGGTCATGCAGCGCAGGATGGTCGACTTGCCCGACCCGGACGGGCCGATGATCGACACCGCCTGGCCGGCCTGCACGTCCAGGTCGATGCCGCGCAGCACCGGGTTGTCGGCAAAGGCCAGGTGCACGTCACGCAGCTGGATCAGGGGTTCAGAAGGCATAGCGGCGCTCCAGGCGTTGAGTCAGACGGGCAATCGGGTAGCAATAGGCGAAGAACAACGCCAGCACGCTGAAGTACACCAACACGGTGAAGCCGCTGCGGTTGACGGTGTTTGCAGCGACCTGAGCGCTGTCGATCAGGTCATGCACACCGACCAGCGAAGCCAGCGCGGTACCCATGGTTACCACTGCGTACAGGTTCATCCACGGTGGCAACATGCGCCGCAGGCACTGCGGCAGAATGATCGAGCGCAGAATCTGCCCGCGGCTGAAGGCCAGCGAGCGCGCGGCCTCCCACTGGGTGGCCGGAATCGAGGCGACAGCGCCGCGCAAGATTTCGGCCACGTTGGCACTGGCCGGCAAGGCCAACCCCACAGTGACCTTGAGCCAGTCGGGGAACGCGACCCAAGTACCGCCCACCTGCACATCGAAGGGAAACACGTACGAGGTGAAGTAGATCAACACCAGCCAGGGCGCATTGCGAAACACCTGCACCCACAGCCGCGCAATAACGCGCAAGGACGCCAGCGGCGACAGCAGCAGCGCCCCCACCAGCAAGCCCAGCAATGTGCCAAGGCCAATGGCGCCGACGCTAATCTGGATGTTCTGCAACAGACCCGCGCCCAGGGTTGGTGACCAGTGCCACAGGGTAGCGAGGTTTTCAGTGGCCATAACCAGGCATCCTCAGGCGCGCTTCCACGGCGCGGCCGGCACAATTGACTGCAAAGCTCAGCAGCCCGAAAAAAGCCAGGATCAAAATCATCAGCTCAACGACGTTGTCGCCCTGGGTCCAGATCATGATCGAGGCGTAGGTGATGTCGTTGACGGCGATGGCCGAGGCCACGGCGGTCATCTTCACCAGGTCGATGAGGTTGTTGACCAGCGCCGGCAAGGCGAAGCGTAAAGCCAGCGGCAACTGCACCTGCAGCAACTGCTGGCGACGACTGAAGGCCAGCGAGCGGGCCGCCTCCAGGGTAACCGCCGGTACCGCCTCGATGCCGGCGCGCAGGGCCTCGGCATGAAAGGCGCCTTTGTGTAGCGAGATCACCAACACCACCCAGGCGAAGGGTGTCATGGGGTTGGCGCTGCCCAGGCTCTGGTTGATCAGCATGTTCAGCACCAGGAAGGCACAGTAAAGCTGCACCAGGGTCGGCGTGTTGCGGGTGACCTCGATGAAGGCCCGCGCGGGCCAAGCCACCCAGCGCCCGGAGGTCACCGCTGCGGCCAGCAACACACCCACCATCAGGCTCCCGATGATTCCGCACAGGCACAGCCATAACGTGGTCAGCGCGCCCTCCACCAGCTTGCCGCTGGCGTAGCCATCGAACAGAAAGCCGTAGTCCAGGCCAAGTCGGGCAAGCTGCCCTACCAGCCAGTGCAGAGCATCACTCATCAGGCGCCTTCGCCCTGCAGTTTGGCGCGCAGTTCTACCAGCGCCGGTGAAGCCGGGGTGATGTGGTTGGCCTGCTCACGCTCGATCAGCCAGCCACTGCGGTGCCATTGCTTGACGAAAGGGTCCAGGCGCTGCTGGGTGTCGGTTTCGCCCAGGCGGGTCCAGATTACCGACGGCGCCGGGTTCAGCTCGGGGGTAATGGCGCGGTAGCCGCTCCACTCGCCGCCCTTGGCCAGCAGCGGGTTGATCAGCGTGGCGTCGTGCACGGCGGCCACGCAGTTGTTGCCGCGCAGGGCCAGCAGCGACTCGGCGGAGGTCTTGAAGGCTTTGATGTCCGCGCCCAGGCCTACCAGCGCCTGGGTATAACTGCTGCCCTGGCTGGTGCACACCGCCTGCCCCTTGAGGTCGGCCCATGTCTTGAGCGGGCTGTCCTTGGCCACCGCAGCGCTGCCACCGACGCGGTAGAACGGTGTGGGTACGTGGCCAAGCAGCTTGTCGCGCTCGGCGGTCCACTCCATGTTGGCGATCAGAAGGTCGACCTTGCCCTGCTGCAAGAACTGCACACGGTTGGCTGGCTGTACTGCGACCAGGTCCACCTCGACGCCTAACTGGCGAGCCAGGTCACGGGCCAGGTCAACGCTGAAACCGACGGGTTGGCGGATGCTGGGGTCGATGGCGCCGAATGGGCCGCCCGACAGCACCACCCCCACCGCCAGCTTGTGGCGCTGCTGAATCTTGTCCAGGGTGGCGTCGGCGTGGGCCAGGCTACTGGCGGTGAAGGTTGCGGTGACCAGCAACGATGCAAACAGCCCGCGGCGGGTAACGGTGGACAGCGACATGGTGGGCTCCTCATCCCGGCAGCCGGAACACCCGGCCAATGAGGGCGCATGCTAGGAAGTTGCCAGATCGAGGGGAAATTCAAATATTGACTATCGTTATAACTATGTTTGTGCTCCTGCGCCCTCAGAAAGGCATATGCCAGCAATCGTTGAGCTTTTTTCTGGCTCGAGTTTGCGTGAGAGGCATAAAACATAACGGATCATTATGCTTTTCTACCGGTCATTGATGTAAGAATGCGATATTCGTGGCAGCGAGGTTGCCCCGCGATGAGGCCACCAGGGTTGGTCATACAGACTGATCGAATGCCATTGCGGGCCAGTCCGCCCCCCATTACCGCCCCTCACTCACAGGCCTGCCCCATGACCACTCCGAACCTGGACCTCGACCTGCTGCGCACCTTCGTCGCCATCGCTGACCACGCAAGCTTCGCCAAGGCCGGCCGTCACCTGGCCCGCACCCAGGCATCGGTGACCCAGCACATGCAACGCCTGGAGCAGCAAGTGGGCGTGGCGCTGCTGCGCAAGCAGGGCCGGCACAAGTCACTGACCGACACCGGCCGCCAACTGCTGCGCCACGCCCGGCAGATGCTCGCGCTCAACGACGAAGCGCTCGCGGGCCTGCGTCACGACGGACTGAGCGGTGTGCTGCGCATCGGCTCACCCCACGACATCGCCGATACCATTCTGCCGCCATTGCTTAGCCACATCGCCCGCTCGGCCCCCAATCTGCGCCTGGAGATCGACGTCGGCCGTAGCCCGTTCCTGATGGAAGACCTACAGCGCGGCAAGATCGACATGGTCATTTCCACCCGTTCGGCACCCGGCCTGGAAGGCTTCGCGCTGCGCACCTCGCCAGTGTGGTGGATCTGCGCCGCGCAATATCAGCATGTTCCGGAAGAACCGCTGCCATTGGTGCTGGTGGACGACCCCAGCCTGTACCGCAAACTGGCCGTGGAGGCGCTAGAGCAGGCCGGCATCGCCTGGCGCCAGGCTTACCTTGCGTCAAACCTGATTGGGGTCAAGGCCGCGGTGCGGGCGGGCCTGGGCATTACCGCACGCAGCCAGGAGATGGTCGGCCCCGACATGCGTGTGCTGGGGCAGAGTGACGGCCTGCCGCCGCTACCGGACGTCACCTACCACCTGTGGGTGCGAGCCAACTCGGTCAACCCGCTGGTGCGCCAGGCCTATGCGATGGTGCGTACCAGTGCAGGGTTGTGATCAAGCCTCAACAGGCAGCTCAACTGCCTCAAACAACTCAGCTGCAACTTTATGCCGGCGAGCTTGCTCCAGGTGCTTTCGCATATGGTCAGCGGCTGCCAGCCGATCACCTTTTTCAAGGCATGCAAGGATCGCGAGATGCTCGACCGCCTGCTCCCGCCTGGGTGCACGCTTGCTAGCCTGGCGGTACTCCACCAGACGGCGAAGCTGGTCCAGGCGACGAACCGTCTGAACGTGAAATCTGTTGCCGGAAAAACTGGCAAGCGTCTCGTGGAACTGAGCATTCGATTCGAACAGTTCCTGAGGGGTCATGGTCAGGTAGCCGCCATCTGCAATGAATTGCTGCTGTTTCTTGCAGCGAGCCATGGCTTCGGTATCGATCATGAACGTTGGGGCAAGCAGCCCTGCCGGTTCGATGATCGCCCGGAAGGAATAGCTCTCTTCATAGGCTTCGACCGAGTCGATCATCGGCAAGAACTGCCAGCCCTGGCCGGCACGCTGCTCGATCCAGCCCTCCTGTTGAATGCGGCTCAACACGCCACGCAGCATATAGCGTGAAATGTTGAATAAACGCATCAAGTCCGTTTCTGCAAACTGCTCAGGAATCTGCCCGTTCAGGCGCATCACCGCGATCTGCTGATAGATCGGATCGTCGATGGAGACCGATAAATCCTGGGCAATTTCGGCCAGATCATCGTAGGGCTTGGCCAGGAAAAAGCCGCGGTTGCGGTCCTGGCTGAGCATTCCTCGCTCAGCGAGGTAGTTCAGAGCAATCTTGATAGGCGTGCGTGACGTCTTCAAAGCCTTGGCCAGCCCTAGCTCCGAGACGTGCTGCCCTGCGGCCAGTTGCTCTTGGCGGATATAGGCAACGATATCGCGAGCTACGCGGGCTTGAAGAGGCGTCAGATTCATGTCTTTTCCGTGTTGGGGCATGGGATTGCGGGGCGCTTACCAACAGACGAGCCCCACGCACCTGCATTATGCCTTTTGCGGGCTCATTTCCAAATGGGGCTCGACCTCGACTGTAGGCGGGACCATTGGCTTGCGAGTCATAGTCAGAGCAATAACTGCACCCGCCACCAGCAGAATACCCGCAATCATGAAGGCCCAGTTGTACGAGTTCGTGGCCTGAACAACGTAACCAGTGACGATCGGAGCCGCCACACCGAAGAGATTGCCGCCAACAACAATGAACGCGACCGCACGCCCAACGTCCCCGGCACTTGGCAGCAGATCATTGAGCAGGGAGAAATTCAGCGAAGTGGTCGAGGCAATACCTGCCAAGGTCAGCGACGAAATCAGGACCAGCGATGCAGTAGAGTCAGCGAATGGCACCAAAAGGATGCAGCTCGCAATCAGCATCGAGATCGCAATTACGTTGCGGCGCTTACCCGAGCTCACACCCCCGCCACGAGTCAGGTACCAGTCACTGAGTTTGCCCAGGCCGATGCAGAGCACAACAGCCGCAGCATAAGGGATAGCAGTCACCAGACCGCTTTTTTCCAACGTCAAATGACGCTCTTGCTGAAGGTAGCTCGGCAACCAGGTCAGGAACAGATACTGGGTGTACACGTTGCAGCCTTGAGTCAGAGCAAGGCCCCAGAGGGTTGGAGTCTTCAACAGGCGTTTAAGACCGTAGGGAGCGACTGCGGCACCACCCGGTTTGCCGCCACCGGATCGCGAGCCCAGGATGGTTTTACGCTCTTGGTTGCTCAGCCACTTCACATCTTCAGGTTTGCCGTAGAACAGGTACCAAGCCAACAGCCAAACGAAGCCGATACCGCCGGCAATCACGAAGGACCAGCGCCAGCCGACACTGGCGACAAGCATCGCAAGAACGATCGAGCAGATCGCCGGGCCAGCATATGATCCGCTGTTGAAAACAGCGGTGATGGTGCCGCGTTCCTGGCTCGGGATCCACTCACGAATCACCTTAGCCCCGACTGGGTTGCTGACCGATTCACCAGCACCCATTACAAGCCGCGCAGCCAGCAGCGAAGCAAAGTTCATCGCTGCCCCGGTCAGCGCCGTAGCAGCCGACCACACGAGAATACCGAAACCACCGATGCGCTTTGCACCATAGCGATCGATCAACAGCCCAACAGGAATCAGGAAGAGCGCGTAACTCCAGATAAATGAGGAAAAGAGGTATCCCATGCCGACTGCACTGAGATTGAATTCCTCGGCGATTGGTTTGGCAGCGATGGACAGGGCAATACGGTCCATGTAATTGATCATCGCCAGAGAGAACAGAAATACAGCAATCCAGGCTCTACGGTACGGCATGGTTACACCTTTATTTTTGTAGGCGCGGGTGCGCCGGCTACAAGCACCGGCAGCCAGCCGTCGGCAGAGCCGACGACTAGCCACCGACTCACGAAGCTGAGTGATACAGCGGGAATGCTCCAAACATCACGCCACCTACCAACATGGCCATGCTCACCAGGAGGGCCCACTTCAACGCAAAGCGCTGGTGGTCACCCAAGTCGACTTTTGCCAGGGCCACCAACAGGTAGAGCGAAGGCACCAGCGGACTGAGCAGGTGGACGGGCTGCCCCACCACCGAGGCCCGGGCGATCTCCAGATGCGAAATGCCGTAAGTGGCGGCCGTCTGGGCGATCACAGGCAAGATGCCGAAATAGAAGGCATCGTTAGACATGAAGAAGGTGAACGGAATGCTGACCAGCGCAGTGAATACCGCCAGGTATGGGCCAAACGCATCAGGAATGACTGCCAACAGCCCCTTCGCCATCGCATCGACCATACCGGTACCCGAGAGAATCCCGGTGAAGATGCCCGCGGCGAAGATGACAGAGGTCACCGCGAGCACATTGCCCGCGTGAGCTGAAATACGCTCTTTCTGCTGCTCCAGGTGCGGGTAATTGATCATCACCGCAATGGCGAAGCAGACCATGAACAGCACCTGGATCGGCACGATACCCGCCATCAACACGCCGATCATCGTTGCGGTGAGCAGCAGGTTGGGCCAGAACATGTGCGGGCGACGATTACGGTCGCAGTCTTCGTGCGAACCATTACCCAGCGCGATATAACCGTTGTGGAAATCATCCACGGCAATCACGCCCAGGCGTGCACGCTCACGCCGGCCGAGCAAGGTCGCAATGAAGAGCAGGCAGGCGCAGCCCAGCAGCATCGACGGCACCATCGGCAGGAAGATGTCCATCGCATCCACATGCAGCGCAGCTGCGGCGCGGGCGGTCGGGCCACCCCACGGGGAAATGTTCATGATGCCGTTGGCGATGTTGACCACACAGGTCAAGCCCAGAACGCTCATTCCCAGGCGCTGGTACAGCGGCAGGAAGGCGGCAATCACGATCATGTAGGTGGTGGAGCTGTCGCCATCCAACGATACCAGCATCGTCAGGATCGTGGTCCCGAACAGCACCTTCAGCGGGTCGCCCTTCACGATTCTCAGAATGCAACGCACCAATGAATCGAACAGCCCCGCGTCGATCATGATGCCGAAGTAAAGAATCGAGAAGGTCAGCATGACGCCAGTCGGCGCCAAAGTCTTGATGCCGTCCAGCATCATCGTGCCCAGGCCGGCATAGAAGCCGCCAATCAGGGCAAACACGATCGGCACCACAATCAGGGCGACCAGAGCGGTCAGCCGCTTGGTCATGATCAGGTACATGAAACAGGTGACCATCGAAAAACCGAGCACGGTCAGCAGCATGGCTCTCTCCTTATTTTTTTAGTGCCGCGAAGCCAGGCTTTTAGCGGTACGAAGCGGAAGGAGCGGACTGATGCCGGACGGATTTACGGTAGGTCTGATTGCATTTCATCTTGAATTTCCTCGTTTTTGTCTTTGTGCGGGAAAGGCTGGCAGGCAGATAAATGGCCGGTCTTCAGGCTTCAAGGTGACCATTCGGCGCTCGACCGAAGTTTTTCTGCTGGAGATAAATTGACTCAAGTTTGGACAAAGTGCAATATCGCCTCACAAAAAACACGCCTGTGAGGTCCCCGGCATGAGCAAGCACATTGGCCAAACCCTGGCCGTAAACGGTCGCGAGTACCGCGTCTGCAACGTATCGGAAGCTTTAAAAGCGATAGGCGGCGACTTCGCGCGCCTGCCAATGAGCCTCCGGATCCTCGCTGAGAACGTCCTGCGTACCGAGGCAGAGCCGAACGAGGCGCTGAAGGTAATTTGCACTCGCTCTAAAAACTGCGACATCCCATTCCGCCCCGCTCGCGTGGTTCTTCAGGACCTGCTCGGCACCCCTGCCCTGGTCGACCTGGCCGGCCTGCGTGACGCAGTAGCAAAAGCAGGCGGCGATCCACGCCAGGTAAACCCGGTCACCCCGACGCACCTCGTGGTGGACCACTCGCTGAACGTAGAGCGATGGGGCGACGCCAGCGCCCTGGCCGATAACGAAGCCATCGAGCGCGAGCGCAATGCCGAACGCTTTGCATTCCTGGACTGGTGCAACAAGGCCTTCAACAACCTGTCGATCGTGCCTTCCGGTAACGGCATCCTTCACCAGATCAACCTGGAGCGCCTGACCACCGTCATCGGTACACGCGAAGTCGCAGGTGAGCTGTGGGCCTTCCCGGATACGCTGGTCGGCACTGACAGCCACACCACCATGATCAATGGCATCGGTGTGCTGGGCTGGGGTGTTGGTGGTATCGAAGCTGAAGCTGCCATGCTGGGCAAAGCCCTGATGATGCGGGTTCCAGAGATCGTCGGTGTTCGACTGGAAGGCGCCCCACCATCGGGCTACGTTGCTACCGACATCGCGCTTGCCCTGACCGAAAGCCTGCGCAAAGCCGGCGTAATCGGCAGCGTGCTGGAATTCCATGGCCCAGGCGTTGCCGCGCTGTCCTTGGCAGACCGTGGCACCCTGTCCAACATGGCTCCTGAGTTCGGCGCTACCGCAGCAATGTTCGCGATCGACGATCGCACCCTGCACTACCTGCGACTCAGCGGTCGCGGCGGTGAGATTGCCGAGCTGACCGAGGCTTATGCCAAACATCAAGGTCTGTGGCATGACAGCCTGGAATCGGTCGAGTACGACCGTGTCGTCACCCTCGACCTGAGCAGCGTTGGCCGTGCGATTGCCGGCCCGAAACAACCTCACCAGCGCATCTTGCTGGGTAAAGGCGAAGCAGCAAAAGACATCCCTACCGGCCTGGATAACGGCTCGGTCGTGATTGCCGCTATCACCAGTTGCACCAACACCTCGAACCCTCGTGGCGTGATCGCTGCGGCCCTGGTCGCCCGCAATGCACTCAAGCGCGGGCTGCGTCGTGCGCCATGGGTCAAGACTTCCTTTGCTCCCGGCTCCAAGGTGGTCGCCGACTACCTGGACCGTGCAGGCCTGAACGTGGACCTCGACAACATGGGCTTCAACGTTGTCGGCTACGGCTGCACCACCTGCAACGGCATGTCCGGCCCCCTGCTGAGCAAAGAGATCGAAGACGAAATCCGCGCCCGCAAGCTGGAGACTGTTGCCGCCACCTCAGGCAACCGCAACTTCGAAGGCCGCGTGCACCCGCTGGCTCGCGAAGTCTTCATCATGTCCCCTCCCCTGATCGTGGCGTACGCGATCGCTGGCACCTACCGCATCGACCCACAGGTAGATGCGCTCGGCACCGACGCCGAAGGCAAGCCGGTTTACCTCAGCGAGCTGTGGCCTTCGGATCAAGAGCTGGACGAGATCGAGAAACAAGCCCTGTCGGCCGACCTGTTCGACAAAGCCTACAGCTCGGTACCCCGCGAGGCGGGCGTCATCGCCTCGGACCTGCGCGCCGGCGTTACCGATCAGTACGCCTGGGACCAGACCAGCACTTACATCCGCAAACCGCCGTACTGGAGTGATGAACTGACAGCTACCGACCCTCAACGCGACCTCAAGGACATGCGCGTTCTGGTGATGCTGTCGGACAACATCACTACCGACCACATTTCGCCGTCGGGCGCCATCTTGTCCGACAGTGACGCCGGTACGTACCTGAAGGGCCACGGTATCGCTGTTGATGACTTCAACTCCTACGGCACCCGCCGCGGCAACCACGAAGCCGCCCAACGCGCCACCTTCGCGAGCCCACGCCTGAAAAACGAGCTGATGACCGACGGCCGCGAAGGGCCTTGGACGCTGCTGCTGCCAGAGAATCGCGTGAGCACCGTATTCGAAGCCGCGCAAGCCTATGCCGACCGTAAGCAGCCGCTGATCGTCGTGGCAGGTAAAGAGTACGGCAGCGGTTCGTCGCGTGACTGGGCGGCCAAAGGCCCTCGCCTGCTGGGCGTACGCGTCGTCGTTGCCGAGAGCTTCGAGCGCATCCACCGCACCAACCTGGCTGGCCTGGGCATTCTGCCGCTGCAATTCCCGGAAGGCGTGACCCGCAAAACCCTCGGCCTGACTGGCCACGAGAAATTCTCGGTGGAAGGCATCAACGACACCTTCGCACCTGGCGACAAGCTGCAACTTGTCATCGAGCGAGAAAACGGCAGCACCGAAAACGTGACCGTAACCAGCCGCCTGGATACGCACGAAGACGTGCGCTACTTCCGCCGCGGCGGCCTGCTGCCGCAGTTGCTGGTAGAGAGCATGGACAAGGCTGGAAAAGCAAAGCAACTGGAAGGAGCAGTGTAATGACCCAAGTTCGAATCCCTGCCGTATTCATGCGCGGTGGCACCAGTAAAGGCGTGTTTTTCCTTGAGCAGGACGTCCCTGCTGCCGGCCCTGAGCGCGACGCGCTGATGCTGCGGGTTATTGGCAGCCCGGATCCGTATGGCAAGCAGATCGACGGCATGGGTGCTGCCACCTCCAGCTCCAGCAAGGTTGTCATCATCGGTAAATCGGCTCGTACCGATTGCGATGTTGACTACCTGTTCGGCGCCCCGGCAATCGAAAACCCGGTAGTCGACTGGTCCGGTAACTGCGGCAACCTGAGCGCAGCCGTTGGCCCATTCGCCATTCGCCAGGGGCTCGTCGATGCGCCTCGTGACGGCATCGCCACCATCCGCATCTGGCAGGCCAATATTCAGAAACGCATCATCGCCCATGTCCCGATGAAAGATGGCGAGGTCGTTGAAGAAGGTGATTTCGTGCTGGATGGCGTCGCCTTCCCTGCTGCCGAAATCGTCGTGGAATTCCTTCAGCCTGGCGGTTCGGGCGGCAGCATTCTGCCAACCGGCAATGTTGTGGATGAACTGGATATCCCTGGCTTTCCAGGCTTGCCGGCAACGCTGCTCAACGCAGGCAACCCGACGATCTTCGTCGACGCCATGCGCGTTGGCCTGACCGGCACCGAGACCCAGGACCAGGTCAACGGCAACGCCGAACTGCTGCAGTCGCTGGAAACCATCCGCGCACACTGCACCGTAGCCATGGGCCTGGCGGCCACCGCTGAGGAAGCAACGCGCCTTCGCCCTCACACGCCGAAGCTCTGCCTGATAGCTGCGCCGCAAACCTACAGCGCTGCCGGTGGCAAGACGGTCGAGGTGGCCGAGATCGATGTGATCGCTCGCATCCTCTCCATGGGCAAATTGCACCACGCCATTACTGGCACTGGCGCCGTAGCCGTTGCCGTGGCAGCCGCCCTGGAAGGCACCCTGGTCAACCGTATCGTCGGCGATATCGGTGAACGCCAAGTCAACATGGGCCACACCGCCGGCACCGTTGCCGTTGGCGCGCAGACCACCCAAGCCGATGGCAACTGGGTTGTGGACAAGGCCGTCATGAGTCGAAGCGCACGTCGCCTGATGGAAGGCTGGGTGCTCGTACCTTCGAAGTACTGATTGCTCAGCTGCCGCCGACCTCTGAAGGTCGGCGGTACTCATCACAACAAAAACAACGATGAGATTTTGCTATGTGCCCATCACCGTTTCCACCCGCCATTACCCGGCGCACGCTGCTCTCTTCTACTTCCATCGTCGCTGCGGCAACCATTCTGGGCCTCGGTGCGGGAGCGGCAGATGCCAAATCAGGACCTGAGAAGAACGCTATGCAGCCTGCCAACTCGAACAAAACCCAAATGGTCTATGTGGGCTCCAGAACCACTCGCGAGCGAAACGCCCGCGGCGCCGGCATCACGGTTTATCGACATGACCCGCAGACAGGTCGCTCCGAACAGGTTCAAACCGTCGGCGATTTGACCAATCCATCCTTCCTGTGCCTTGACCAAACCCAGAGCCTGCTGTTCTGCGTGCATGGCGACCAGTCTACTGTCAGCTCATTTCAAATTGAGCCAGGCAGCGGAACGCTCACCAAGATGAGCTCGGTTAGTTGCGAAGGGAACAACCCCGTTCACCTCACCGTGGACAAGAGCAACAAATTCCTCGCTGTGGCCAACTACGCCACCGGCAGCATTGTCATTCTGCCATTCGATAAGACCGGCCACCTGCAACCCGTCATCAGCAAATACGACCTTCCGGGCAACCCTGGCCCGCACAAGATCGAGCAGGCGAGCTCCCACCCGCACATGATCCCACGCGATCCATCGGGCCGCTTCCTGGTGGTCCCGGACAAAGGACTGGATAAAGTCTTTGTGTTCGATTTGAAGCAGAACGGGACCGCACTGGAGCCTGAACTGGCTCATGAAATCAAGACACGCGAGGGGGCCGGACCTCGACATGTGGTGTTCTCTCCGACCGGGTCATTTGCTTACGTTGTGAACGAACTGGACAGCACGATCACCAGCTACCGCTACAACCAGAACGACGGCTCCCTGGTTCCATTCCAGATGGTTCCAGCCCTCCCTCAGGACTTTGTAGGAGACAGCCGTGCAGCTGCACTGGTCATGGCACCGGATGGAGTACATCTGTTCTCCTCCAATCGAGGGCATGACAGCGTGACCATTTATTCGGTGGATCAGCCTACCGGCAAGATCAACCCGATCGGCAACGTACCTGGTCAAGGCAAGAAGCCCCGCTTCATGACGACCTCCCCCAACGGGCGCTTCCTGTTCGTCGCCAACGAAGACAGCGACAACATCAAGACCTTCTCCATCAGCCCGAAAGGCGAATTGGCATTGCTGGAACATCAGATCGAGACTGGCAGCCCGGTCTGCATGATTTTCCGCACCGTCTGAACGTCTTTTATCCTGATCCTGGCGTGCCGGGAGGCACGCCTACACCCCACGTTCCAATTGATGGAGCAGCAAATGCATAACAAAAACAAAATGGGTTGCAAGCTTCTTGCCGTAACTCCTTGCCTGGCCGCAGCTACGGCCTATGGGGATGGCTTTATCGACGACAGCAAGGTCACCTTGCAAACGACGAACGTCTACATCAACCGCGATTTCCGTGACGGCGCCGGCCAGTCAAAGCGCGAAGAATGGGCCCACGGTTTCATTCTCGATGCGAAGTCCGGATACACACCTGGCCCAGTCGGTTTTGGCTTCGATGCTCTGGGCATGCTCGGCCTGAAGCTGAACTCAAGTCCCAGTCGGACCGGCACCGGCCTGCTGCCGACTCATGATGATGGTCGCGCAGCTGACGAGTTCAGCCGCTTGGGCCTGACTGGCAAGATGCGCCTGTCCGAGACAGAGCTTAAATACGGCACGCTGATCCCCAAGCTGCCCACTGTTCAAGCCAACACTGGCCGCCTCCTCCCCCAGACCTTTGAGGGTGGCCTGCTCACCAGCGAAGAATTTGATTCGTTGTCCTTCATCGGTGCCCGCTTCGAGCGCCAGGCCGATCGCGACTCGACAGACCGAGTACCGATCACACTAAACAACAAAAACCGTCGTTTCACAGGCAATGCCGAAGGTGACGCCTTCTGGCTGGGCGGGTTGGATTACCAGCTCACAAAAGACCTGCTGCTGACCTATCAGTACGCAGAGCTGGAACAGGTCTACCACCAGCACTTCATGGGGGCGAACTATTCGATTCCAGTGGGCCCCGGGAAGATCAAAGCTGATCTTCGTTACATGGATAGCGACGATGACGGTCGAGCTTTGGGCGGACGTATCGATAGCAGAGCAATTTCTGGCATCTTCACCTACAGCCTGGGAGGACATGCGCTTGGCCTCGGCCTGCAAAAGATGAACGGTTCCACCTCCATGCCGTATCTGGACGGAACCGATCCTTACCTGGTCAACTTTGTCCAGCTCAACGACTTCGCCGAACCCGGCGAACGCTCTTGGCAGCTGCGCTACGACTACAACTTCGCGGCGCTTGGCATTCCAGGCCTGACCTTCATGACCCGCTATGTGAGAGGCGACCAAGCTGACGCAGCGACCACCACTGGCGAGGGCCATGAATGGGAGCGAAACACCGAACTGCAATATGTGGTGCAATCCGGCGCCCTGAAGAATGTATCGGTCCGTTGGCGTAACGCGAGCTATCGATCAAGCTTTGCACGTGGCGCGGATGAAAACCGCCTGATCGTGTCCTACACATTGCCAATTTTCTGAAACTGGAGAAGAGATGAACCCTATTGCCCAGCAGGTTCTAAGCGACCTGGCGCCCAATGGCACTCTGCGTGCCGCGATCAACTTCGGTAACCCGGTGCTGGCTCAACCAGGCGCTGACGGAGAGCCGCATGGCGTTTCAGTAGCTTTGGCCAAGTCGCTGGCCGATGAGCTGGGCGTGGGGCTCGAACTGCGCACGTACGATGCAGCCGGAAAAGTCTTCGCTGCACTTGAAGAGAATGCGTGGACGCTGGCCTTCCTGGCTATCGAGCCCGTCCGCGCTGCCCAGATCAGCTTCAGCGAACCCTACGTTCTGATCGAGGGGACCTACCTGGTCAAAGCCGATGCCCCCTACTCTGAAGTTGAAGATCTGGATCAACCTGGACTTCGACTTGCAGTAGGCAACGGCGCTGCTTACGACCTGTACCTGTCGCGCACATTGCAACATGCCGAGCTGCACAGGGCTGACACGTCTGCAGGCGCTGTCGACCTCTTCATTGATCAACACCTGGATGCTGCCGCCGGCGTTAGGCAACCGCTGGAGCAGGTCGCAGCCAGGAATGCGAATTATCGGGTAATGCAGGGAGCCTTCACCGCTATCCGCCAAGCAGTCGCAGTGCCACGCGGCCGTGATGCGGGGGCAGCCTATATACGGGATTTCGTCGAGCGACGACTTGCCGAGGGTTTTGTCCGGGGCGCGTTGCTCGCCAGTGGACAAACGGACGTCAGCGCACCGCGCTGAGGGCGATGGAATCGAAGTGGCTCAGTTGAGCAGCTGGTCACCGCCCTCAGACAAGCTGTCCGGCTCGTCCTGCCCTATCATTGAGGACGACCAGACGTTTGGAGATGAGCGTGTTCAGGTTCCTAGTCATTGTGTTCCCCTATTTCAATGCGGCCGCCACCTCTGCCTTTGTCGACCCGTTTCGGGCAGCCGATTACCTCAGTGGAGAGGCTCATTATCACTGGGAGTTCGCCTCGCTCGAGGGCGGAGGGATTCGGGCGTCGAATGGCATGGACTTGTTCACCCAGTCGTTGGCCAACGTCCGCAACGCGCACTGGGACCTTGTGGTGCTCTCGTGCAGCTGGACGCCCGAAAAATTCCATGACGCGCGGTTGCAGAGCCTGCTGAGGACCTGGGCAGGCAAAGGTTGCATGTTGGGTGCAATCGACACGGGCACGTTCTTGCTGGCAGAAGCAGGCTTGCTGAACGGGCGGCGCGCAACCGGCCATTACGAACACATAGATGCGCTGATAGAGCTGTACCCGGACGTGACCATCGTCGAGGACCTGTACGTCTTCGATGACAATCGTTTCACGTGTTGTGGCGGCGCAGCGGCGACCGATACCGCGTTGCAACTGATCCGCAACATGCATGGCGAGACGGTCGCCAACGAGGCTGCGCGTTACGTGTTCCACCCACAATTTCGACCCGGCAGCACCCAGCAGAATCCGCAAGACCACCAGCCGTTGGGGCATACCATACCCCCGGCGATCATGCAGGCGATCAAGCTGATGGAAACGCACCTGGAAGAGGTGATCAGCATCCCTGCAATCAGTGAACGGGTGGGCATTTCACAGCGCCAGCTCGACCGCCTGTTTCGTGACATAACCCATAAAACACCAGCGCTGTACTACCGCGATATCCGTCTGGATCGCGCCCGTGGATTGGTGACGCAGACCAGCATGGCCCTGACCAAGGTTGGCGTGGCCTCGGGTTTTCCGAATCAATCGCACTTCTGCAAAGTCTATCGCGAACGCTTCGGCCTGACGCCGCGCCAGGACCGTCAGGATGGCCGTGTGCCCTTCAATTACCGGGCTTGGCCGATGCACCAGGTGGCCACGGACCGGTGATTGTTGTCGTGCATTGTCATCACATATCTAAAAACGACGCCGACGGAATAAACACATAAATCGGCGAAATATGAAAATTTTCCGTATTTCAACCAGACCACTATCAACGCCACAGAACGAGCACATCCCCACGCTCGTGATAATAAAAGGGCCGTTGATATGTCTGAGTTGCTGCATCCCCGCCAATTCGAATCGATCAAGCAGGGTTACGATCCCGACCCGCTGGTGTCCCAGTCGCTGCGCGCTGACGCCTATGTCCAGCCGGAATGGTTCCGCCTCGATCAGCAGGCAATCATCGGCAAAAGCTGGCAGTGGGTGTGCCATGTAGAGAAGGTGCGTGAGCCTGGCAGCTACACCACCGTGGACATCGCCGGCCAGCCGATCGCCGTGGTCCGCGACCAGGAGGGTGTGCTGCGCGCCTTCTACAACGTGTGCAAGCACCGCGCCCATCCGGTCCTTCAAGGCGAGGGCAAAACCCGGCGCATTGCCTGCCCTTACCACTCCTGGTGCTACGGGCTCAACGGCAACCTGGTTGCAGCCCCACACGTTGGCGGCCTGAAGGACTTCGACAAGGACCAGATCCACCTGAGCCCGGTGCAGGTCGAAGAATTTTGCGGTTTTGTCTACGTCAACCTCGACCCGGCCGCCGCACCGCTGCGCGAACAGTCAGGGGAGCTGGCCAAGGAAATCCTGCACTGGGCACCGGATGTGGAGAAGCTCACGTTCGGCCACCGGCTGACCTACGAGATCAAGTCGAACTGGAAGAACGTGGTCGACAACTTCCTGGAGTGCTACCACTGCCCGACCGCGCACAAGGACTTCTGCACCCTGGTCGACATGGACACCTACAAGGTCAAGACCCACGGTATTTATTCAAGCCATATGGCCGAAGCCGGTAACGGCCAGAACTCGGCGTACGACACCTCCAAAGCCAGCGTGCGCACCCATGCGGTCTGGTGGCTGTGGCCCACCACTTGCCTGATGCGCTACCCCGGCCGCAGCTCGATGATCGTACTCAACATCGTGCCGGTGGGCCCTGACCGAACCCTGGAAACCTACGACTTTTTCCTGGAAACGCCCGAGCCGGACGACATGGAAAAAGAAGCCATTCGCTACCTCGACGAAGTGCTGCAGGTCGAAGACATATCGCTGGTGGAGAACGTCCAGCGTGGCATGCAGACCCCAGCCTTCGATCAGGGCCGGATCGTCACCGACCCTAATGGCTCAGGCAAGTCCGAACATGCTTTGCACCATTTCCACGGCCTGGTACTCGACGCCTACGCACGCAGCGTCAAGCCATAAGCAGCCGGAGCCCGGTCTCGGCCTTACCGCCCAAGTACAACACATGAAACTGTGAGCCTCGTCATGCCAAAATCCGTGATCATCACCTGCGCCACCACTGGTGGCGTACACACCCCGACCATGTCGGAATACCTGCCCATCACCCCGCAGGAAATCGCCGATTCCTCCATCGAGGCCGCCAACGCCGGCGCCTCGATCATCCACCTGCATGCTCGTAACCCCGAAACCGGCAAGCCGGACCCACGCCCGGAACTGTTCCAGGACTTCATGGGGCAGATCCACCGCCAAAGCGATGCGGTGCTTAACGTGTCTACCGGCGGCGGCCTGGGCATGACCCGTGAGGAACGCCTGCGTGCCGCACTGGCGGTCAGCCCGGAAATGGCCTCGCTGAACGTCGGCTCGATGAACTTCGGCATCTTCCCGATGAAGGCCAAGTACAGCAACTGGAAGCATGACTGGGAGCCGGCCTTCCTCGACAGCACCCGCGACTTCATCTTCCGCAACACGTTCGCAGACATCGAATACATCGTCAAAGAGCTGGGCGAAGGGCACGGCACCCGTTTCGAATTCGAATGTTATGACCTCGGCCACCTGTACAACCTGGCCTGGGTGATCGACCAGGGCTGGGTCAAACCCCCGTTCCTGATCCAGATCGTCTTCGGCGTGCTCGGTGGCGTCGGTGCCGACCTGGACAACCTGATGCACATGCATACCGTGGCGCAGAAGCTGTTCGGCAAGGACTACGAGTGGTCGGTGCTGGCCGCCGGCAAGCACCAGATGTCGTTTGCGACCCAAGCGGCGATGCTCGGCGGCAACGTGCGGGTCGGCCTTGAAGACAGCCTGTTCATCGGTGCTGGCGAGAAAGCAAAAAGCAACGCCGAACAGGTGCTGAAGATTCGCTCGATCGTCGAAAACCTCGGCTTGAAGGTGGCGACTCCTGAAGAAGCGCGGGTGCGCCTGGGGCTAAAAGGCCGCGACAAGATCACCTTGTGATGCGTGATGGGGGATACGCCATGCAGACCAAAATGTTGATCGACGGCGAGCTGGTTGAAGGCGCCGCTGTACCCCTGGCTGTCATCGACCCGGCCACAGGCGAGGAAATCGTCAGCGTTGGCCAGGCTGATGATGCGCAGCTGGACAGCGCTGTGCGCAGCGCACAAGCAGCGTTCGAGACCTATTCAAAGACTACCCCCGCGCAGCGTGCTGCCCTGCTGCTGGACATTGCCGGGGTTATCGAGCAAAACGCTGAAGCGCTGGCCTCTCTGGAGAGCCATAACGTCGGCAAACCATGGCCATCGGCACTCGACGACGAAATGCCGTTGACCCTCGACACCTTCCGGTTCTTCGCCGGAGCTGCCCGCACCCTGTCGGGTGTGGCGGCAGGTGAATATGTACCCGGGCATACAAGCCTGATTCGTCGCGACCCGATCGGCCCCGTCGCAGCCATTGCCCCGTGGAATTATCCGCTGATGATGGCTGCCTGGAAGCTGGCGGCGCCGCTAGCTGCAGGTTGCAGCGTGGTGCTCAAGCCTTCGGAGGTCACACCGCTGTCCACCCTGAAACTGGCTGAGCTGTTGGCCGGCGTAGTGCCCAAGGGAGTGATCAACATCGTGCACGGGGTTGGTACTTCGACCGGCGCCCGGCTGATCAATGCTGACGGCATCGAAGCGGTGAGTATCACCGGGTCGCCGGCAACCGGCAGCGCCGCCATGCGCGCAGCTGCCCTGCAGATGCGCCAAGTTCATGTGGAGCTGGGCGGCAAGGCGCCGGTCATCGTTTACGAGGATGCCGACGTTGAAAAACTGGTCGCAACGCTGCGCGCCACTGCTTTCTTCAATGCCGGGCAGGATTGCGCGCAGCCTTGCAGGGTGCTGGTCGCCAGCAAGCTCTACGACCGCGTAGTCAGTGCCCTGGCTGAAGCGGCTGCATCGATCAAGGTGGGCGCGCCGAGGGCCAGCGAAACAGAAATGGGCCCGCTGGTGACTGAAGTGCACCGGCAACGGGTGGCGGGGTTCGTCGACCGCGCTCGCGCCTACGCCGAGATCGTGACCGGCGGCACACTGGAGCCAGGAGGTGGCTTCTTCTACCGCCCCACCGTCGTTGCCGATGTAGACCACCACACTGAAATCGCAGCGCAAGAGCTGTTCGGCCCGGTGATTTCGGTATCGCGATTCACCCCGGACCAAGACCCGGTGGCAATTGCCAACACCACGCGCTACGGCCTGGCCTCGTCGATCTGGACGCGCGACAGCGGTCGAGCCATGGAAGCCAGCAGCCGGCTCCGTTACGGGTTCACCTGGGTCAACACCCATGGCGTTGCCACGCCAGAAATGCCTTGGGCCGCCATGAAGGGCTCAGGCCACGGTTGCGACATGTCGGTGTTCGCGCTCGACGCTTACACCAGTGTGCGTCACGTCATGCTGGCACATGGCTGATCCGACGCGGCGCGTTTCATTACCGGCCAGTGCGTTGTCGTTGATGGCGGCCTGGCCAGTGCTTCCCCCTTACAACCGAGGTTCTTCCAATGAGTGAGTTCCAAAATGTCGCGGTAATTGGTGCTGGTGTTATCGGTGCCAGCTGGGCTGCGCTGTTCCTGGCATCGGGGCGCAACGTTGCGGTGTTCGACCCGTCGCCGACCATGGAAGCCGATGTCCGTAGCTACATCGACAATGCCTGGCCGACGCTGCGCGAGTTAGGTTTGGTAAGCACCAAGCCGGGCCAGCTGAGCTTCCATGCCGATGTGGCGAGCGCCGTGCAGCACGCTGACTTCGTGCAGGAAAGCGTGCCGGAACGCATTGCCATCAAGCACGAGCTGTTCGCCAGGCTGGAAGCGGCCCTCAAGCCAGGCGCCATCGTAGCTTCGTCCGCCTCGGGCCTGCGCCTGGGTGAGATGCAAGCGGGCTGGAAGAACCCGTCGCACTTCATTCTCGGCCACCCCTTCAACCCACCGCACTTGATCCCGCTGGTAGAGGTCATGGGCAACGAAAAGACTGCTGCGGGTGTGGTCGAGCAGGCTGAACGTTTCTATGACCTGGTTGGAAAGGTGACCATCCGAGTCAACCGTGAAGTGAAGGGGCATGTCGCCAACCGCCTTCAGGCCGCGCTGTGGCGAGAAGCCATTCACCTGGTCAAGAGCGGCGTCGCCAGCGTGGAAGACGTCGATAAGGCGGTATGGGCAGGCCCGGGCCTGCGCTGGGCGGCGATGGGCCCAACCATGCTGTTCCACTTGGGCGGCGGGTCGGAAGGCCTGAGTTCCTTCTGCCACAAATACACCGATAGCTTCAACGGTTGGTGGGATGACCTGGGTGATCCGCGCCTCGATGCAGATACAGCCAGCCTGCTGGTGGAGGGTGTTAACCAGCAAGCCGGTGCCAACAGCTGGGCATCGCTGGCGACCAATCGGGATGAATTGATTACGCACATGTTGAAGGCAACCGCACCGCTGCGGCGCCGTTGAGTGTGGGCCCGGGACGCCTCCCCGTCCCGGACCGGTCTGCCGTTGCGTGAGGTGTGCCATGCCTGATGAAGTTTTGACCCTACAAATAACCGACCTGATAGCCGAAGCCAAAGGTGTCATGGTCATCGAGCTGCGCTCGCCTTCGGGTGAGGCGCTGCCGCCCTTCAAACCTGGCGCCCATATAGAACTGCACTTGCCTGGCGATATGGTGCGCCAGTACTCGCTGTGCAACGATGCGCGCGAAAACCACCGCTACTGCGTGGGTGTTGGCTTGTCTGCGACCAGCCGTGGCGGGTCACGCCATGTACACCAGGCACTGCGTGTGGGTGACACGCTGAAAATCAGCCCGCCACGCAATCACTTCGCTCTGGAAGAGGACGCGCCCGGGTTCGTGTTCTTCGCCGGTGGTATCGGCATTACACCGGTGTGGTCGATGATCCAGTGGTGCGAAGCCAATCAGCGCCCCTGGCACCTGTTCTACCTGGTACGCAGCCGCCAGCGAGCAGCCTTCATGGAGGAACTGCGTGGCTTTGGCGATCGGGTCACCTTGCATGCCGATGATGAGGCAGGTGGCTTGTTCGATATTGCGGCAGCCGTCAGCCGGCAATCGCCCAATGTCCATTTCTATACCTGCGGCCCTACCCCGCTGATGCTTGCCGTCGAAGCAGCCGCGAGCCACTTCCCCGATGAGCAGGTGCATTTCGAGTGGTTTACGCCCAAGGCACCGAAAAACCAGGCAGTGGATAAACCTTTCACTGTCCAGCTGGCCAAGACCGGCAAGGCGTTTGAAGTGCCAGCGGACAAAAGCATTCTTCAGGTGCTCGAGGCGAACGGCCTTCGCGTTGAAAGCTCTTGCCGGGAGGGGACATGCGCCTCGTGCGAAATTTGCGTCCTGGACGGTATCCCCGACCATCGCGACAGTGTGCTGACAGCAGCCGAACGCAAGAACAACGACGTGATGATGATCTGCGTTTCCCGGTCCCTTTCAGAAAGCCTCGTTCTCGACCTCTGAAACCCACCCACGACTTCTGGAAGGACATATTCGTGAACAACCTGCTGCTGATTCACCAGGCCACCATCGTTGAAGACTGGATCGATTACAACGGGCACCTGCGCGATGCCTTCTACTTCCTGCTTTTCAGCCACGCCACCGATGCACTGATGGACCACATTGGTCTCGACGCGCAGGGCCGGGCAGTCCATGGCCATACGTTGTACACGCTGGAAGCCCACATCAATTACCTGAGCGAAACCCGGTTGGGCGAGGACATCCAGGTCTTTACCCAGGTGATCGACCATGACAGCAAGCGGCTGCACATTGTCCATCACCTGTATCGCCCCCAGGACGGGGAGCTTTTGGCTGTCAGTGAACAAATGCTCATGAACATTGCCCGTGAGGCTGGGCGTGCGGCGAAATTCGCAACGTCTGTCGAAGCGAAGATCAGCGCGATTTTCCAAGCTCATCGTTCGCTGCCGCGTCCCGGTTATTGCGGGCGCGTGATTGGAATTCGTCGTTGAGCCATCCGTAACCCTACCCCTAAAACAACAAGACCGCGTTGCCTCTGAATAACAAAAAACTGCCGCTTCCCGTAGCTGCTACAGAGAGGATTTGCGTCATGAAACATGCATTGCGCGCCATGCTCTGCTCCGCCCTGGTTCTTTGTGCTGACACGTACGCAGCGGAACCTTCCCAGTGCCGCTTGGTGAGAATGTCCGATCCGGGCTGGACTGACATCCAGACCACAACAGCCATCGCCACAACATTGTTGAAAAGCCTTGGCTATCAAACCAAGTCGACGCTCGTGGGTGTCCCCCTCACATTCAAGGCCTTGTCTGATGGCAAGAACATGGACGTTTTTCTAGGTACGTGGTTGCCCACCATGGAGCCAGATCTCAAACCGCATCGCGATGCCAATACCATCGATATCGTGCGGGTCAACCTGCAACATGCAAAGTACACCCTGGCAGTACCACAGACGCTCTGGGACAGAGGGCTGAAAGACTTCGCCGACCTCGCCAGGTTCAAGGATGAGCTGGGCGGCAAAATTTACGGCCTTGAGCCTGGTGATGGCGGCAACAACGCAGTGCTCAAGGCGATCAGCGAGAACGCCTTCGGTCTCGGAGATGCCGGGTTCTCTGTGGTCGCGTCGAGTGAGTCGGGCATGCTTGCCCAGGTCGAGCGGGCGAAGCGGCGTGATCAGGCGATCGTGTACCTCGGGTGGGAGCCACACCCGATGAACACGCGCTTCAAGATGAAGTTCCTGACCGGGGGTGACAAGTATTTCGGCCCTGACTTCGGCGATGCCACCGTCTATACCAGTACCCGCAAAGGTTATTCAGACGAGTGCCCGAACGTCGGGCAACTGCTGAAGAACTTGAGCTTCACCCTGGATATGGAGAACCACATCATGGGCTCCATCCTCTATGACAAGATGGAGCCAGAGGCTGCGGCACGCGCCTGGTTGAAGCAGAACCCTCAGGTGCTTGATGGCTGGCTCGCGGGCGTGACGACATGGGATGGCCAGCCTGGCCTTGAGACAGTGAAGGCGCAGGTGGCGCGATGAAAAAGCGCCTACATGCCGCGGGCCTCGTCGCCTGGTTAAAGGATAATAAAATGAAGATCGAAAAGCGCAGTATCGAGTTCGTACCGCACAGCGAGCGGTACGGCAGGCCCCGGCGGCTGTTTTCCGTGTGGTTCAGTTCGAACCTGCAAGTTACCGCATTGATGGTAGGTACATTGGGCGTCGCGTCAGGGCTGAGCCTGGTCTGGACGCTCGCCGGCCTGGTACTGGGCTGCATGCTAGGCACCATTTTCATGGCCGCCCACTCCGCCCAGGGCCCCCATCTGGGGGTGCCGCAAATGATCCAGAGCCGCGCCCAGTTCGGCGTGTTCGGCGCGGCCATCCCGCTACTGGTAATGGTCACGGCCGCAGTGCTGTTCATGGCTGCCAGTGGCGTGTTGTTGCGCGATCCGTTGAAGGCACTGCTTTCGATCAGTGACGACCAGGCGATCCTGGTGGTCGGCATCATGACGTTCCTGATCGGTGTCGTGGGGTACGAGCTGATACACCGCATGGGCGCATGGATGAGTTTGCTGTCATCCGTGGTGTTCGGTACTGCATTGGTGCTGATTCTTGCTCGGGCGAGCACAACCGGGGTGTTCCAGAGTGATGCAGGCGGTTTCTCGATGCCGATTTTCAATCTGGTGATCGCCCAGGCCGCGTCGTGGACACTGGGTTACGGTCCCTACGTAGCGGATTATTCCCGCTATCTGCCGGCTGACGTCGATACCCGGCATACCTTCTGGAGCACTTATTTCGGCTGCGCGCTCGGCTCACTGGGCATGATGGCGTTGGGGGCTTTACTGGCCGCGGTCGTACCATCGGCGCTGGATGTCGACCCCGGGACTGCCATTGCAAGCCTGTTCGGGCCGTGGGCCAAAGCCGCGCTTATCGTGGTTTCATTGGGCGTAATCCAGTACAACGTGTTGTGCCTCTACAGCGCCTACATGTCCACCACGACCATTTTCAGCGGCTTCGCCAGGCTTTCGCATGTGCGACACGGCATCAAGACGCTGCTGATGGGGGGCATATCCGTGCTGGCCTGCGCCATTGCCATGCACACGCAGTATCACTTCGACACGTTCTTTGCCGACATTCTGATTGGCCAGCTGTACCTGCTGATCCCCTGGAGCGCGATCAATCTGGTGGACTACTACCTGATCCAGCGCGGTAGCTACAGCATTGGCGATCTCTACGATGCACAAGGCTGCTATGGCAGATGGAACCGCAGGACCATGATCGTTTACGGCGTATCGATAATTGGCACCGTACCGTTTATGAAGCTCTCATTCTTCGAAGGCTATTTCGCCAGGCTTATGGGTGCGGATGTCAGCTGGATCGCGGGGCTAGTGCTGGCAAGCCTCTTGTATTTCGCCGCAAAGAAACCACAGCACAGCCTGCATCACACCACCACTTGACCGCCTGGTCTAAACTTTGCCTGCCCAGAAGCCTTCCTTTGCATACCCCCACGTTTTTGTGATGCAGGAGCAAGACCATGAGAGCACTGACCTACCACGGCGCCAATGATGTCAGGGTCGACACTGTCCCTGACCCCATTCTCCAAGACGCAGACGACATCATTCTCCGGGTCACTGCGACCGCCATCTGCGGTTCGGACCTTCATCTGTATCGCGGCAAGATCCCGGAAACAGAACCCGGCGACATCTTCGGCCACGAGTTCATGGGCATCGTCGAAGACGTCGGCAGAGATGTAACAAACCTGCAGGTTGGCGACCGCGTCGTGATCCCGTTTGTGATTGCTTGTGGCAGCTGCTTCTTCTGCCAGCACGATCTGTTCGCTGCCTGCGAAACGACCAATACCGGTCGGGGATCGACCCTGAACAAAAAGCGCATCCCACCAGGCGCTGCCTTGTTTGGGTACAGCCATCTGTATGGCGGCATCCCTGGAGGCCAAGCTGATTACGTGAGGGTACCCAAAGGCAATGTCGGGCCGTTCAAAGTGCCTACGACCCTCGCCGACGACAAAGTGCTGTTCCTTTCCGACATCCTACCTACCGCTTGGCAAGCGGTCACCAATGCCCAGATCGGCCAAGGTTCATCGGTAGCGATCTACGGCGCGGGGCCAGTGGGCCTGCTGAGTGCCGCCTGCGCGAGGATGCTGGGCGCTCACACCATCTTCATGGTCGATGACAACGACTACCGGCTGGCCTACGCCCAGCAAGCCTACGGCGTGATCCCGATCAACTTTGAAAAGGATGATGATCCTGCCGACAGTATCATTCGCCATACACCGGGTATGCGTGGCGTAGACGCGGTCATCGATGCGGTCGGGTTCGAAGCCAAAGGCAGCACTACAGAAACCGTGATGACGGCCTTGAAACTGGAAGGCAGCAACGGCAAGGCCCTGCGCCAGAGCATCGCGGCGGTGCGACGTGGCGGCGTAGTCAGCGTGCCCGGCGTCTACGCGGGGTTCATGCACGGTTTCATGTTCGGTGATGCCTTCGACAAAGGCCTGACCTTCAAGATGGGTCAAACCCATGTGCAGAAGTACCTGCCCGAGCTACTCGAACATATCGAAGCCG
The DNA here is from genome assembly GCF_050280665.1 of Pseudomonas sp. NPDC089547. Classification (NCBI taxonomy): domain Bacteria; kingdom Pseudomonadati; phylum Pseudomonadota; class Gammaproteobacteria; order Pseudomonadales; family Pseudomonadaceae; genus Pseudomonas; species Pseudomonas sp. NPDC089547. Next base: position 66,264 of record NZ_JBNNVS010000021.1, on the reverse strand, counting down.
GGCGCCTGCAGCCCGAGCTGATCGTGACCCACCGCCTTGCGTTGGAGGAGGCAGCGATGGGTTACAAGATGTTCGCTCAAAAAGAGGACAAGTGCCGCAAGGTGATCCTTGTTCCAGGGGCGGCATCCGGGGCGATGGGCCCTGACAACGCATGAGCCTCACAGGAGCTTGCACCCTGATTGATCAAGCGAGAGGCATGACGCCAAGCGAATGGTTTTGCGTTGAAAACCTGGAACGCGTCCATCAGTTCCTGATCACTGCCAGAGTCTCATCAGGGTGTGGCACTCGGGCGATACGTGCCAACGCCTGCTGGTGAGCGGCAACTTCTGGTCGCTGGATGTCGTAATCTTCCTGCCCTTGGGGATAGGCGCCCACGACCAGAAAGTGGTCGCTGGACGCCAGACACCGATGCCCAGTCCAGCCCCTTATAGCTGCGGTTCTACGTCAGGATGCTCTTGATCGGGCGACGCACGCGGCGCTTCGGGACATCTCTGGCCTTGATCCAGCGGCAGGCGGCGATTTCACTCCGAGGGCGAGGCTTGTCATCGGTTTTGCGGGCTTCGAATAGATAGTGGATGACCTTATCCTCGCGGTACATCGTGAGGTAGCGCAGCTCATCGAACGCCAGCCCGGTTTTTTCAACCATCTCGCGCATCGCCGCCTGTAGCGGTGTCTCGTCTCGCTCGACACGCCCACCTGGCAGGTTCCATTTGGCGTTGCGTTTGCGCACGAACAGGACTTCTCCGTCCTTGCGATAAATCACCGTGGCGCGCAGCTTGATGCCTTTGCGCCTGGCTGTAGCAGTATCCATTCCCTTCATGCGTTGACCCTTATTATTGTCTGGACCGGATCCCGCAGGGTCCCACCTAGACCAAATCGTGCCTGTGTCGCTTAGATGACCATCGCGGCACGGGAAGGGTTCAGGCAGTGGTTAAGCCAACGAATGTGGAACTGCTCAGACGAGAAGGCTTCCTGGAGCTCAAAGAATAAGGCTGCCCACTGGTCAGGCGTTCGGAACAGGTCTGATTTATCCAACCTCCATCGCTATACCAGCTAATGGAGGTCGTGCTCATGATTGATCCCACAACAGGCATGAAAGCCGGTGAGCGTTACTCGGTACAGAACGTCGAACGCGCTCACCAGTTTCCAGGCTTCTTCCTTGATGGAAAATACTTCCTCGGCCCCGAGCTACTCACTGCCGTTGGCTGGCTGGTGGGCAAGCGCTTCATATACGACAACCTTGATGCTACTGGCGAACCGATTTTCCCGGGTCGCGCGGCAGGCGACATCGAAGACCTGACGCTGACCTTGGTGGATGGCACGGCATTGAAGCTGTACAGAATGGAAGTGAGTGCCGTGGCCGACAACATCAATGCAGAGGATCAACCGGCTACAGGATTCAACCGTAATCCCGAGACCTTGGGCGGCCTCGTGTTAACCCGTAAAGACAGGATACCGCTTTTGCTGAGCGCGGCTGTGATCGGGTTCCTCGCCGGGTTTGTAATCACCCATGCGCAACGCAGGCGCCACTGAAGCGTCATCTTTTGAACTTTGCGCCTGACACTGGCCTCCCCTTTCATGTCTATCGAAAACGGAGATTCAACGATGAGTGCACAATTGAGCGGCAAGCGTGTGGCCTTCCTGGTCACCGATGGTTTTGAACAGATCGAGCTGACCGGCCCGCGTGAAGCTTTGGAGAAAAATGGCGCCGTGGTCGACATCCTGAGTGACAAGGAAGGGGCGGTACGCGGCTGGAACCACGACAAGCCCGCCGACGAATTTGCCGTGGATGCGACGTTCGACAGTGCCCACCTGGATCTTTATGACGCCATTGTGCTGCCAGGCGGCGTGCAGAATTCCGACACCATCCGGCTGATACCCGGCGCTCAGAAGCTGGTGAAAAGCCACAACTCGGCAAGCAAACCATTGGCGGTTATCTGCCACGGTGCCTGGCTGCTGGTGTCCACCGGTCTGGCCCAGGGCAAGCGGATGACCAGCTACAAGACGTTGCAGGACGATATTCGTAACGCGGGCGGTAACTGGGTTGATGAAGAGGTGGTGGTGGATGGCAACCTGATAACCAGCCGCAAACCGGACGATATTCCGGCCTTCAACGAGCAATTGATCAAGGCGCTGGCCGGTTGAGCCCTTTTTCAGCCCCGGTTCACAACGCAAGATGGAGCCCTATCCAGACTGTGGTGAACAGTCGTATACCGGCCACAACCGGCTGGAAGGCAAGATTGCGTTGATCACCGGTGCTGACAGTGGTATCGGGCGCGCGGTCGCCATTGCCTAAGCCCGCGAGGGGGCTGACGTTGCCATCGCCCACCTCAATGAACATGAAGACGCGCAGGAGACTGCGCGCTGGGTCGAAGCTGCAGGCCGACAATGCCTCCTGCTGCCCGGCGACCTGGCCCAGAAAAGCCTAATGCCAGTCAGTCAAGCCTCAGGTTAGCGGTAGGACACCTTTACTCTCAACGCCCACATCATCGCGGCAGAACACACATCAGCTGCATTGAACCCTTGCGCTTGTCGCCTACTCCACCCAGAGCAACCGTGATTTTCCCAGCCCTGAAGAGGTGTCCCATGAACGCAATCGAACTGCTGCTCCAGGACCATCAACTGGTGAAGAAACTGCTCGAAGAACTGTCGTCGACCACCGAGCGCGCCGTGAAGAAACGCGCCGAACTGCTCGAACGCATCAAGCAGGAGGTGAGCATCCATACGGCGCTGGAAGAACAAATCCTGTACCCCGCGATCAAGCAGGCTGGCGGCAAGGAAGAAGCGAAGATGTACTACGAGGCCAAGGAAGAGCACCGCACGGTGGACTCGCTGGTCATTCCCGACCTGCTGCATACCGAGACCGGCACCGTGGAGTTCGCCGGTAGGGTCAAGGTGATGAAGGAGTTGCTGGAGCACCATATCGAGGAAGAAGAAAGCGAGCTGTTCCCCACTGCTCGCAAGCTGCTGGGCAAGCAGGAACTTGAAGACATGGGCAGGGCTATGGAAGCCCAGAAGAAACTGCTCAAGGGCGAGCAGCGCGCCGCCTGATACGAGCCAGCGCGCCCATTCGGGCGCGCTGGACCAGGCGTTACCGGGTGGGCGACTCGGTGTTGACCATCGGCGGCACTGCCGCCAGCGGGAATGCCCTGCGCTGCTCGCGGCGCCGGGCGAAAGGCCTTGCCGCCAGTGGCTCAAGGCGCTGCGGTTGGCCGGTTTCCAACGCGCGCTGGATCGCCACTATGACCCGTACATCGCGCCAGCCCTCCTCGCCATCAGGCTCCGGTGCCTCGTTGCGCAGTATGCAATCGGAAAAGTAAGCCGTTTCTCCGGCGAACTGATCGACCACCGGGTTCACGTGCACGCGGGTTTCGCCGTCAATGGTCGCCCGGTAACTGATCGCCACACCTTCCCCGTAACCGAAGCAGGGAGAGGCTTCGATCTCGCCCTTGCTCCCGAGCAGCTGGAAGCGCTCGGTATCTGGCAGGGTATAGCTGACGGTGAACTGGGCCAGACGCTCATCGGGGAAGCGCAGGCTCACGGTGACCGTGTCCCAGGTGTCGATGCTGCTGCCCGGCGAGTGCACGCCCACTGCCGCTACCTCGACAGGCTCGGCATTGAACAGCTGGCGAACCATGTTCAGCGGGTACGGCCCCATGTCTGCCACCGGCCCTGCGCCGAAGCCATTCTGCGCCCGGTGGTTGCCGGGCTTGACCCGCTGGGTGAAGGTCGAGGTGAATAGCCGCGGCTCGCCAAAATTGCCGGCATGCACCCGCTCGATCATGTCCAGAGTGCCGGGTTCGGAGTGCAGGCGGTAGGCGATCATCAGCCTGGCGCCTGTTCGCCGGGAAGCCTCGATCATCGCTTGGCAGTCGGTTTCGTTGGTGGCCATGGGTTTTTCCACTAGCACATGGATGCCTGCCTCCAGCGCCGGGATCACGAACTCGCGGTGGCGAAAGTTCGGCGTGGCAACGTACACCGCATCCACTTCGCCCGAGCCGAGCAGCTTCGCGTAATCTTCGTAAGCATAGGCCTTGAGCCCGTACCGATCGGCCAGTGCCGTCGCCTTCTGCGGGTCGCCCGTGACCAGCGCGGTCATCACCGAATTGTCGGTCTGGCCGATACCAGGCATGAACGCGCCCTGGGAAATCGAGCCGCCGGCTACTACGCCATAGCGGATCTTGCCTGCTGAATTGGGCATGAAACCCCTCCTTGTGGTGACGATGATTGATCATGTCAGTTACCAGTGTGGGCAGGTTTTACTGCCGGGAGGTTCCATAAATCTGGCCACCGTAAGTGTCGGCAAAGCGTTGTGAGCTTGCCAGGCTGGAGGAAAAACACTGCGATGGAGCCGGGCTGACTGCCCGGCCACATCGCTCGGCATCCAGCGCCGGGCCCTGTCCCCGATGTCCGAGGGGCACTCAGCCGAGCGCCGAAGCCTCATTCAGGCTCATGGAATTGGTTTCAGGGGCGTACATCCAGGACACCACAAGGCCGATCAGTGTAATCATCGCAGCGGCATACATTGTGTTGGCCACTCCGATACTGCTGAGCGAAACCGGCACCAGATAGGTGCCCGCAGCAGCTCCGATGCGTGAGAACGACGTGCCGATGCCCACCGCGACAGAACGCATTTGCGTCGGGAATATCTCGTTCGGGTACACCAGGGTCAGCACCTGGGCACCACCGATAAACAAGGCATACAGCGAGAAGAACAGCAGAATCATATTGCCGTGACCGGCGTCAGAGGAACCCAGCCCCAGCAACGCCAAGCCTGACAACAGGAAGCTGTAGATCAGCATCTTGCGCCGACCGATTACATTGATCAGGCGGGTTGCCAACAGGCAGCCCAGCACGAAGAACAGCGTGATGACAATCGAGCCTATCGAGCCGTAGTCACCCGTGAGGTGCAGCGCCGCCAGCACTTTCGGGGCGAAGGCATACACCGCAAAGACCGGGATGATCGAACAAGTCCAGAACACCACGACGAAGAACATGCGCCTGCCGTAGCCCGAGCGCAGCAGGCTGCTTAGCGGCAGCTTCTGATCACTCGGCTGTTCTGGCAGGTTGGCGATGGAAAAGTGTTGACCGTAGATGCGCTTGATCACCGCGTCCGCCTCACCACCCCGCCCCTTGCCCAGCAACCAACGCGGTGACTCGGGGGTGCCGAGCCTGACAACCAGCAATAACATGCCTAGTACGGCACCACTGGCCAGCGCCAGCTGCCAGGCATCAGGCCGGCCACTGCGCAGCACCACCTCACCTACTACATAGGCGAACGCGGCACCTACGAACCACAGCAACGCCAGTGCCGCGAGCCTGGGCCCCCGGTATCTCCTGGGCAGAAACTCCACCAGCAGCGAAGTGGCAACCGGGTATTCGATCCCCACGGCCACACCGATCAGCAGCCGCAGCACAAACACCGCCACGATCGAGTCGGTCCATAAATGGCAGAGAGACGCGGCAATGAAAATGACCGGCCCAACGAAGAAAATCCGCTTTCTGCCAATGATGTTGGTCAGCCAACCTCCGATAAAGCCGCCAAAGAAAATACCGATCAATGCCGATGCGGCGATCATCCCTTCCCAGAAACTGTCGAGTTGCAAGGTAGAGGACATTTGCAGCATGACCACGCCGACAATACTCAGCACATAGCCATCGACAAATGATCCTCCGACAGAACGTACGGTCAATAACTGATGGAAACGACTGAGTGCCACATCTTCAATCGAAGTGTCATTACTCTTCATCTGAATTCCCTGAAACGATATCGGGCCGACAGTAAACAAGCCCGAACAACCACCGTCCGCCCACTGGGCACCGCCGGTTGGACAATTGAAAGGGGCCACTCAGCAAATCACGGCCCTTGCAGGATCTAGCTTAAGTTCAGGGTTGCTTGGCAGTGCGCGCAGCGTCTTCCTTGAACATGGCAGCGATGGTGTCTTTGTGCGCGGCATAGTACTGCGCGACCACTTCATCGGCCGAAGTGTCCCGCGCCTGTTTCATCATGGTTTCCAGGTCTTTCACCGGAATGCTGTAGTGCGCAAAGAAGCTGGCAACTTTGGGGAAGTCCTGGGTAAAGCCCTTGCGGCCAACCGCATGGATCTGTTCGGCTTTGCCGAACACTTCCTTGGGGTCATCCAGATAGCGCAGTGACCAGGTGGAAAACATCCAGTGCGGGCTCCAGGCATTCAATAACGACCATTTGTCACGCTTGAGGTTGCGGTCGAACTCGTTAAGCATGCCGGTCTCGGAAGACGCAACGAGTTTGTAGCCGTCCAGTTTGTAGGCCTCAATCGCCCGGGTGGCGGTTTTGTATTGGCCATTACCTACTTCGGAGGTGAGAATTTTACCCTCCAGCCTGGCCTTGACCTCCGGTTTCTTGAGGTCTTCGATACTGGCGACCTCACGCTCGGGAATACTGGTAGGCACCGCCAGGCCCAGCCGTCCTTCGTACAGCACGCCAAGGTCTTCGAGGCGGTCTTTGTACTTCTCCCAGAACGGCTTGTGGCTATAGGTCAGCCAGGCCATGGGGATCATGTCGACTTTACCGACCGAGAGCGCCTGGAACTGAATACCAATATCCGCCATAACCAGTTTCACAGGTTGTTTCAGCTGGTCTTCCAAGGCGAGTTTGGCAAGTTTCGTGGTGATTTCGGCGTCCGCCCAGTTCACCCAACCCACCACGACAGGTTTTGTTTCATCTGCATGGCTGAGGGTAGTGGTTGCGGCCAACGCGAGGCCGGCCAGTAGCAAACGGGCTTTGCTGAAACCATGTTTTATTGTACTCATCGGACATCTCCATTCTTATAGTCTTGTTTCTGGCAGATTTGATGATCAAGCAGTGGCTGGTTTATTGGTTTTGTAAAGTTCAACCCAGCCGTTGCACAGGGTGAAGCACTGACGCTCCTGAACGTGGTAAAGGCTTCCAGAAAAGGGGGCGTCGCCGCTTGACGCGGTGGTCGTTCAAGCCGGGTGGCAAATCAATTTATCGGACGCTGGTCATGCCGGATATCGAATAAAGAATAAGTCCGTCATTAAAAAAATTAAAACCCGCCGCGAACGTCGCGAATCGCCATGCCAAGGACGGCATGGCATTTGACAACATCAAACCAAGCTCGCCTAATGCGGCCAAGGGCAATCGGGACGTCAATTTTCGACCCTCCCTGCCAAGAGGAAAATGTCGTGCGCCATTTAGACCTTGCGTTGCTGTACAGCTTTAAAGTCATCGCGGAATGCAAGAACATTTCGGTTGCTTCACAACGCCTGAACAAGACCCAAGGGGCGGTCAGCATCCAGCTGAAAAAGCTTGAGGACCTGGTCGGCCACCGGCTCATCGAGCGCGGGCATCAGGTCGCCGTGCTCACGAGCCACGGCGAAAGCATGTTGCAGTACGCGCGTAAAATGCTCGCCCTCAGTGAAGAGGCGCTGGATTTCTTCGTCAAAGGCGATGTCTGCGGCAGTATCAGGTTTGGCATTCCCGACGATTACGCGGGGGCCTTCCTGCCTGCGGTACTCAAGGAGTTCACTCAACGGTATCCAAAGGTCAACCTCAAGATTCGCAATGACATCAGCCATAACCTGTTCACTGCCCTTGAAGATGGCGAGCTCGACCTGGCACTGGTGACGCAACGTGTTGCCGATGGCCATGGTGAGATATTGCGCTGCGATCAGCTGCAATGGGTCAGCGCAGCGGGTTTCAAGGTCGACAGAAACGCTCCGATTCCCTTGGCACTCTATCCCCATGGCTGCGGCTATCGAAGGCAAATCCTGTCAGCGCTCAGTGGCTGCCAGCTGGATTACGACATCGCTTTCGAATGCACAGGGGTGGCCGGCGTGCAGCTGGCGGTGGACAGTGGCTTGGCGATTGCGGCGACTTCGGCCCCGCTGACCAAACCGACCTGGCAGATTCTGCATGGCCCCAGTAATGGGCTGCCAGCACTGGGGAATGTCACTATCGAACTGCGCCAGCATCCTGGCGAATGCAATCCCGCAGCAGCGTTCTTTGCCGACGAACTCAGAAAACATGTACCGGCGTAGTATGAAGCGCGCTTGATAGCCGTGCACTTCACCGGGCGACAAGGGCCTGCGGAACCTGACGAGGGTATGCAGACCCTGCCCCCGAAATGCTAGAACACCGAACTATAGTCACCCAGTTCGACCTGTACGGACTTGATGCGCGTGTACTGGGCTAGCGAAGCGATGCCGTTTTCACGGCCGACCCCCGACTGTTTATAGCCCCCTACTGGCATCTGCGCAGGCGACTCGCCCCATGCATTGATCCAGCAGATACCGGCTTCGAGCTGGTGAATCACGCGGTGCGCCCTTGCCAGGTTTTCGGTGACGACACCGGCGGCAAGGCCGTACTCGGTATCGTTGGCACGACGGATCACTTCCTCTTCGGTCTCGTAACCCAGAATGCTCATCACAGGGCCGAAGATTTCCTCGCGCACAATGGCCATGTCGTCGTGGCAATCGGTGAACACGGTAGGCGCCACGTATGCGCCTTTAGCCAATGCGCCCTCCTCCAGGCGGCTACCGCCGCACAGCAAGCGGGCACCCTCGGCCTTGCCTTGCTCGATATGCCCCAGCACGCTTTCCATGTGCTGGAAGCTCACCAGTGGGCCAAAGTTGGTGTTTTCATCAGCCGGATCGCCGACACGGATACGCGCGACACGCTCGGCTATCCTGGCCTCGAATGCGGCCTTCAACGACACGGGCACAAAGACCCGCGTGCCGTTGGTGCAGACCTGACCCGAACTGTAGAAGTTGGCCATCATCGCCACGTCAGCCGCCTTGTCGAGGTCTGCATCGCTGAAGATGATCAGCGGCGACTTGCCGCCCAGCTCCATGGTCACTTCCTTGAGGGTGGACGCCGATGCACTGGCCATGACTTTCTTGCCGGTGCTGGTACCGCCGGTGAATGAAATTTTCTCGATGCCCGGGTGTTCGGTGAGTGCAGTGCCGATTTCCCGCCCACTGCCGGTGAGCACGTTGAACACACCGGCAGGCAACCCGGCCTCGGTGAATATCTCGGCGAGCTTCAGCGTGGTCAGCGATGTCACCTCGCTTGGCTTGAAGATCATGGCGTTGCCAGCTGCCAGCGCCGGGGCGGACTTCCACAGGGCGATCTGAATCGGGTAGTTCCAGGCTCCGATGCCGGCCGTGACGCCCAACGGCTCGCGGCGGGTGTAAACGAACGAAGTGTCGCGCAGCGGGATCTGCTCACCCTCGATGGCCACGGCCAGGCCCGCGTAGTACTCGAGCACATCAGCACCGGTGACAATATCGACATGACGTGTCTCGGAATAGGCCTTGCCGGTGTCCTGTGTTTCCAGCATGGCCAGCTCGTCGTTGCGCTCGCGCAGGATTTCAACAGCGCGGCGCAGCACCCGGGAACGCTCCATGGCGGTCATCGCGGCCCAGACTTTCTGCCCACGTTGAGCGCTTTCGACCGCACGCTCAACGTCCGCTGCGCCGGCGCGTTGAACCAGGGCAATCACCTCCCCCGTTGCCGGGTTGATGGCTTCGAAGGTGGCGCCAGTGCTGGCGTCCACGTAGCCGCCGTCAATGTAGAGTTTATGTACACCTAGTGCTTGCATGAGTTTCTCCTGGCGTTTTCAATTTCGATCTGCAACGTGGCCCCTGAAGATGCATGAGGGCCAATCGATCACAGCGCCGCAGCCTGTTCCAGGCTCAGCGACTTGGTTTCAGGGGCATACATCCACGTCACCACCAGACCGATCAAGGTGATGAACGCGGCTGCATACATGGTGTTGGCGACGCCGATGCTGTTCAGCGACATCGGTACCAGGTAGGTCCCGGCGGCAGCCCCTATCCGGGAGAACGAAGTACCAATACCGACAGCGACCGAGCGCATTTCAATGGGGAAGATTTCGTTGGGGTAAACCAGGGTCAGCACCTGGGCTCCACCAATGAACAAGGCATAAAGCGAGAAGAAAATCAGGATCAGGTTGCCGCTGCTGGCGCTGAACGCGCCCAGGCCGAGCAATGACAGCCCCGATAACGTGAAACTGAACAGCAACAGGCTTCTGCGCCCCAGCACGTTGATTAAACGCATCGCCAGGTAACACCCGGCCACGAAGAACAGAGTGATGGCGATCGAACCGATGGCGCTGTAGTCCCCGGTAAGATTGAGCGCAGCCAGTACCTTGGGGGCGAATGCGTAGACGGCGAACACCGGGATGATCCCGCAGGTCCAGAACATGACGACAAAAAACATCCGCTTGCCATAGCCCGAACGCAGCAGGCTGCTCAGGGGCAGCCTCTTGCCCTCGCCCTGTCTTGGCAGGTTGGCAGTGGAAAAATCTGGCCCGTAGATATGCTTGATGAGCGCATCGGCTTGCGCGGTGCGGCCTTTGCTCAGCAACCAGCCTGGAGATTCATGGGTGCCCAGGCGCATCACAAAAAGGATGGCCCCCAGCACCGCGCTGCTGGCCAACGTGTATTTCCAGCCATCGGGGTGCCCACTGTGCAGGATGACCTCGCCCACCACATAGGCCAGCGCTGCGCCGATGAACCAGAGCAGCGCCAGCGCCGCAAGGCGCGGGCCACGGTATTGGCGGGGCAATAATTCGACCAGCAGTGAAGATGCCACCGGGTATTCGAACCCGACTGCAATACCGATCAGCAGCCGAAGCAGGAAGGTCAGCGCGGCGGAATCCGTCCACATATGCCCCAGCGAGGCCATCACGAACAGCGCCGGTGCCACCAGAAACATACAGCGCCGGCCCAGCAGGTCTGTCAGCCAGCCACCGATGAAGCCACCACAGAAAATCCCGATCAGGGCAGAGGCAGCAATCATCCCTTCCCAGAACGCATCCAGTTGCAGTGTCGATGACATCTGCAACATCACTACCCCGACGATACTCAGCACATAACCTGCAACCAGCGAGCCGGACCATGCCCGCAGCGTCAGTAACTGGTGAAAGCGGCTCAGCGATACATCTTCAATCGAAACAGCACTGTTGTTCATCTGGCTTTCCTCGGGCAGCATGCTGCGGGCGATCGAATAAACGGCCGCCGACACCGCCCTTCACTACGTGTGGCACGTCATTGAAATGAGCGGCTGCGCACGTGCAGCGCTCATGAACTATTTATATGGAAACCTGAAACAAGACCGTCAGTAACTTGCAGCACTCGCGCACGCAGGTCCGTTCACTCAACCCAACAGGTTGAATGAACGGCAACAGTGCTGGCTGGTGTGTTACAGGTACTGGTAGCGATTGACGATCGCAGAGGAAATAGCCCAGTCAGCGTCGACGCCTTTACGGATGGTTACATGGGTACCAGGAACAATCGCCACCGGCGGGTTGGTTGCGCTGTTGATCACGGCTTCACCGCTTTGCACGATAAACTGCACATCCTGATCGTATTGATAGACAAAACGATCGGTGTCACCGCTCTCCCAAAGTTCCCAACTCTGGCAGCTCGCCAGCTCTTGCGGTGTTGCCTGACGCTTGGTAATAGTGGTCATTTTTATATTCCCGATTATGTCTGGACGCCGAGTCAGGCGAAGGCTTTGTGTTCGGCCACTTGAACCTGGCTGTAATACGGCAGCGCTTCAGGTTGCAGTGCAGGTTTGCCCAGCAGCAGATCGCTGGCCTTCTCAGCCAGCATGATCGTTGCTGCGTTGATGTTGGCACTCGGCACTGTCGGGAATACCGACGCATCGATCACTCGCAGGTTTTCCACGCCGCGCACCCGCAGCTGGCTGTCGACCACGGCCATCGGGTCGCTGTCGCTGCCCATCTTGCAGGTGCCGCACGGGTGGTAGGCGCTCGCCGCATCCTCGCGGATGAACGCATCCAGCGCCTTGCCCGAACGAATGTGCTTGCCTGGGGTGTCTTCGTGGTAGTTGTAGCGCTTGAACGCCGCCTGCTCGGAAAACTCGATACCCAGGCGCATCGCCTCACGCATCACCCGCCAGTCTTCCTCGGTGGCCATGTAGTTGGGGTCGATGCGCAGCGGGTCGGAGACCTTGTTGCTGCGCAGGCGCACATTGCCGCGGCTGGTCGGGCGCATCGGGCCCACGCCGATACGGTAGCCATACGTCGTGCTCACCGGGATCCAGTTCTTGTCGAAGAACACCGGGAAGAAGTGGAACTGGATGTCCGGGTGCGGTGTGGTCGGCGAGCTGTTGAGGAACGCGCCGACGTGGCACTGGTTGACCGCGGCCACGCCCTTCTTGAAGCCGAACCACTGCATGCCCGCCCACAGCATGCGGTGCGGTTGCAGCTCCTTGTTCAGCGACACCGGCTCTTTGGTTTCGATCTGGATATGACATTCCAGGTGATCCTGCAGGTTCTCGCCAACGCCAGGCAGGTTCACCTTGGTGGCGATGCCGTGCTCGCGCAGGTGCTGCGCCGAGCCGACGCCCGACAGCATCAGCAGTTGCGCCGAGCCGAACACGCCGCACGACACGATGGTTTCGCGACGGGCGCGCACCTCGACCATGCTGCCCTTGTACATCACCCGGAAACCGGTGGCCTGCGTGCCTTCGAAGTTGATCTTCTGCACCTCGCAGCCAAGCCATATGGTCAGATTGGGGTGCTCGCCCATGCTATGGATATAGCCGTACGCCGCGCTGTTGCGGATGCCATCGCGCACGCTCATCTCGAAGCGTGAGACGCCCTCCTGGCGGTAACCATTGACGTCTTCGGTAAGGTGGAAGCCAGCCTGCTGTCCGGCCTCGAGGAAGGCGGCATTCAGCGGGCTGAGCTGCTCCTGGCGCTGGGCGCGGATCGGCCCGTCGTGGCCACGGTGCAGCCCGCCGATCTTGCTGCTTTCGATCTTCTTGAAGTACGGCGCGCAGTCGGCCCAGCTCCAGCCGCTGGCGCCGGCAGCTTGCCAGGCGTCGTAGTCCATGGGGTGGCCGCGCAGCCAGGTCATGCCGTTGATCGAGGACGAGCCGCCGAGCACGCGGCCTCGGGGCTGCTGGATCTGGCGGTTATCGAGGTGCTTTTGCTGTTCGGTGTAGTACCACCAGTTGTACTTCGAGGTCGGCTTGAAGGCCGACCGCAACCCGGCGGGCATGCGGATGATCCAGGACTTGTCGGAGGGGCCGACTTCCAGCAGCAAAACTTCATGCCCGGCATCGGACAGCCGACGTGCAAGGACACAACCCGCAGAGCCGGCACCAGCGATCACATAATCAAACTCAACCTTCAATTGCTTATCTCCACCACGCTCAACCAGAGCAGTTCTGAACAGTCACGGGTGAGCGGGCTCTCGCGACAGTTTGTCGCACGCAATCTATCCAAGGTCGCGACTGAGGGGTATCGAATAAAAAATAAGCCAAGTATTAAAAATAATTAAGCCCGGTAAGTTTCGCCAAACTCTGGCCTGACTACGCCCCAAGATCATTGAATCACTCTTTAAACTTGCCTGGCAGAAGCTCTTCACATGCGTCGCTGACGGCGGCTGCCCAGCTCGACCCAGACCGGCGCATGGTCGCTGGCCTTGGGTTCGTTGCGCACCCAGGCATCCACCCCAGCCTGCTTCAGGCAAGGTTCGAGGCCGGGACTGAGCAGCAGGTGATCGATACGTAGCCCGGCATTGCGTGCCCAGTGATTGCGAAAGTAGTCCCAGAACGTGTAAATGCGCTGCTCCGGGTACAGGTGGCGAACAGCGTCGAGCCAGCCTTGGGCCAGCAACCGTTCAAAGCACGCCCGTGGCTCAGGTTGCAGCAGCGCGTCCTTGAGCCACGAGCGCGGGTTGTAGATGTCCAGATCGGTGGGCACCACGTTGAAATCGCCCGCCAGTACCGTGGGATGGCTGCTGTCCTGCAGCATTTGCGCATGGTTGAGCAGGCACTCGAACCAGCGCAGTTTGTAATCGAACTTTGGCCCGGGTTGCGGGTTGCCATTGGGCAGGTATAAACAGCATACCAGCACACCGTGCGCCGCAGCTTCGAGGTAGCGGCTTTGCGGATCGTCCTGCATGCCGGGCAGCCCGCGGCGAACCTCCAGAGGCTCGCTATCGCGCGCCAGAATGGCCACACCGTTCCAGGAGGGTTGCCCTTGGTACAGGCAGCCATAACCTGCCGCTTCCAATGCCTCGCGAGGAAACTGCGCGTCGGCCGCCTTCAGTTCTTGCAGGCAGGCAATGTCCGGCTGCTCGCGCGCCAGCCAGGCCAACAGCGCGGGCAGGCGGCTGCGGATGCCATTGATGTTGAAGGTGGCGATCTTCAGCGCTTTCATGCGTCAGGGTCGCTCACGTGAGCCTGTACCGCATCTTCCAGTGCCCGGATATGTGCCTCGTCGGCCAGAGCCTTGAGCGCCAACCAGTCATCCCAGTCGATAGCACCGTCGTCCCGCAGCGCCTCAGCAGTGCGAACCAGTTCGTGGTGGTAGGCATCCGGCGATTCGCGCCGGTAGCTGATGTCGTCGTACTGCGCGTACCAGGCTTCAAGTTCAGGAATGCTGCGTTCGATGCTCATGACGGCCGCCTCGTTCTATCCCTGCTAGTGAGAGCCCAAGCTCCGCGCAATGTTCAACTGCAACGGTCAGCCGGTCAGCCTCCTTTCCTGGTTTGCCAGATCAACACGCCAGCGCCATTTGCACGCGACAACCTGACGTCTGCTGCAACAGTTTGCAAAATCAGCACATCACCTTACAATCGAGATCAATTCCCATATGCATTTGATTAGCGGAAAGGTGAAGTGCCCATCGACACCACACTGCAACCCATCGACAACCTGTATCGCGACCATCATGGCTGGCTGCAAGGCTGGCTGCGCCACCGCCTGGGTGATCGCGAGCGGGCGGCGGATATCGCTCAAGACACTTTCCTGCGCCTGCTGGTAACCCGCCGCCTGCCGGAACAGCGTGACGGCCGTCGATTCCTGGTGCAGATCGCCCGCAACCTGGTCATAGACCAGTGGCGTCGCCAGCGTATCCACCAAGCTTATCTGGAGAGCCTCGCCGCCCTGCCCGAGCCAGAAACTCCGTCACTGGAAACCCGCGCGATCGTGATCGAAACCCTGATGCAGATCGACGCCATGCTCGACAACATGCCTGCGAAGGTACGCGAAGCATTCCTGCTGTCGCAATTTGAAGGGCTGACCTACACACAGGTCGCAGCTCGGCTGAACGTCAGCGTCAGCTCGGTGCAAAAGTACATGCTCCGCGCCATCACTGCCTGCTATCAGGTCCTGTACGCTGAATGAAAACCGTCAGCGAAGCACCACTCTCCCCCGCAATCGTCGAGCAGGCCAGTCATTGGTTGATGCTGCAATGGAGCGGTGAGTTCGAAGCGGCACAACAGCAGCGGTTTCTTGAATGGCGCGCCGCGGACCCGGAGCACGATCGCGCATGGCGACGCCTGGAGCGCCTGCAAAGTACCCTGAGCGGTGTCCCTGCGGATACAGCACTCGGGGTGCTGCGCGAGCTGCCCGATGCGCGTCGTCGGCAGGCGCTCAAGCTGCTCGGCACGCTGCTGTTGGCCGGCGGCAGCGGCTATCTGGTTCATTCGCAATCCCCTTGGCGCGAAGCCATGGCAGACCTGCGCAGCGGCACTGGCGAACGTTTGAAACGCTCGCTGGAGGATGGCAGCCAACTTAGCCTGAACAGTGGCACTGCGGTTGATATCCGGTTCAACGCGTCGGAACGGCGCATTTGCCTGATCACTGGGGAGTTGCTGCTGGAAAGTGGTCATGACCCGGCGCAGCGCCCGCTGGTCGTTCAAACTGCAGAGGGGGAAATCCAGGCGTTGGGCACACGCTTTTCCGTGTACCAGCGTGAGCATGGCAGCCATGTCGAGCTGTTTGAAGGCGAGCTGGAGTTGCGTCCGCGGCAGGCGCCCGCCAGCCGCCTTCAAGCAGGACAAAGTCGCTGGTTTTCCGCCAATCGCCTCGGCGACCTCGGGCCAGCCAACCTCAACACCATCGCCTGGCTAGACGGCCGCTTGATCGCCGAGCGCATGCCGTTGGGGCACTTCGTCGCCGAGCTGGCTCGCCATCGTCCCGGTGTGCTTCGCTGCGACCCCGCTGTAGCGCAGTTGCCGCTCACGGGGGTGTTCCCCTTGGCAGACACCGACCGCGTGCTGATGGCAGTTCAGCAGTCGCTACCCGTAAAAATACAGAGATTGACGCGCTTCTGGGTCAACGTCAGCCCGGTTTAGAAACGCACGAGATTGCTGGCCGTCTGCTGCCAGCCTGGAATGGCAAAAAATAGTTTGTGAGTGTTGTCGTTTTGGTCGAATTGTACGGGATACCTCTTGAACCCAATCAACAAGCCTTCTCAAGAGGATCGTTCAGAGTGTCGCACCTGCCCACGCCAACCCGTTCACGGCTGACCCACCACATCCTGCTTGCCAGCTTGCTCGGCGGCACCCCGTTACTGCTTGCCATGCCTGCAGCACTGGCCTACGCAAGCGAACAGACACGCCACTACGCCATCCCGGCTGGGGGCCTTGATCAGGCGCTGAACCGTTTCGCGAGCCAGTCCGGCATCTTGCTGTCCGCAGACGCACAATTGACCGCCGGCAAGCATACCCCGGGGCTCAGCGGCACCTACTCAGTGAGTGATGGCCTCGCCCAACTGCTGGCCGGCACCGGCCTGCGCGTACTCAAGCGTGCGGACAGCTACATAATAGAAGTGGCAGCGGACAGCGAAGGTGCCCTGGAACTGGGGGCAACTACCGTAACCGGTGCACTGCTGTCTGGCACCACCGAAGGCACAGGTTCGTACACCTCACGATCAGCGCAGACGGCAACCAAACTGCCATTGTCCCTGCGCGAGACGCCACAATCGGTCACAGTCATCACGCGCCAACGCCTCGAAGACCAGAACCTCGCCAACCTCAACGAGGTGGTGCAGAACACCCCTGGGCTCACCCTGCGCCGGACCGGCCCGGAACGATCCTCGTACTACGCCCGGGGGTTTTCCCTCGATAACATCATGTACGACGGCCTGCCCACCAGCCTGGACAGCTCACAGGTGTCCCAAGACCTGCTGTCGGCCGACATGGCCATGTATGACCGGGTCGAAGTCGTGCGCGGTGCCACCGGCCTGATGCAGGGTGCGGGCAACCCTGCGGCGTCGATCAACCTGATCCGCAAGCGGCCGACGCACGAGTTTCAGGCCAGCATCGAAGGAAGCATGGGCAGCTGGGACCGTTACCGCACCGAGGTCGATGTCTCCGGCGCGTTCAACGACAGCGGAACCGTTCGCGGCAGAATGGTGACGGCGTATCAGACCGGCAACAGCTACCGAGACACGCTGGAAAACCAACGCAACCTGTTCTACGGCATCCTGGAAGCCGACCTGGACGACAGCACCACCTTGACCCTGAGTGCATCGCGCCAGCAAGACAACAACAATGGCAACGGCTGGACCGGCCTGCCGGTGGGCTTCGACGGCAGTGACCTGCATTTGTCACGCTCTACTTCGCTGAGCAGTGACTGGGAGTATTGGGACAAGACCAGCACCTCTGCCTACGCGGCACTGGAACACCTCCTGGACAACGGCTGGAAGCTCAACCTCTCGGCCACCAGGACCTGGGCCGACCTCGACATGCTGGGCACCTATCTGGTCGCCAACACCACCACCCATGCCTATAACCAGTTCGTCGGCGCGGGGCACTATCGGGAAACCCAGAACAGCTTCGACGCCTATGCCAGCGGCCCGTTTCGCCTGATGGACCGAGACCACGAAGTGGTGGTCGGCGCCAGTCACCGGCGGGTGGTGTTCAACGGTGACGTGCCCTACAACATCTTGCTGAACAGCAACATCGACCTCTACAACTGGGACGCGGGCGCCACGCCAAAACCGCCAAGCCAGGACAAGTACGGCTGGCAGAACACCAACGCCAAGCTCAACAGCGTTTACGCCACCACACGCCTGAGCCTGGCCGACCCGCTGAAGCTGATTCTGGGCAGCCGCCTGGACTGGTATGACAACACCACCACCTCGCCCTACAAAGGGACCGCCCCGAGCGAGCTGAAAGTCACTCGGCATGTCACCAAGTACGCCGGCCTGATCTATGACATCGACGAGCATCACAGCGTGTATGTCAGCTACACCGATATCTTCAAACCCCAGAACTACAAGGATGCTTCCGACAACATCATTGCGCCGATCACCGGGAAAAACCATGAACTGGGCATCAAGGGTGAGTACTTCGACGGGGCACTGAACGCATCGGCTGCCCTCTTCCAGATCGACCAGGAAAACCGTGCGAAGTCTTTTACCGACGGTTGCCCTACTGCTCCGACTACCCCGTGCTACGAGGCGGCAGGCAAAGTGCGCAGCAAGGGCATAGAACTGGAGGTACAGGGCCAATTGACCCCTGATTGGCAACTGGCTGCCGGTTATACCTTTGCCGAGGCCAAGTATGTCAAAGATACCAAGAAAGAAAACGAGGGCCGTCTGTTCGACACCGACATACCCCGCCATCTGTTCAAGATGAGCACGTCCTATACACTGCCGGGGCAGTTCAACCAGTGGCGTGTCGGCGCCTCCCTTTATCACCAGAATCGAATCTACAACAAGAACACCACCTACATGATCGAGCAGGATGGCTACACCCTGGTGGACTTCATGTTGGGGTTCAAGCCGACCGACCACATCGATGCGCGCGTCAACCTCAACAACGCGTTCAACAAGAAGTACTACAACGCCCTCAGCAACTCTGTCGCGGTACCGAGCAACGTTTACGGTGAGCCACGCAACCTGATGCTGTCGCTGAAGTACACATTCTGATAGCTGTGCTGCCCCCCGGCTTTTGAACAGCCGGGGCAACAGATGAATGCCATGTGCGGCAGACATGCGGCCACGGAAGCTTCGCTCACGGTTTCTTTTCCACGTCCCTTGGTGCTTTCGCGGGGCCTTGGGGGTCCACTTGAGGGTCGTCCAGATCCGGAGAGTCCGGGTCGAAACCCAGGTCCTGATCAGTCGTTGCATGATCGGAAGAATAGGGGCCTTTCTGCTCCTGTTCGTCGTATTTTTTCATCATTTGGTCTCCGAAGTGTGAGTTGTTCACCGTCACGGTCCTGGCCTTTTCTGAACAACGCCATGGCGGGTTCATGAACACGTCAGTGAGAGTCCTCCCTGTCTGGCCCCGCTTCGTCGCGCTCCCCCAGTTGCTGGTATCGCTTTCGAAGCGCATGGAGTTCAGCTGGCCCCATGTCTTCAAGGTCGAGCAACGCCTTGTGCGCCCGTTGGGTAGTGCGCAACAGTTCGTCAAGTTTGATGTGCAATTCGTCGCTATCACGGTTTTGGGTGTTCTGGATCAGGAACACCATCAGGAAGGTGATGATCGTGGTCGACGTATTGATGACCAACTGCCACGTGTCGTTGAAATGAAACAAGGGCCCGCTTACGCCCCAGGCAATGATCAGCAGCAAGGCAATAACGAAGGTCAAAGGCCGCCCGCTATGGTTGGCCAGCCATTGTGCAAACCGATCAAACTTCATGGCTGAGCCTCCTTCATGGTGTACCTGAGTGGAACCCAGGCATCCGGTGGAGGATTGCAACGCCGGTAAAGTTCCCTTTTTGCATGGCCATCCACTCGTCAATCGCACTGAACAATCTGGTCCCTGTCCCTGTCGCTACTGATACGTACAGGAGCGCAGGGACTTATGGTGAGCGAGATCCGCATCGGTATTTCCGGTTGGCGCTATGGCCCATGGCGCAAGGACTTCTACCCCGAGGGGCTGCGCCAGGACGACGAGCTGGCGTTCGCCTCGCGGGCGGTCAACAGTATCGAAATCAACGGTTCCTTCTATGCGCTGCAAACCCCGGATCGTTATGGCAAGTGGCGTGACCAGACACCGCAGGGCTTCGTGTTCTCGGTCAAGGCGCCGCGCTATATCACCCACGTACGCAGGCTTCGCGAGGTCGACGAGGCGCTCGCCAATTTCTTCGCATCGGGCCCGTTGCTGCTGGGTGACAAACTGGGCCCCTTCCTTTGGCAGTTCCCTCCAAACCTGAAGTTCGACGCGCCGCGCTTCAGCGACTTTCTGGCCAAGCTACCACGCGACCGCAAAGCCGCCCGCAGCCTTGCGCGCCACGCCGCAGAACGCCTGCAAGGCAACGGCGGCATTGCCGTGCCGGGTAATGCGCGCCTGCGCCACGCCGTGGAGATCCGCCACCCCAGCTTCCTTTGCGACACCTTCATCAACCTGTTGCGCAAGCACAAGGTTGCCCTGGTGGTCGCCGACAGCGCCGGTAAATGGCCCTGTGTCGAAGAGCTCACGGCCGATTTCGTGTACCTGCGCCTGCATGGCGATGTCGAGCTGTACAGCAGCGGCTACACGGCCAGCGCGCTGCGCCGCTGGCGCTTGCGCATCCAGGCCTGGGCTGCGGGCGGCCAGCCCGAGGATGCCCAACGCGTGGTGCACCGCGCCCCGGCAAGACGCGCCTCCCGTGACGTGTACTGCTACTTCGACAACGACCAGAAAGTCCATGCCCCTTATGATGCCCGCCGCCTGCTGGACAAGCTGGGCCTTGGCGGCGAGCTGGCTACCGAACCAGGCGTCGAACCGCAGGAGCCGCTATGAACCGGACACTGCCCGCCCCCCGCTGCATCATCGACAAGGTCACCGCCGTCCATCGCCTGACGGTACTGACCCTGAATGTGCACAAAGGCTTCACCCTGTTCAACCGCCGCTTCATTTTGCCGGAACTGCGCGAGGCGGTACGCTCGACCGGGGCCGACCTGGTGTTTCTCCAGGAGGTCCACGGCAGCCATCAGCAACATGCCGAGCGCCATCCGAAGTGGCCGAAAACGCCCCAGTACGAGTTTCTCGCCGACAGCATGTGGCCGCAGTTCGCCTATGGCCGCAATGCGGTCTATCCCCATGGCGACCATGGCAATGCGCTGCTGTCCAAATTCCCCATCCGTGCCCATGACAACCTGGACGTTTCTGTCCATGGCAACGAAGAACGAGGCCTGCTGCACTGCCAGCTGGAAGTGCCGGGCCATGAACAGGTGCACACCGTCTGTGTACACCTGGGCCTGCGTGAAGAACATCGTCAGCGTCAGGTCGGCCTGCTGCTGGCATTGCTTGACAGCCTGCCAGCGGACGAGCCGGTCATTGTCGCCGGCGACTTCAACGACTGGCGCCTGAAAGCGGATGCGCGGCTGTCGGGCCACTTGGTGGAAGCCTTCGGCAAGCCGGCACGCAGCTTCCCCGCGCGCCTGCCGATGCTGCGCCTGGACCGCATCTACCTGCGCAATGCCCACGCGTGCCAGGCACGGGTGTTATCCAGATACCCGTGGTCACATCTCTCCGACCATGCCCCGCTGGTGGCGCAGGTGACGCTATGAAACAGCCTTGGTGTGATGGCAACCGTGTCGAGTTGCTGATAAACGGCGAGCAGTACTACCCCCGCGTCTTCGAGGCCATGGCCCAGGCACGCGAGGAGATCCTCCTGGAAACTTTCATCATCTACGACGACAAGGTCGGCCAACCCTTGCGCCACGCCCTGATCGATGCCGCGCGGCGCGGGGTGCGGGTCGAGGTGGCGGTGGACGGCTACGGCACCGCCGACCTGCCTGACGAATTCATCACCTCGCTGACCGAGGCCGGCGTGCGGTTCCATTCGTTCGATCCGCAACCACGGCTGGTGGGCATGCGCACCAACCTGTTTCGCCGCTTGCACCGCAAGATCGTGGTTATCGACGGGCAACGCGCCTTCATTGGCGGCATCAATTACAGTGCCGACCACCTGGGTGATTTCGGCCCGCAGGCCAAACAAGACTACGCCGTGGAAGTCGTCGGCCCGGTGGTGGCCCAGGTGCATGCTTCTTCGTGCCGTATGCTCGCACCGGTGCTGGGCGCTGCCAGCGGCGTCAAGCCGGGCGGCATCGCCTCAGGCCCGGCCAGCGCCGTGCTGGTGGAACGCGACAACCAGCGCCATCGCAACGATATCGAAGCCTGCTACCTGCAAGTTTTCCGTGAAGCAAGGCAACGTATCGTCGTGGCCAACGCCTACTTCTTCCCCGGCTACCGCTTGCTGCGTGAACTGCGCAATGCCGCCCGGCGCGGGGTCGAGGTGACGCTGATCCTCCAGGGGCAACCGGACATGCGCTGGGTACGCGCGCTCTCGCGGCTGCTCTACAACTACCTGTTGCGCGACGACGTGCGCATCCATGAGTACTGCCAGCGGCCGCTTCACGGCAAGGTTGCGTTGGTGGATAACGACTGGTCCACCGTAGGCTCAAGCAACCTCGACCCGCTGAGCCTGTCGTTCAACCTTGAGGCCAACCTGCTGATCCGCGACCCTGCGTTCAACGAACACCTGTACCAGCACTTGACCGAGCTGAGCCGCGACCACTGCAAGACCGTAACGCTGGAGCGCATGGTGCGCGGTTACTGGTGGCGTGCCCCGTTGATCTTCCTGGGGTTCCACATCACGCGCTATTTTCCGCGGATCGCTGGCTGGTTTCCGGCGCACCGGCAGCGCCTGCAATCGCTGCAAGCCGACGACCAGGCCCCTGCCGACTACCACGGGGGCAAGACCTGATGGCCACCACAAGCTGGACGACCTGGGCCAAACGCTTGCTGACCGTGCTGTTTTTGGTGTTGATACCGGTACTGCTGGTAACCCTGGCGCGTAACCTGGACTGGAACGAAGTACGCCAGTCGCTGCTGGCCTACCGGCCCTCAACCCTGGCCTTGGGGCTGCTGCTGGCGCTGTGCAGCTACCTGGTATTCGCCAGTTACGACCTGCTCGCCCGGGCCTACACCGGCCACCGCCTGCCGGCCCGCCAGGTACTGCCGGTAGCGTTCGTCTGCTATGCGTTCAACCTCAACTTCACCACCTGGGTTGGTGGTGTGGCCCTGCGTTATCGCCTGTACAGCCGGCTGGGCCTGGATACCCCCACCATCACCCGCATCCTCACCCTGGGGCTGCTGACCAACTGGATGGGCTACCTGCTGCTGGCCGGCACGGTCTTCGCCCTGGGCCTGGTCAAGCTGCCGGAAAGCTGGGCGGTGGGTGCCAGCGGCCTGCGCCTGATCGGTGTACTGATGGTGGCGGTGGCGTTGGCTTACCTGTGCGCCTGCGCCTTCGCCACGCGGCGCACGTGGGCGCTGCGCGGGCACGAAGTCACCCTGCCGAGCCTGCGTTTGGCGCTGTGCCAGGTGGCGCTGGGCGCAAGCAACTGGGCGCTGATGGCAGCGCTGATTCATCTACTACTGCCGCCCGAGCTGTTCTATCCCTCGGTGCTGGGTGTGTTGCTGATCAGTTGCGTCGCCGGGGTGGTCGCCCACATTCCCGCCGGGCTCGGCGTGCTGGAAGCCGTATTCCTGGCGCTGCTCCACGGCCAGCTAGGCCAAGGCACCTTGGTCGCCGCGCTGCTGGGCTATCGAACGTTGTACTACCTTGTCCCGCTGCTGTTGGCGGTGGTGACCTACCTGATCCTCGAGAAGCGCGCCAAGGCCTTGCGCAGACAGGCCGGGGCAGCGCTCGACAAGCGCTGAGGGGTGTAAGGTGGTGGCCATAAGATATGCAGCGCCTGTGAGATCGAGCGCCGCGCGGGCGGCGCTCGATCTCACAGACACTGAAGATGCCGTGGCGACCACCTGGCAACCCTGATGCTATTGCCAGAAACCATAGAACCTCCCATAAGGTACGCGGAGCGCCCAGCATCAGCGCTCTGCTCGATGCATGAACAATGATTGCAGGAACAGCGTTGCTCATCCATCACGGCTCTCTCTTGTCATCATCGGGCACCACATCATCGCTCCACGGCTCGCCGTCCAGCGGCGCGGAGCGTGCCAGTTCGGCCTCGTCCAGGCCAAAACCGCCGCCGATTTCGTGGGCCTCCACCCGGCGCAAGGCCTTGTCCGCCGGGCCGCCGGTACCGGGCTCGTCCGGGTCGCGGGCACCGGTTTCATCGAACAACGTATCGGGGCTCAGGTCATCGTAGGTGACATTGTCCTCATGCAAGCTCTCGCTCAGGGTCTCGCCGCCAGTCATGCCGCTTTCGGCCACACGCCGCGGCGGGTAGGCCTCGGCAATCTCCCGCTCAGGGCGCTCATCGCCGATACGCCCCTGGCGTTCATCGCGGCGCTCGCTGAAATCAAGCTCGTGCACGCTGCCCATGCGGTCCTCGGTGTCGTCGATCTCAATCTGCGGTCTTGGGTCATCGGATGTGGACATGAACGTTCTCCGTTTGTGGGCTTCATCCGGTCGACTCCCGCCAGGGGTAAATGATTCAGAGTTTCGCCAAGCACCCACTCCCCGCCTTTTTTTGAACTCCTCGCTGCGCAACCACCTCCCAATCCTGAGACCTGCAAACCTTTCCGGAGCCCGTCATGGCCAAGCCCCTGCAGGAGTACCAGCGCAAGCGCGACTTCGACGCCACGCCCGAGCCAGCCGGTAAACACGCCCGCTCACGCCCGGCTCACGCGCTGCGGTACTGCATCCAGAAACACGATGCCAGTCACCTGCACTACGACTTTCGCCTGGAGCTCGATGGCACGCTCAAAAGCTGGGCCATCCCCAAGGGCCCCTCACTGGACCCCAAGGTCCGGCGCCTGGCCGTGCACGTGGAGGACCACCCGCTGGACTACGCCGATTTTGAGGGGCGCATCCCCGAAGGGCACTACGGCGCGGGCGACGTGATCGTCTGGGACCGGGGTGCCTGGGAGCCCGAAGGCGACCCCCGCGAAGCCTATGCCAAGGGCAAGCTGCGGTTTCGCCTGCAGGGCGAGAAGCTTTCGGGGGTGTGGAACCTGTTCCGCACCCACCTGGCCGGCAAGAAAGAACAGTGGATGCTGGTCAAATCCCATGACGCACAAGCGCGCAGTGAAACCGACTACCGCATCGTCGAGGCCCTGCCAGACAGTGTACTGAGCGAGCGCACCCTACCGCCGCGGCGACCCGCCAAGGCGACCACCTCCCCACGCAAGCGCAAGGCCGCCGGCAAAGCCATGCCGAACCTGCTCCAGCCGCAATTGGCTACTTTGGTAGATTCCCCACCCAGTGGCGACTGGCGCTACGAAGTCAAGTTCGATGGCTACCGTATCCTGGCGCGCATCGAGGGTGAAGACGTGCGCCTGTTCACCCGCAATGGCCACGACTGGAGCGCCAAAATGCCTCGACAGGTCGGGGCGCTCCAGGCCCTTGGCCTCGACTCGGCGTGGCTGGATGGCGAGATGGTGGTGGTCGACGACAACGGCGTAGCGGACTTTCAGGCCTTGCAGAATGCCTTCGACACCGAGCAAGACGAGCGCATTGCCTACTACCTGTTCGACCTGCCCTGGCTGGGTGGCGAAGACCTGCGAGACCTGCCGCTACAACAGCGTCGCGCCACCCTGGCCCGGCTGCTGGAGGGCAATGCATCGCAGGTACTCAGGTATTCCGCCGATTTTGCAGAGCCCGTCGCGTCACTTCTCGACAGCGCCTGCCGGCTGCAGCTCGAAGGCCTGATCGGCAAGCGTGCCGACAGCCCCTATGTTGGCCGGCGCAGTAGCGACTGGGTCAAGCTCAAGTGCACGCAGCGCCAGGAATTCGTGATCGTGGGCTTCACCGACCCCAAAGGCAGCCGCAACGGCTTCGGCGCCCTGCTGCTCGGCCTGCACGATGACGCCAGCGGCCAACTGCGCTACGCCGGCAAGGTCGGCACCGGGTTCAGCGCTGCCACTCTGGATAGTATCCACGCCCGCCTCAAGCGGTTGCAAACCGACAGGCCGCACTTGCCCAAACCACCCACCGGTGCTGAAGCCCGCGGGGTGCATTGGCTCAAGCCACAGCTGCTGGCAGAAGTCGCCTATGCCCAGATGACCCGTGAAGGCATCGTGCGCCACGCGGTGTTCCACGGCCTGCGCGACGACAAACCCGCCACCGCCATCGACCTGGAGCGAGCAATGCCCGCCAAGCGCGCAGCACATACACAACACGAGGACGCGGGCACCCTGCGCCTGACCCACCCCGACCGTGTGGTCGACGCAACCACCGGTACCACCAAGCGCCAAGTCGCACAGTACTACGCTCAGGTCGCCGACTGGCTGCTGCCACAGCTCAAGGATCGGCCTGTCGCCCTGGTGCGGGCACCGGATGGCCTGGGCGGCGAGCTGTTCTTCCAGAAAAACGCCGACCAGTTGCATATCCCTCACCTGCTCAGCTACAGCAAGGCCCAGGCCGGCCAGGCGGCCATGGTGCTCAACCGCGCTGACAGCCTGCTGGGCGCGGTGCAGATGAATACGCTTGAACTGCACACCTGGAATGCCACCATCAAGGATTTCGACAAGCCCGACCGCTTTGTCCTCGACCTGGACCCTGACCCGGCGTTGCCCTGGAAAGCCATGCTTGAGGCCACCCAACTGACCCTGACCTTGCTCGACGAACTGGGCCTGAAGGTGTTTCTCAAGACCAGCGGCGGCAAGGGCATGCACCTGGTCGTACCGTTGACCCGTCGCGCTGGCTGGGACGAGGTGAAGGACTTCAGCCATGCCCTGGTCAAGCACATGGCCGGGCTGTTCCCCGATCGCCTCAGCGCGGTGTCCGGGCCGAAGAACCGGGTCGGGCGGATCTTCATCGACTACCTGCGTAACGGCAAGGGCGCCACCACCGTTGCCGCCTACTCGCTGCGGGCCCGCGAGGGCCTGCCGGTTTCGGTACCCATCTGGCGTGAGGAACTGAGCCAGCTCAAGGGTGCCAACCAGTGGAATATCGGCAACCTTCACGAGCGGCTGGCAGAGGTCGACGACCCGTGGGCCGAAATGGGCAAGACCCGCCAGTCGATCACGGTGCGCATGCGCAAACAGTTGGGAATTGCATGATGGAATTGACCCACTTCGATTCGTTGCTCCACCGTTTTACTCACCGTTCGCAGGCCATCCACCGCGACACTTCGCTCATGGAACTGATGCAGGCCTTGAAGGGCGAACAGCTCGACATGCTCCCGTTGCCCGGCCAGGGCTGCACTGTGGAGCGCTGGCGGGCCTTGGCGCGGGTCGCCGCTTGCGATCTCAGCCTGGCCAAGCTCTTCGAAGGCCATACCGACGCCCTGGCGATCCTCGCCGAATGTGGTGCCGCCCAGCATGCCTGCAACGGCATCTGGGGCGTGTGGGCCGCCGAACCGCCGGATGCCCGCACCTACATCGTCGAACGGGACGGTGAACGCGTATCTTTGCAAGGCCGCAAGGCCTGGTGTTCGGGTGCGTTGCACATCAACCGTGCGCTGCTCACCGCCTGGGAGAATGACCAGCCCCAACTGGTGGCCATCGAATTGCCTCATCCCAGCCAACGCACTCAGGCCGATCACTGGCAGGCAGTTGGCATGGCTGGCAGTGTCACAGTCGCCATTGAATTCGATCACTCGCCTGGGCTGGCCATCGGTGGCCCCGGCCAGTACCTTTCGCGCCCGGGCTTCTGGCACGGCGGCGCCGGCATCGCTGCTTGCTGGTATGGCGCCGCCGAGGCCCTGGCAGACTACCTGCGCGAAAACTGCCGCAAGCCCCGGCGCGACCCGCACGCCGA
This sequence comes from Pseudomonas sp. NPDC089547, assembly GCF_050280665.1. Classification (NCBI taxonomy): domain Bacteria; kingdom Pseudomonadati; phylum Pseudomonadota; class Gammaproteobacteria; order Pseudomonadales; family Pseudomonadaceae; genus Pseudomonas; species Pseudomonas sp. NPDC089547. The sequence goes on along the minus strand of NZ_JBNNVS010000021.1, from coordinate 38,806 downwards.
TGCGCACCTGGGCGCAGTCGATGCTGCCTTGTACGGAGCCCGCGCTGCCCTTCACCAATGCGCCACGTGGATCGACCGCCACCCTCAGGTCGACGCCAGCTTCGAAGTGCGGCGTACCCGCGCCCAGGTCGAGCAGGCAGCCGAGCAGGTCATTCAGCATGTCGGCCGGGCGCTGGGCGCCACACCGTTCTGTCGCAGCAGCCATTTTGCCCGGCTCAGTGCCGACCTGCCGGTGTACCTGCGCCAGAGCCACGCCGAACGCGACCTGGCCGAGTTGGGCCGACAACTGGCCGGCATGCCGGCGGGAGCATGGCAATTATGAGCCAGAACCTGATACAGGCTGCGCAAGGGACGCCATGGAGCGCCTGGCAGCATTCTGCTCAGCTGGCCCGCGCCAGCTGGACGCTGCCCGAGCAGTTGTGCCCACCCGGAAGGCGCCTGGTCCTGCTGGCGCCGCACCCGGACGACGAAATCCTCATGGCCGGCGGGCTGCTGGCCAGCTTCCAGGGGCGAGAACAGGACGTGCTGCTTGTTTCAGCAACTAATGGCGAGGGTAGCCACCCGCATTCCTCGCAATGGCCCGAGCGCCGCCTGCGTCATCAGCGCCCGTTGGAAAGCCGCCATGCCTTGCAACTGCTTGGCCTGGACCTCAACCGCCTCGACTGGCGACGACTCAACCTCAAGGACGGCGCGCTGCCCCATGACGAAGCCTTCCTGGTCAACCACCTCAACCACTTGCTCAAACCTGGCGACCTGCTGCTGACCACATGGCGCGGCGACGGCCATTGCGACCACGAGGCAGCAGGTCGCGCCTGTGCCCAGGCAGCACAGGCCTGCCGGGCACAACTGGGGGAGATCCCGGTCTGGGCCTGGCACTGGGCTAGCCCCGACGACCAGCGTCTGCCCTGGCCCCGCGCCCACCGCCTGCAACTCAGTGATGCGCAGCTGGCGCTCAAGCGCCAAGCCCTCGCCGCTCATGCCAGCCAGTTGCAGCCCGATGGTGATCGTCCGCCGGTAGTTCCAGAACAGTTGCAGGCTTGCCTGTTGCAACCGTTCGAGCTGATTTTCCTGTCAACGGAGGCAACATGAGCCTGGGCGCACAGTATTTCGCCGACTTGTATGCCGGCAACGATGACCCCTGGGCCTTTCGTACCCGTTGGTACGAACGGCGCAAGCGCGAGCTGACACTGGCCAGCCTGCCGCGGCAATGCTATGAGCGCGTATTCGAACCCGCCTGCGCCAACGGCGAGCTGAGCGTGTTGCTGGCCGAGCGCTGCGCCAGCCTGTTGTGCCAGGACATCGACGCAACGGCCGTGGCCCTGGCCCGTCAGCGGCTTGCGGGCGTGAGCCACGCCCATGTCGAACAGGGCCACCTGCCGGGCGACTGGCCGGGCGGTCAGTTCGACCTGATCGTGCTCAGCGAAATCGGTTATTACCTGGACCCCACCGACTGGCTACAGGTCATCGAGCAGTCGGTGGCCAGCCTGGCGTATGACGGTGGTCTGTTGGCCTGCCACTGGCGCCATCCCATTGCCGGTTGCCCCCAGGATGGCCGCGAAGTGCATGCCCTGCTGGCCCGGCATCTGCCACTCTACCCCGTGCTGCGCCACGAAGAGGCGGACTTTCTACTCGAATACTGGTCATGTCAGCCCAGCGTCGTTGACCTTGACGAGACCTGCCCATGATCGCCGTCATCATCCCCGCCCACAACGAAGCCCGTCGGCTTGGGCACTGCCTGGCCGCCGTCAAGCAGGCCGTGGCACAAGCCGAGGCGGTGGGCCTGGCAGTCGAGGTACTGGTGGTGCTGGATCGCTGTGTCGACGCCAGCGCGCGCATTGCCCGCCGCCATGGCGTGCATACCCTGGAGCTGGAGGCCGGTAACGTGGGTATCGCCCGGCGCCTGGGTGCGGCGTGGATGATCGAGCGCGGCGCCCAGTGGCTGGCCTTCACCGACGCCGACAGCCGCGTGCCTGGGCACTGGCTGGTGTCGCAGCTGCAATGGCACGCCGACGCGGTCTGCGGCACTGTGCACATCGAGCGCTGGCAGCCTTGGCAAAACGCCGCATTGCGCCAGTTGTACCGCAGCCGCTACCAGCCCAGGGATGGGCACCGGCATATCCATGGCGCCAACCTCGGGGTATGCGCAAAGGCTTACGAGCGTGTCGGCGGGTTCCAGCCCGTGCCGGCGCACGAAGATGTGCAACTGGTGCTGGCCCTCGAAGCCAGCGGCGCACAGATCGTCTGGACCGCGGCGCACAGCGTGGCCACCAGCAGCCGGGTGGACAGCCGCGCGCGCCACGGCTTCGGTGACTATCTCAAGGGGCTTGAGGGGGAGCTTGGGTAACTCATGAAGCCTTGCGCGGTCGTTTGGCCACCGGCTTTTTCGCCTTGGCCTTGCCCCCGAGGCTACGCTTGAGCAACTCGGTAAGGTCGATGATGTCGGCGCCCTTCTCAGCGGTCGCGCCCTCGCCTTTGTCCACGGTCTCGATCTTGCCTTTGCTGGCTTTCTCCTCCACCAGGTCGAGGATGGTCTGGCGAAACGCATCATGGTAGTCATCGGGCGTCCATTGTCCGCTCATGTCCTCCACCAGGCGCCGGGCCATCTCCAGTTCACGCTTGTCGACCTTGCTGTCGGTCACGCTCTTGTCCAGTTCCAGCGTATCCAGCCCGCGCACCTCTTCTGGCCAGCGCAGGGTGATCAACACCAAGGCATCTTCCAGCGGGCATAGCAGGGCCAGGTGCTGGCGGGTGTGCAGCACCACGGTGGCCAGGGCCACCTTGCCGGTGCTGTGCAGGGTCTCGCGCAGCAAGGCATAGACCTTGCCGCCACGACGGTCGGGGCTCAGGTAGTAGGGGGTGTCAAACTGCTGCAGCGGAATGTCGCCAGCGTCGACGAACGAAAAAATATCGATGGTCTGGGTAGACTCGGGCCTGGCCTTGCGGATTTCTTCCTCGCTGATCACCACGTAACGGCCCTTCTCGTACTCCACGCCTTTGACGACGTGCTCCTTGTCGATGTCCTTGCCGGTGACCTTGTTCACCCGCTTGTAGCCAACCGGCTCCATGCTGCGTTTGTCCAGCCAGTCAAAATCCACGCGCTCGCTGCGTACGGCGGTATTCAGCGAGACGGGGATGTGCACCAAGCCGAAGCTGATCGCGCCTTTCCAGATTGACCGGGCCATGGTCCGCTCCTACGCATTGATGGGTTGGCCGGGCTGGCTGTAGCGCAGCGCGCCACAGCGTTCGCAACACTGGCAGTGAAGCCCGGCGACGTCACACACCAGCAGGCTGCGCCATTGGCAGCCACGCAGCAGGCAGAAGAGTTTCATCAGCCACCTCCCTGGCCCGGGGATATCCAGGCCCTTACTGAAACTGACTACGCGGCGCCGCGAAGGTTTATCCGGATATCCCGGGCAAGCCTTCAGGCCAGCGGGACAAATAGCGGCACTTTGGCCAGCGAGGGCTGTCCTAACGTGAACCCCGCTCGTCGGCTGAAGGGTGTCGGGCCTATAATCGGTGCCAAAGCTCACTCCCGGTTCGCACAAGGCTCGTGCCAATGAAATCGTCCAGCAAGACCTCGCTCGCCTCGCCGCACAACCCTGCGCTCAGCCCCAGCCACCTGGACTTCCCGGTGGTGGGCATCGGTGCATCGGCCGGCGGGCTGGAGGCCGTGCAGGCGTTTTTCCAGCACGCCCCTGCGGATGCCGGCATGGCCTTCGTGGTGGTGCTGCACTTGTCACCGGACCACCAGAGCCAGGCCGACCGCCTGATCCAGCGCGTCACGCGCATGCCGGTGTGCCAGGTGAGCGAGCCGGTACCGATCGAGCGTGACCATGTGTATGTGATTTCGCCGGCCAACCGCCTGTCCACCAATGACGGCTACCTGCGGGTCAGCCCGGCCAGGCGCAGCCGCGGCGACCACGTCGCCATTGACCTGTTTTTCCGCGACCTGGCGGACGTGCACAAGGACCATGCGTTCTGCGTGATCCTTTCGGGCAGCGGCAGCGATGGCGCGGTGGGCCTGTCGCGCATCAAGGAACAAGGTGGCGTGACCCTGGTGCAGTCGCCCGATGACGCCCAGTACCCCGATATGCCCAAGGCTGCCATGGCCACCGGCATGGTGGACCTGGTGCTACCGGTGGCCCAGATTCCGGGCAAACTGGTGCAGCTGTGGCGTTCGGCACAAGAGGTGAAACTGCCGCAAATAGAAGATGACAGCCTGCCGCCACCCCTGGGCGAACGCTCAGGCGACCCAGCCCGCTGCGACCCACTGCTCGACGACATCCTCGCCCGCCTTCATGCCAGTACCGGTCACGACTTCCAGCACTACAAGCGCGCAACCGTGCTGCGCCGGCTTGAACGGCGCCTGCATGTCACCGCACAGACTGACCTGGCCGGTTACCGCGAATACCTTGAGCGGCACCCTGAGGAATGCCGTGCATTGCTGGCTGACATGCTGATCGGGGTCACCAACTTCTTCCGCGACCGGGACGCTTTCGAAGCGTTGCAACAACAGGTCATGCCGGGGCTGGCCATTGACGACAGCGAGGATCAACAACGGGAAATACGCATCTGGTCGGCCGGTTGCTCGTCCGGAGAGGAAGCTTACAGCCTGGCGATGATGGCGACTGAACAATTGGCAATGGAGCAGCGCAGTGCCAAAGTCCAGGTGTTCGCCACCGACCTCGACGAGCGCGCCATCAATGTCGGCCGGCTTGGCGTTTATCCCGATGCCATCGCCACCGATGTACCCACGGCCAGGTTGCGTCAGTTCTTCATCAAGGAGGACCAGCATTACAGGGTACGCAAGGACATTCGCGAAAAAGTCCTGTTCGCCCGGCACAACCTGCTGTCGGATCCACCGTTCTCTCAGCTGGACCTGGTGGTATGCCGTAACCTGCTCATCTACCTGGACCGGGAAGTGCAACGGGAAATATTGCGCCTGTTCCACTTTGCCCTGCGCAAAGGGGGTTACTTGTTCCTGGGCAGTTCGGAATCGGCGGACGTGGCTACCGACCTGTTTATTGCCGTGGACAAGCGCCATCGCATCTTCCGCGCCAGGGAGGTGGAGCCGGCGCGCCGCCCCGGGCGGCTTCAGACGCCCGACACGCAAGCTGTTCGCGCCAAACCCAAGCCCCTGCGCAAGCTGTCCTACGCAGAAATCCATCACCGTGCTTTGTCCAGGCGCACACCGCCCAGCCTGATCGTCGATGCTGATGGCAACATCTTGCACATGAGCGATGGCGTCGGCCGCTTCCTGCGCCACGCCGGTGGCGAAGTCAGCCCCAGCCTGCTGAACTTGGTACTCGCGCCGCTGCGCCCTGCCCTGCGCAGTACCTTGTTGCAGGCCCAGAACACCGGCCAGCCGGTCAGCTCGGGCGCCGTGATCACCACGGTCGACGATCAGCGCGTCGAAATCCAGATACAGGTGCAGCCCCACCAGGACGAACCCAGTGGCAGCGAATGCCTGCTGGTGGTTTTCCTGGTTCGCGAAGCTGATCCCCATAGCCCGCCTGCCATCCAGCAAACCGAAGGCATGGTCTTGACTACCTTGGAGCGCGAACTGCAGCGTACCCGCCAGCAATTGCAGGAAACCATCGAGCAGTCGGATATCTCCAGCCAGGAGCTGATGGCCTCGAACGAAGAAATGCAGGCGATCAACGAGGAGCTGCGCCTGGCCAGCGAGGAGCTGGAAACCAGCAAGGAAGAGCTGCAATCCATCAACGAAGAATTGCTTACGGTCAACTACGAGCTCAAGACCAAGGTCGATGAAACCGACAAGATCAACGACTACCTGAGCAACCTGATCGCCTCCACCCAGATCGCCACCGTTTTCGTCGACCGCCAGTTGCACATTCGCTGGTTCACCCCCGGGGCCACCGCCATTTTCAGCATACTGCCGGTCGACACCGGCCGCTCGCTGCTCGACATCACCCACCGCCTGGAATATCCGGGGCTGGCGGACGATGCGCGCGCGGTGATCGAGCGCGAAACCACGCTCGAGCGCGAAGTCATCGGCCAGGACCAGCATTGGTACCTGGCGCGCCTGCTGCCATATCGGGCCAGCGAGCAGAATGTCGATGGCACCGTGCTCACGTTCATCGACATCACCAAAAGCCGCGCAGCCGAAGAGCGCCTACGCCAGGGTGAGGAGCGTATGCGCCTGGTCGCGGAGAGCACCCATGACTTCGCCATCATCCTGCTTGACGAACAAGGCCTGATCATCGACTGGAACACTGGCGCTGCGCTGATATTCGGCTACGCCAAGGATGAAGTGCTGGGCCAGCACTATGCGCTGATCTTCACCGAGCAGGACCGCGAAGAGGGCCAACCGGAACGTGAACTGCGCGCCGCTCGCCTGCATGGCCGCGGCCAGGACGAGCGCTGGCATGTGCGCAAGGACGGTAGCCGGTTCTATTGCAGTGGCGAAGTCTCCCGCCTCAAGGGCAGCAGTTTGCGCGGTTACGTGAAGATCGCCCGTGACCTGACCGGCCAAAAGCGCCTGCAGGACGAACAAAGCAAGCGCCTGGCCGAGTCACAGAGCTCCAGCCATATGAAGGACGAGTTCTTCGCGGTGATGTCGCACGAACTCAAGCACCCGCTTAACCTGATCCAGCTCAATGCCGATATCTTGCGACGCATCCCGTCGGTCACCAGCACCGGCATGGCGAGCAAGGCAGTCAACGTCATCCGCGAAGCGGTCACCAGCCAGGCGCGGATCATCGATGACTTGCTTGATGTAGCGCGCATCCGCACGGGCAAGCTCAAGCTCAAGACCCAGCCTGTCGACTTGTCTGCCATGCTGCAAGGTATCTGTGCTGTAGCCTGCAATGAGCAGCGCGGCCGCAGTGTTCGGCTGACGCTGCCGGCCGATGGCATGCCGGTTTATGTGGAGGCCGACAGCACGCGTGTCGAGCAGATTATCTGGAACCTGTTGAACAACGCACTGAAGTTCAGCCCTGCCGATGGCGAAATCCAGTTGAAACTTGCTCGCCAGGATGAGCAGGCACGACTTGAAGTCATCGATCAGGGCATAGGCCTCGCCGAAAACTCCCTGGAAGATATTTTCGAGCTGTTCAACCAGGCTGCACCAACCGGGCATGGCCGTGAGGGGCTGGGTATTGGCCTTTCCCTGGTCCGGCAACTGGTAGAAGCCCATGGCGGAGCGGTCAGCGTGACGTCTCCCGGAATAGGCCTGGGTTGTACGTTCATCATCACATTGCCGTTGTGCGTGTACACCCAGCAACCCCAGGTTCAGGGCGAAGCGCTGCCATCAGAAGGCCGGCTGAAAGGGGTTCGCATACTGTTGGTGGACGACTCGCTCGATGTGCTGGAAGTGATGGAACAGTTACTGTTGATGGAGGATGCCGACGTGGACGCCTACAGCGACCCGAAACTGGCGCTGCAATCGGCGGCAGATGCGCGTTACGACGTGATCATTTCCGACATCGGCATGCCTGGCATGGATGGCCATGCACTGATCCGGGCGCTGCGTGGGCTGGAACATCTGCGCTACATCCCTGCCATCGCCTTGACTGGCTACGGGGCAAGCGCTGACCAATACAAGTCTCGACAGTCCGGCTTTGACCGCCACTTGAACAAGCCCGTGGGTTATGACGACCTGATTGACGCGATCGAGCGCCTGAATGGCTCAACGTCGGTCTGACCAGTGCCGACAGGCTGACCGGGGGGCGACCCACGCCCCTCAGTGCTTCCTGCCCTCCTCCTCCTTCTGTTTCTCTTCGTCTTGCCCTTCGACCTTGTCCACCAGCAAGGGCATGGTGCCCAGCACCAACAGTGCCAGCACCGTGCTCACCAGCGCCGTGGCTTCGCGCCCCATCCCCGCCGCCGTACCGATGGCCGCCGTCATCCATAGCCCTGCGGCTGTGGTGAGGCCTTTGACATGGCTGGTGTCCTGGCCATTGCCTTTGAGTATGGTGCCCGCACCCAGAAAGCCGATACCGGCAACGATGCCCTGAATCACCCGGCTGAGCGCCTGCGCATCGGCACCTGCCATGCTCGGTGCCAGCACGAACAGCGCTGCCCCCAGCGAAACCAGCATGTGCGTGCGCACCCCGGCGGATTTGCCCTTGTGCTCGCGCTCGAAACCCAGCACCGCGCCCAGTACGGCAGCCATCACCAGGCGGACCAGTATTCGCACGATCTCGCGTTCATCGCCGATATCGGCGAATTCGGCCTGGATGGTTTGCCAGATCATGTCCATTGGCAGGTTCCGGCCTGGTCACGTTCCCTGCCTGTGCGGCGCGCTTCACCGGCTTGCGTTTGTTCGATCTCGATGGACATGGCAGCGTTTTCCGTAGGCGGTTAAAGCGTATGACTGTGAGTACTGCAAGGTTGCTGCATCGGACTACCTGGTAGGTAGAGTGCAAGCTGCCTAGGCTGACTTTGAAAGTTGTCAGAAATCGCCATTCTCGATCGCGTGGTGAAAAAAAACCCGAGATTGACCGAGTAAGGATTATTCCTTACCATCTTGCCAAAGCACGGGAGAACGATCATGCCTGCCATCCACGAAATCGCCACGCTAACCTCCAAGGGCCAGGTCACGCTACCTAAGGCCGTTCGCCAACTGTTGGGCCTGAATACCGGCGCCAAGGTCGCGTTCGACGTCCGCGGGAGTGAAGTCGTGGTCAGCCGGGTAGAGGCTGATCACGAAGACCCTGCCATCGGCGCGTTCCTGGGTTTGCTCGAGGCTGACATCCGCAGGGGACGTAACATCACTACATTACCCGACGGCCTGGCGCAGGCCATGCTTGCCAACGCGAGCCATTCTGTAAACCTGGACGAAGACATTGACGGTGAGGTCGCGCTTTGACGCAGCGCCATGGCTGGACACTGTTGTTCCATGAAGGTGTGACCTTACAGCTACGTAAACTGCAGGAAGCCGCCACCCGGGCCGAGTTGAACGACCCGCAGGGATTTGAAAGCAACGCCAACGTCAAACTATTCCGGGCCCTGAGCCATCTGATAATGGAGGCTGTACCAGCCGACCCGGCCCGTGATGAGTTCCGCCAAGGCAATACGCTGGGAACCGCCTACCGCCATTGGCGGCGAGCGAAAATCGGCAGGCGCTTTCGCCTGTTCTTTCGCTACGACTCCAGATCCAGGGTCATCGTCTATGCATGGGTCAACGACGAACATACCTTGCGCTCCGCGGGCAGCAAATCCGACCCCTACGCCGTTTTCGAGAAGATGCTGGGCCGGGGCAACCCTCCTGATGATTGGGATTCGCTGATTGCAGCGACGCGTAGCGAATGGGGCGAGTCCAAGGTTTGAGCTGCGCCCCTTATTTGCCATAGCCCCACCCGTTATTCATTCAGATGCAAACGAAGGCCGTTCCGCAAACCATGCCACCGCAAGCTCCTTGAACGCCTCAGCCGAAGGCGTCAGCGGATAGCGCTGATCGTGCGCCAGTACAATGCTATGCGTTGGCAATTTCTCCTGGGTCGGCCGACAGACCAGCGCTTGACCATCGTAACTACGATCACCAAACGGTCGGGTGTAGATCAGCGCCACGCCAAAGCCATTGGCGACGAGGCTGCGCTGTAACTCGAAAGTGCGAACCCGGTGCACCACAGAGGGTGAAAGGTCGTAAAAACTGAACAGATCCAGCACATGCTGCCAGCTTTGCGCCTGATCGGTAACGACCAAGGTGTAGTCGGCCAGTGCCTTGAGACTGACACGCGGTTCATTGGCCAGCGGGTGATCCGCCGCCAGCAGTACCTGAGCGGTCAGTTGGCACAGCGGAATGGTTTGCGTGTTCGGTGGCAAACCCAGGTCGTAGGTGATCGCCAACTCGATCGCCCCTTCACTCAGCCGCTTGCCAACAAAATCGAAGCTGCCATCGCGCATGTCGACCGTGACCCTTGGGCAGGACTCCTGCATCCGTCGCACGATTTGCGGCAGGCAATAGGGCGCCAGGTCTTCAAAGCAGCCGACCACCAATTCTCCGACACACTCGCCGGCAGTGGCATTGATCTCGGCAAAGGTCTGAGCCTCTGCCAGTACACGACGTGCCTGGACCATGACGGTTCGACCGAATGGAGTCAGCGATATGCCGAGGCCCCGTTGGCGTATGAAGATGGACTGACCCAGCACTTCCTCAAGCTCCGTAATGGCCGCCGAGATGGAGGGTTGCGAAACATGAAGCTCCATGGCGGCCGTCGTCAGGTTTCCGTGCTTGGCCGCTGCGAGGGCATAGCGCAATTGCCGCAGGGTGAACTTCATAGGTTTTTCCGTTGTGATGCATCAGGACTTATTATTTCTGCCTTTTTTGAGGTTGTGAAATATTTCTCCCGTGCACAGGTTCTTGTTCGGGAGCGTCACAATGACAATTACAAAAGCTCTACTTGCCACAACGCTTTCTTTCGGGCTGCTGGCATCCGCTGGTGCCAGCCAGGCCGCCGGGTGGTGCGAGTCGGGCAAACCGGTGAAGTTCGCCGGTTTGAACTGGGAAAGCGGGATGCTGCTCACTGACGTGATGCAGTTCGTGCTGAAAAATGGCTATGGCTGCGAAACCGACAGCCTGCCAGGTAACTCCATCTCCATGGAAAACGCACTGAGCAGCAACGACATTCAGGTGTTTGCCGAGGAGTGGGTGGGGCGCAGCGAGGTCTGGAACAAGGCTGCGGCTGCCGGCAAGGTCGTTGGCATCGGTTCGCCAGTCGTTGGTGCGGCCGAAGGTTGGTATGTGCCGCGTTATGTGATCGAAGGCGATGCCAAGCGCAAACTCGAAGCCAAGGCACCGAACCTCAAGGCCATCGCCGACCTGGGGCAATACGCCCAGGTATTCAAGGACCCTGAAGAACCAGACAAAGGGCGCTTCTACAATTGCCCGGCCGGCTGGACCTGCGAGCTGGACAATAGCGAGATGCTCAAGCGCTACGGCCTGGAAAGCACCTATACCAACTTCCGCCCGGGCACCGGCCCGGCACTGGATGCCGCCGTACTGTCGAGCTACAGGCGTGGCGAGCCGATCCTGTTCTACTACTGGTCGCCGACGCCGCTGATGGGCCAGGCCGACCTGGTCAAGCTGGACGAACCAGGCGTGGATAAATCGGTGACCATTCAGGTGGGTGTGTCGAAGGCCTTCCACGAGCAGGCGCCGGAGCTGGTGGCGGTGCTGGAAAAGGTCAACCTGCCGATCGACCTGCTGAACCAGAACCTCGGGCGCATGAGCAAGGAGCGTATCGAATCGCCTGAGTTGGCCAAGCTGTTCCTCAAGGAACACCCCGAAGTCTGGCACAGCTGGGTCAGCGAAGACGCAGCCAAAAAGGTAGACGCGGCACTCTGAGGGTGTGAGCGGGTCCGGCGCCTGTCGGGCACGCCATGCAGCAGTCCGCTTCATGCACTTGCTTGAGAGAATTCCATGTTTCCCAAAAACTTCACGTTTTCCATTGCCGACTGGGTCAATGGCTGGGTCGATGCGCTGGTCACCAACTACGGTGATGTGTTCCGGCACATCTCCGACACCCTGCTGTGGGCCATTGTCAACCTCGAAGGCCTGCTGCGCGCAACACCCTGGTGGCTGATGCTGGCCATTGTCGCGGGTATTGCCTGGCACGCCACGCGCAGGGTTGTGCCCACCGCCGTGATCGTCGGCTTGCTGTTTCTGGTCGGTGCGGTCGGGCTCTGGGACAAGCTGATGCAGACCCTGGCGCTGATGCTGGTAGCAACGCTGATATCGGTGTTGGTGGGCATTCCGCTGGGTATCCTGTCGGCGCGCAACGATCGCCTGCGGGCGGTGTTGATGCCGCTGCTCGACATAATGCAAACCATGCCCAGCTTCGTGTACCTGATCCCGGTACTGATGCTGTTCGGCCTGGGCAAGGTGCCGGCGATCTTTGCCACCGTCATCTACGCCGCCCCGCCGCTGATCCGCCTTACCGACCTGGGCATCCGCCAGGTGGATGGCGAAGTCATGGAGGCGATCAATGCATTCGGTGCCAATCGCATGCAACAACTGTTCGGCGTGCAGCTGCCGCTGGCGTTGCCGAGCATCATGGCCGGTATCAACCAGACCACCATGATGGCGCTGTCGATGGTGGTCATTGCATCGATGATCGGTGCCCGTGGCCTGGGTGAAGACGTGCTGGTCGGCATCCAGACCCTGAACGTGGGCCGCGGCCTTGAAGCGGGCCTGGCCATTGTGATTCTGGCGGTTGTGATCGACCGCATTACCCAGGCCTATGGCCGGCCACGGCATGGGGTGGGCAAGTGAGCGCCAAGCAAGCGATGAACAAGATCGAAGTCAAACATGTGTTCAAGATATTCGGTGCTCGCGCCGAAGAAGCCCTGAAACTGATCCGCCAGAACAAAAGCAAAGATCAGGTCCTGGCCCAAACTGGCTGCGTGGTCGGGGTCAACGACCTGTCGTTGACCATCGGCAGCGGTGAAATCTTTGTGATCATGGGGCTGTCGGGCTCGGGCAAGTCGACCTTGGTGCGTCACTTCAACCGCCTGATCGACCCAACCAGCGGTGAGATTCTGGTGGATGGCGAGGACATTCTGCAATACGACATGCAAGCCCTGCGCGAATTTCGCCGCCACAAGATCAGCATGGTGTTCCAGAGCTTTGGTCTGTTGCCACACCGCACCGTGCTGGACAACGTTGCCTACGGCCTGAAAGTCCGTGGCGAGAGCAAGGCCATGTGCGCCGAGCGTGCCCTGCACTGGATCAACACCGTGGGCCTCAAGGGTTACGAAAAATCCTACCCGCACCAGTTATCAGGCGGCATGCGTCAGCGTGTCGGCCTCGCCCGGGCCTTGGCCGCCGACACCGACATCATCCTGATGGACGAGGCCTTCAGTGCGCTCGACCCGCTCATTCGCGCCGAAATGCAGGACCAGTTGCTGGAGCTGCAAAAGACCCTGCACAAGACCATTGTCTTCATCACTCACGACCTGGACGAAGCGGTGCGCATCGGCAACCGGATTGCCATTCTCAAGGACGGCCGCCTGATCCAGGTCGGCACACCGAAGGAAATCCTCTACCAGCCTGCGGACGAATACGTAGATCGTTTCGTGCAGCGCCGTGTAGCTTCGCTATAAGGAACCACGTGTATGTCACTTGCCGAAAAGATCATCATCGCCGAGGCGCCAGTACGCTGGCAGGACGTGGTGGCAGTGGCCCGGCACGGGGCGAAGCTTGAGCTGGCCCCGTCGGCCTGGGCGCGTATCGAGAACGCCCAGGCGATTGTCCAGCGCATCGTTTCCAGCGGTGAACGCGCCTACGGCGTCAACACCGGGCTTGGTGCCTTGTGCAATGTCTCTTTGCAGGACGAACAACTCAGCCAGCTGTCGCATAACACCCTGCTCAGCCATGCCTGTGGCGTAGGCCCTGCGCTGTCTGACGAACAGACCCGGGCAATAATGTGCGCGGCGATCATCAACTTCAGCCAGGGCCGCTCCGGCCTTCAGCGCAAGGTGGTCGCGGCGCTGCTGAGCCTGCTCAACCAGCACATCACTCCGCAGGTACCGAAACAGGGGTCGGTGGGGTATCTGACCCACATGGCACATATCAGCATCAGCTTGCTGGGTGTCGGCCAGGTCAGCTACCGCGGCCAGATCGTGCCGGCGCAGCAGGCCTTGGCCGAGATCGGCCTGGCGCCGGTCAAACTGGGCGCAAAGGATGGCCTGTGCCTGGTCAACGGTACCCCTTGCATGACCGGTCTGAGCTGCCTGTCGCTGGACGACGCGACGCGTTTGTGCCAATGGGCAGACGTTATCGGCGCCATGAGCTTCGAAGCCCTGCGCGGTCAACTCGATGCCTTCGACCCTGAAATCATCGCGATGAAACCGCACCCCGGCATGCAACGCGTAGGCAGTAACTTGCGTCGCCTGCTCGACGGCAGCGAAGTCATTGCCAATAGCCAGGGTATCCGCACCCAGGACGCCTTGAGTATTCGCTCGATTCCGCAGGTTCATGGCGCCGCGCGCGATCAACTGGATCACGCTGCGCGACAGATCGAAACCGAACTCAACTCCACGACCGACAACCCGATGCTGCTGGGTACACCTGAGTCATATCGGGTGGTTTCCCAGGCGAATCCGCACGGCCAGTCGGTGGCCATGGCGGCGGACCTGCTGGCAATCGCGGTGGCCGAGATCGGGGCGATTGCCGAGCGCCGGCTCGATCGCCTGATCAACCCGTTGGTCAGCGGTTTGCCGGCCTTCCTGGTCAGCCAACCGGGTGTGAACTCGGGCATGATGATTGTCCAGTACGTCGCCGCTTCACTGTGTGCAGAAAACCGTCAGCTGGCGCAGCCGGCAGTCATCGACAACTACGTCACCTCCGGTATGCAGGAGGATCACCTGAGCATGGGCACCAATGCCGGGTTGAAGCTGCACCGGGCGCTGGAGAACTGTACGCAGATCCTTGCCATCGAATACCTGTTGGCGGCCCAGGCATTCGAGTTTCTCAAGGAGCAGCGCTTTGGCGCGGGTACCCGGGTTGCCTGGCGCTTGTTGCGAGAACGGGTCCCGGCCTATTCCCAGGACCGTTGGCTGGCCCCGGACATCGCCAGCAGTGCAGCGATCCTGAAGGACCCCGGCCTGCCTGGCGCTGTCTTTCCCTGGCTGCTATGACCGCGGTTGGCGCCTGGCGACCCTCATGCTGGTACTATTTGCACTCACAGTGCTTTTGGGGCTGCTGGTCAAGGATTCATCATGCTCTACATCGTCATGCTCGGCGGTCGCCACCCTCGAGCCCGCATCGAAGTCCACGATGTGGTCTTCGCCCAGGCCGACAGCCTGGAACAGCTCCACCCCCAGTTACGCGAAGCCTGGTTCGGCAGCGCCCAAGGCTTGCACATCGATTCCTGGCTGGAAGTGGCCGGGGTCGATGGCTACCGTGTCGAACTGAGCCAGGTGGCCCCCGGCCCCGGCGCCATGCGCTTGTTTTTCCTGAACCTGGGCGGTTATGAGCGTCAGGTGTTCGGTGAAGCGCATCGGTACCTGCTGGTGGCGGCTGTCGACAAGGCCGAGGCCAAGCGCCTGGGCAAACAACGCATGGCGGCAGGTTGGCTGAAGCCGCACACCGACGCCGTGCTCGATGTCGACGATTGCCTGCCGGTAGACCTGGTGGCAGGGCGCTATGTGCATCTGGTCGAAGGCGAGCATGCGGGTGTCCGCCAGTTCAGCGACTATATCCTGCTCTGAGCCCGTGGGCCGGGGCCAGTGCCAGCCCCGGTATTTCTAGCCCGACATCCCTGCCAAGACTCGACATAAGCTTCACTTGCGCAAAATTTGTACAGCAAACTATATTTGTACAGCATTTTGTTTTCCGGTGGCACACACATGGCAAGCAGAAGCTCGGCGCTCAGCCTGTACACCTTGGCCATTCTGATGGTAATGGCGCAGCCTGCATGCGCAGACTGGCGGCAATCGCTGGCACCAGCACGCATGGCCGGTAGCGGCGAATTCACCTGGTTTGGCTTGCACCTCTATACCGCACAACTTTGGCACGGTGGTTCCGCGTGGAACTGGCACGAGCCCTTCGCCCTTGAGTTGATTTATCACCGGTCGCTGTCCCGAGACACATTGGTACAGGCCAGCCTTGATGAAATGCAGCGCCTGGCTGATCGCCCACTGGCGACGGATACCCTGAATCGTTGGGCTCAAGCCATGCGCGAAGCTTTTGTGGATGTGCGCCCCGGCATGCGCATCAGCGGCCTTTACCTGCCTGGCAAAGGCTGCCGCTTCTACGTCGATGGCCAACCTGGCAGCGAGGTGAACGACCCCGCCTTCGCCCGCGCATTCTTCGCCATCTGGCTTGACCCGCGGGCCCGCGACCCACAGCTGCGCCAGCGGCTGCTTGGGCTGGCCGGGAGCAATCGAGGCGACTGAAACATGCACAAACTTGTGCGTTTGGGACATTCCACCCCATGAAAAAGCCGTTTCTACCCGGCAAAGTCTGCGCCACGTGCGGTTTGCCTTTTAGCTGGCGCAAGCGGTGGGCGAACTGCTGGGAACACGTACGCTACTGCTCCGAACGCTGCCGCCGCGCACACCACAAACCTCACTAGGCGGCCCTGCGCACAACCCTGCTCTTGCGCTGTGCAAAAGCGGCATTACAAACTCTCACCGCAAAACTGCGTTCGGGTGATAGACTTGCCCTCGGGTGCTAGCTGCATAACGCAGTGACGCAGGTTAAATGACAGCGCAGGTCGGGCCGCCTTGCGGGGTTACTTGCGCCTATGCAAAAAATTCGAATCCCCCTTGCCCAGCAACTTGCCCGTCGTGCGTTCGCCACGCTCGAGCGCTTCCTGCATGTCGAGGCCGTGAGTGGTGTGGTATTGCTCATCGCCGCCCTGGCTGCACTCGCCTGGGCAAACTCTTCACTCGCTGATAGCTACGATTCACTCTGGCACACACCGCTCACGTTCGGTGTAGGGTCGATGGTTTTTTCGCAATCCCTGCACTTCTGGGTCAATGATGGCCTGATGACCATCTTCTTCCTGGTGGTCGGCATGGAGATCCGCCGAGAAATCCACGAAGGCGCGCTGGCGAGCCTGCGCCAGGCTACCTTGCCCATGGCAGCAGCCATGGGCGGCGTGGTTGTACCGGCGCTGATCTACCTGGCGTTCGCGCATGCACCGCAAGAACAGAACGGCTGGGCTGTCCCCACGGCCACCGACATTGCCTTCGCCGTCGGCGTGCTCGCCCTGCTTGGCAAATCGATACCGTCCAACGTGCGTATCTTCTTGCTGGCGCTGGCGATCATCGACGACATCATCGCGGTGCTGATTATTGCCATCTTCTATTCCGGCGGCCTGGACTACACAGGCTTTGGCGTTGCCATCGTTGGCATCCTGCTGGTTGTCGGGTTGCAGAAGATCGGCGTTGGTTCGGCCTATGCGTACGTGATTCCGGGCGCCATTACCTGGCTCGGCGTGCTGATGACAGGCGCCCACCCCACCCTGGCCGGCGTGGTGCTCGGGCTCATGACACCCGTGCGCTCAGCCCCCATGGGTGAGCGCCCTGTGGACGCCATCAAACGCTTTTCCAACGATCTGCTCGGCAATGCAACAACGCCAGAGCAGGACAGCAGCAACCTGATCCACCCGCTGAAACGCCTGCGGCTTGCCCAGCGTGACCTGGTACCGCCTGTGGTGCGGGTGCAGAGTGCGCTGCACCCTTGGGTAGCCTTCGTGATAATGCCGTTGTTCGCGCTGGCCAATGCCGGGGTCGGGCTTTCCGGGGTGGACTTGTCCTCCGAAGGGCCATACCACGTGATGCTCGCTGTCAGCCTGGCACTTGTCCTGGGCAAACCTCTGGGCATCGTCTCCGTCAGCTGGCTAATGGTGCGCCTGGGTTGGTGTGCACTGCCCAAGGGTGTGACCTGGAGTGGCATTACCTTGATCGGCTTGCTGGCAGGTATTGGCTTCACCATGTCGATCTTTATCGCCAACCTCGCCTTTGCCGACCCAGGTTCACTGGGTGCAGCCAAGCTCGGCATCCTCACCGGGTCGCTCATTGCTGCCTCCATCGGGCTGTTGTGGGGCGCAGTAAGCGTTAGAAAAGCCGCCAACGCCAAGCCATTGAACGCCGGCTAGCCCCAGGGCACCGATCGCGGGCCGCGAAGGGCTGCCCGCGCGGTGGGTGAATCATCCATTGAGTGCGCAAACCCCTGCGCCAGCCTGCAAGCTTTTACGACGCAACTCATTGAGCGATGGGTATTTTCGCGCACCTCGTCTGCCAGCGAGAAAGTAGTATGAGTAACCGCAACCCGCTGGCCCTCACACGTAAACACAGCTTTTTCTGTGTGAACATGCGAGGTGCAAGATCATGGGTAACGAACAAGACAAAACCGGTCAGCAACGCGGCCAGATGTCTGGCGGCAAACCTGATGAGCATCAAAAAGGCGGCCAAGGGGCCTGGCAGGACAAGCAGGGGCAGGATCCCGGGCGGGCGAGCGGTGCCAATCAGCAAGGTGCGAAAGGCGGCCACTCCCCGGACAAGAAATCAGACAATGCCCGCCACAGCAACATGGATGATGACTCACAAGCCGATAAAGACCAGGGCAGCGGCATGACAGACAAGAACCGTTGACCCCTGCAAGCCTTGGCGACGGATCGCCTTGGCATCACCTCTACCCCGCCCATCCCGTTGAGTTGCGTGCATCATCGCTGCCGTGCATCCCTGCGTATGGACTGCGGTGGCACACCAAACCCACGCAGGAACACTTCCCGCAGGTGCCGGCGGTCCCTGAACCCGGTCTCCCTGGCCACCACATCCAGGCTGTGCCGGCTCTGCTCGATCATCAATCGGGCAGCCTCCAGCCGCAGGCGCTCCACAGCCTTGCCCGGTGACTGCCCTGTCTCGGCGGTGAACACCCGTGTGAACTGGCGAGGGCTCAGGTGCACCACGTCGGCTAGCTCCTCCACGCTCAATGGTCGACTGAGGTGCCTGCTTGCGTAATCCAGTGCATGCTGGATACGGTCCGACTTGGGCGAAAGCGCCAACAGTTCGGAGTGCTGGGATTGCCCCCCAGAGCGGCGTTGGTGCATGACCATCTTGTGTGCGACCGACCTGGCCAGCTCGGTGCCCAGGTCTTTTTCGACCATGCCCAGCGCCATGTCCAGGGCGGCGGTCATGCCGGCGGACGTCCATATCGGCCCATCGACAATGAAAATCCGGTCTTCCTCGACGTCGATCTTCGGGTGTAAATCACGCAGCTTGTTGGCATACGCCCAGTGGGTGGTGGCGCGACGGCCATCCAGCACACCGGCCTGCGCCAGCACGAAGCAGCCGGTACAAAGGCCTGCGGTGCGTCGCGCGCCATCGACAAAACCACGTACGCTGGCCAGCACGTCCTGGCTGGGCGGTGTCATTGGCGTCAACGTGCCGGTGACCATCCAGGTGTCAGCCAGGCCCGGCGCACCCAACGGCAGTGTATCTATGTGCATCCCCAGGGAAGAACACACCGTGCCGCCACCGACGGAAAAGTTCTGGATCCGGTAAATCGCCTCGCCTGCAACGATATTGGCGAACTCGAACACGGTTTGCGTTGCCAGGGACATGACCTGGAAACCATCGGTTATGAGGTAGCCGACCCTGTGCATGCTGGTGCCCTCTACGCTATGTCCTAAAAACGTATCATATGCGTCATTTCGGTCAAAAACCACATACTGCATGATGGCTCCACACCCAAACAACGGAGCATCATCATGACCCAGCAATTCAAAGGCACCGCGCTCATCACCGGCGCCTCCACCGGCATCGGTTCGATTTACGCAGAGCAACTGGCCCGCCGCGGCTATGACCTTGTGCTGGTGGCACGCAACCGGGAACGCCTTAACGCATTGGCCGCCCGGCTTACCAGTGAAACCCGGCAGAACGTGGAGGTGTTCCCGGCCGACCTTGCCAATGCAGCCGACCTGGCCAGGGTCGAGCGCAAACTGCGCGAAGACGCCAGCATCAGCCTGCTGGTGAACAACGCGGGTATCGGTACCCATACCGGCCTGCTGGAAAGCGACGTCGAGCGCATGGCCGAGATGATCAGCCTCAACATTACCGCCCTCACCCGCCTCACCTATGCCGCGGTGCCTGGCTTTGTGTCTCGCAAGCAAGGCGCGGTCATCAATATTTCGTCGATTGTCAGCCTGGCCCCGGAACTGCTTAACGGTGTCTACGGCGGCAGCAAGGCCTATGTCACCGCATTTACACAAGCACTTGCCAAGGAGCTGGCAGGCAAAGGCGTTCAAGTGCAGGCAGTACTGCCCGGGGCTACCGCCACCGACCTTTGGCAGACAGGCGGTTTGCCGCTTGAAAACCTCGACCCCGCCATCGTGATGTCGGCCCAGGACCTGGTTGACGGTGCCCTGCAGGACTTCGACAACGGCGTGCTGATCTCCCTGCCGTCGGTACATGACCTGCAAGCCTTCGACCACTACGAAGCCAGCCGTCAGGCATTGTTCGGCCAGCTCTCCAGCAACCAGCTGGCGCCACGCTATAACGCCAAGTGATCAGGATTGGCCTGAGCCCCACACCACTTTCATCACAGGCGAGAAAGTCTTACTGCATTCAGGCTATTTTTTGAGTTAATCGAAAGGAATAGCCTGCTCTCACTTTTCATATCCCTTGGAGGTAGCGCCAATGAAGGCCGTCGTTTACACCCAGCCCGGTTTGCCAATCCACGACCCGCAATCGCTGTATGACGCGCAACTGCCCGCGCCAAAACCCGGCCCCCGCGATCTCTTGGTCGAAGTCAGAGCCATTGCCGTTAACCCGGTGGATACCAAGATCCGTGCAAGCCGCGGCGGCGAGCATCCACAAATCCTGGGTTGGGATGCAGTCGGCGTTGTCCGCGAGGTGGGGCCGGAAGTCACGTTGTTCCAGGCAGGCGATGAGGTGTACTACGCCGGGGCGATTGACCGCCCAGGCAGCTACAGCGAGCTGCACGTAGTGGATGAGCGCATCGTCGGGCACAAGCCCCGCAGCCTGGACAACGCCAGTGCCGCTGCCCTGCCGCTCACCTCCATTACCGCCTGGGAGCTGCTGTTCGACCGCCTGGGCATTGAAGAAAACGGTGGCAAAGGCCAGCGCCTGCTGGTGGTCGGTGCCGCCGGAGGGGTCGGTTCGATCCTGGTCCAGCTAGCCAGCAAGCTCACCCAGCTGACGGTTATCGGCACGGCATCAAGACCCGAAACCCGGGCCTGGGTCGAGGCGCTGGGCGCTCATCATGTCATCGATCACAGCGCGTCGATCCCGTTGCAGCTGGAAGAACTCAAGCTTAACCCGGTCGACTACGTAATCAGCCTGACGCACACCGACAGTTACCTTGAGCAACTCGTGGAAGTGCTCCGCCCGCAAGGCAAGCTGGCGCTGATCGACGACCCGGCACAGCTGGATGTAATGCCGCTCAAGCGCAAGTCGCTGTCACTGCATTGGGAGCTGATGTTCACGCGTTCGCTGTACAAGACCGAGGACATGATCAAGCAGCACCAACTGCTCGACCGTGTGTCCCGGCTGATCGATGATGGCGTACTCAAGACAACCCTCGGCGAGCACTACGGCACCATCAATGCCGAGCACCTCAAGCGCGCGCACGCCATGATCGAAAGTGGAAAAGCGCGCGGCAAGATTGTGCTGGAAGGGTTCTGAATGCTTGCTGGCAGTGGTGGGCCTGATTACCGCCACTGCCGACTTACCGTGCGTATTTCTTGGCCCCGGCCACACAGATGACAGCCCCCAGCGTGACCACAAGCATCATCCAGCTGACATGCTCGTGCAGCAGCAACGCTGCCAGGCCAAGCCCCATGAACGGCTGGAAAAGTTGCAGTTGGCCCACAGCCGCAATCCCGCCCTGGACCAGCCCCCGGTACCAGAACACAAAGCCGATCAGCATGCTGAACAGTGAAACGTAGCCAAAGCTGAACCACGCAGGCGCGCTTACCTGGGCAAAGGCATCAGGCGCTGGAAAATTAGCGACCGTCAGCAGCAGCATGAACGGCAACGCCACAACCAACGCCCAACTGATCACCTGCCAGCCACCCAATGTCCGCGACAGGCGCGCCCCTTCCGCATAACCCAACCCGCACACAATGACCGCAGCCATCATCAGCAGGTCACCCACCACCGCCCCGTCACCACCATTCATCAACGCATAACCTGCGACCAGGCCAGCACCGATCATCGAGAATAACCAGAACAGCGGCTGAGGGCGCTCACCACCCCGCAGCACCGCAAAGCCTGCGGTACACAGGGGCAAGAGCCCGACAAAAACAATGGAATGAGCTGAGGTGACATGCTGCAAGGCCAGTGCCGTCAACAGAGGAAAACCGATCACAACGCCAAGCGCTGTTATCGCCAATGACCACAAATCACCCCGTTTCGGCCGAGGCTGGCGCAACACGATCAAGAAGAGCGCACCCAACAAGGCGGCAATGGTTGCCCTGGCACAGGTCAGAAAGGTGGGTTCGAAATCCGCCACTGCCACACGGGTTGCCGGCAACGAGCCCGCAAAAATTGCGACGCCTACAAAGCCGTTGATCCACCCGCTTGTTGTTTTTTCCATCGGTAAGTCCTCGATAATTCAGTGTTCAGTACATCACTGACGGGTTTATCAAGGCCATGTACAATCCAATACAGTTGAACCGAACTGTTATGTATATAAAACCCGCACAGTTGAGGGCGCGATGAAACGCAGCGGAACGCGAATTCAAACGGTCATGGGCGAAATACAGTCCAGGATCGCCTCCCGAACCTACACACCCGGCACAAGAATCCCCTCCGTGCGGGCCATGGCCCAAGCCATGCAGGTCTCGGTCTCTACCGTCCTTGAGGCCTATGAGCGGTTAATGGCTGAGGGCGTACTTAGCGCTCGCCCTGGCTCCGGCTTTTACGTGGCGGGGCCAGTGGCGCCCTTGGCACTGACCGAACTTGGCCCCAGGTTTGATCGAGTGGTCGACCCGCTGTGGATCTCGCGACAGTCGCTTGAAACCTCCATCGATGCGATGAAACCCGGGTGCGGGTGGCTACCGCCTTCCTGGATGTACGAAGCCGGCATGCGTAAGGCGCTTAGATCCGTTGCCCGGTCTGACGCATCAAAACTGACAGAGTACGCTTCACCGCTTGGGTACGCTCCGCTCAGGCAGTTTTTGTCGCGACGCCTTGCAGGCATGGGCATCGAAGCCCCTCCGGAGCAGATCATGCTGACGGAATCCGGCACTCACGCCATCGACCTTATTTGCCGTTTTCTGCTGGAACCGGGCGACACAGTACTGGTAGACGACCCCTGCTATTTCAACTTTCACGCGCTGCTCAAAGCACACAGGGTGAACGTGGTCGGCGTACCTTACACGCCGACGGGCCCGGACATTGATGCGTTCGGCGCTGCCCTGCTCGCGCACTCGCCGCGGTTGTACATCACAAATTCCGGCATCCACAACCCGACCGGGGCCACCCTCTCACCGGTCACGGCGCACAAGTTGCTGAAGCTGGCTGACACCTCCAGCCTGGTGATTGTCGAGGACGACATTTTCGGCGACTTCGAGCATACGCCCGCGCCACGGCTGTCGGCTTTCGATGGCCTTGCTCGTGTCATCCAGATAGGCAGCTTCTCCAAAACCATCTCAGCGTCGATCCGATGCGGCTACATCGCTGCTCGCGGGGAATGGATCGAAAGCCTGGTCGACCTCAAGATTGCGACCACATTCGGCGGTGGGCGCCTGGCCGCAGACATCATCCATCACGCGATTACTGATAGCGGGTACCGAAAACACATGGAGGGTGTTCGCCTTCGGTTGGCCGAGCAAATGGACAAAACGGTAGCGAGGCTTCAGGCCATAGGTATCCAGCCCTGGATCATCCCCCAGGCTGGCATGTATGCCTGGTGCCAGTTGCCTCACGGCAAGGATGCCGCAACACTGGCCAAGGCGTGTTTGCCGGAAGGTGTGGTGCTGGCACCCGGAAATGCCTTTAGCCAGTCGATGACGGCGGGGGATTTTCTGCGTTTCAACGTTGCTCAATCGGGTGACGCCAGAATCTACGAAGTGTTGAAACGGGCTCTGAGTGCTTAGGCGCTGTTTCGCCTTCCCCTGCCCTTTTCATCCGATCAATCGCTTGCGCATGGGTGTGCATGCCAGTTTAAGCCCCGAAGGCGAGGTATAGATGCCGCTTTCCTCCCCGAGGTAGCCACACCGGTGGTAGAACGCAGTGGCATTCGGGGTCGCGTCCAGATGTATTTCGGCAAGCCCGGCCTCAAGCGCCAGCCGCTCCAGGTAATGGATCATGGACTTGCCAATTCCCTGCCCCATGAACCCAGGCAGCACAAATACAGCACCCAGCTCACCAGACTGGAAATCAATAAACCCCGTGGCAACCGCTACTTCGCCCCACCATCCAATGTGGTACTGGTGCTCGACACTGGCCCGGTAACGGTCCGTCAACGGCACCTGTGTCCAGGCTTGAACCTGTTCTGGCGTGTAGACGGTAATACACTGGTGCCGTATAGCCTGTAGCCGGATATCGAAAGCGACCTCGGCGTCGATGTACCTGGCTGGGCGGATCTCCAACATGCTCATTTTCCTTATGATGGGTGGTCATGATCGGAGCATGAAAAAGCCCCGACCATTGTGGGCGGGGCTTAGGGGATGCGTGGAATTTGGGTTCGTGAGCACGACTCGCACACTGTGGGAGCGGGCGTGCCCGCGAACACCGGCGCGGCCGGTGCCAGGCTCCGCGTTGGATTCTTCGCGGGCGCGCCCGCTCCCACAGAGTGCGCGTCGCACTTCCGAACCCGTTATCGCTCACCGGCTGCAATGGGTCGATAGCAGCCGCTGGTGCGTGCCCAAAAGGGGCCAGGGTTACCTCAAATGCCCCCTGCGACAGTGAACCTTCGCGGCTGCCAGGGCTCAGTTGTCCTGAACGCGCTTGCGATGTCGACAAAGGAATGCCATGGCTCATGCTCCCGCCACTGCCCTGCCCCAGGTCCGCGTCGAACGCGAACTGAGCCTGAGGGCGGTGCTCACCGGTGCGGTACTGGGCATCCTGCTCACTCCCTCGAATGTGTATGCGGGGCTGAAGATCGGCTGGTCGTTCAACATGTCGATCATCGCCCTGCTCATCGGTTTCGCCCTTTGGCAGGGCCTGGCTGGGCGCAGTAAACCCCTCCCTGGGTGGACGTTGCACGAAAGCAACATCAACCAGACCGTGGCCTCGGCCGCCGCCTCCATCGTCTCCGGCGGGCTGGTCGCGCCAATCCCGGCCTACACCCTGCTCACCGGGCACCAGCTGGACCCGCTGCCGATGATGGCCTGGGTATTCTCGGTGAGCTTCCTGGGTATCTGGATCGCCTGGTACCTGCGCCCCACCCTGCTCAACGACCATGGCCTGAAATTTCCTGAAGGCATGGCGACCCTGGAAACGCTGCAGCAGATCTACAACCAAGGGCGCGAAGCCATGGTACGGATCAAGGTGCTGTGCGGCGCTGCGCTGTTGTCAGCACTGGTCAAATGGATCGACACGGTGGTCTGGGCAATACCGCGTTGGGCCCCCACCCCTGCGCTGGAGCGCCTGACCTTCACGCTCGACCCTTCACTGATGCTGATCGGCTTCGGCAGCATCATCGGCATTCGCGTCGGCCTGACCCTGCTGATCGGCGCCGCACTGGCCTGGGGCGGGCTGGCACCGTGGCTTGTCGGGCATGCCCTGGTGGTGCT
Source organism: Pseudomonas sp. NPDC089547 (assembly GCF_050280665.1). Classification (NCBI taxonomy): domain Bacteria; kingdom Pseudomonadati; phylum Pseudomonadota; class Gammaproteobacteria; order Pseudomonadales; family Pseudomonadaceae; genus Pseudomonas; species Pseudomonas sp. NPDC089547. Next base: position 13,625 of record NZ_JBNNVS010000021.1, on the reverse strand, counting down.
TGCCCCAAGCGCCAGCGGCCCACAGTTCGCCGCACTGGTGGAGTGGCTGTTGTGGCCGGGCGTGAGCCTGATGGTCTGCGCGACCCTGACGTCATTGCTGGTTCGCCTGTTTCAGGTGCCCCGGCGATCGCCCGCCGAACCGCGGGCACCACGCGCCAGGCTGCGATTGGCCCCTTGGCCTGCGTCGGGGCTGTTGTTGGCCATGGCGCTGGTCGTGACCCTGCAGGTGCTGCTGTTCGGCATCGACGGGTGGATGGCACTGTTGAGCCTTCCGTTAGCGGTGTGCCTGGCCGTGGTCGCCGCACGGGTGGTCGGCGCCACTGGCATCGCGCCGATTGGTGCCATCGGCAAGCTGTCGCAGCTCAGCTTCGGCTTGATTGCCCCTGGCCAGGTGGCGATCAACCTGATGAGCGCCAACACGGCGGGGGGTGCAGCCGGGCAGTCCACCGACCTGATGAACGATTTCAAGGTTGGCCAGGCGATTGGTGCAACGCCGCACAAGCAACTGGTGGCGCAGTGCATCGGCATTTTCATCGGCAGCGTGGTCGGCGTGGTTGTCTACCTGGTGCTGATACCCGACCCGCAACACCTGCTGCTCACCGAGCAGTGGCCGGCACCGGCTGCGGCAACCTGGAAAGCGGTGGCGCAGACCTTGACCCAAGGGCTGGGGGCGCTGTCGCCAGCGCTGCGCTGGGCGATTGTGCTGGGTAGCGTGGTGGGCGTGGTGCTGGGGGCACTGGATAGCCTGCTGCCGCCGCGGCTGGCCCGCTGCCTGCCGAGTACGGCGGCATTGGGCCTGGCGTTCATCCTGCCGGCGTCCATCAGCCTGATGATGGGGCTTGGCGCAGTCATTACCTGGCTGGTCAGTTGTCGGTGGCCGAGTGTGACGGAACGCTTTGCGATCACTGCGGCAGCGGGTTTGATCGCCGGCGAAAGCATCATGGGTGTGGGCGCATCGTTCTGGGAGATGGTTCGGGGGTTGTAGGCGCACCACCCTGCTCCGCCTCCGGCCACCCCGCCAAAGCACTTCGGATCCTTTTGCCCGCGAACCCGGCACGGGGCAAGCGCGCTTTCACAGGCCTACTGTGTTGGTTCGGCCGGCTTGTAGCCCAGGCTGCGCATCAGGTCACGTGCCGCCTCGAAGAACATCTGCTTCAAGCTTTCCGCATACTCTTCGGTCAAACGGCTTGCAGGCCCCGATATCACCAGAGCCCCCATGAGTTCCTGCTGCGCACCGTAGATGGGCAATGCCATTGAAGCAGCATGGGGGTCGGTGGCACCTTTGGAGTAGTACGGCTTCTGCAAGTCGATGCCGACCTGGTAGCTCGCGCGCAGCGCCTGTGCGCCCGCGGCTTCATCCATCGGGCGCATGTCCCCCGGCTGAAGGTTCAGACGCAGTCGGTGCGACGAATTCACCCGGTATTGGCACATCCTGTATGCACCATGGCGCACGTAGAACGACGCGGTTTCACCGGACTGTTCGGCCAGATGGTGCAAACGCGGCATCACATGCTTTTCGAGGTCCAGTGCCTCCTGGTAGACCGCATTCAAGCGCATGACTTCACTGGCCAGCTGGTAGCGCCCATCCGCCATGCGCGTAATGAAACCGTGGTTTTCCAGGGACACCATCAAGCGCATGATCGTGCTCTTGATAAGCCCGGTACGCTCGACCAGTTCAACCAGGCTCAGCGCTGTATCGCCTATCTGAAACGCGGTCAGCACGGTCAAAACACGGTCTGCCGATGCCACACCATTCACCGCTGGACGCGGCCGCGCCTTCACCATTTGCAAGACCTCTCAGGATTAATGCCCTCCAGTGTACCCAAGGGCGAAAAAATCCCATTATCCGACAACGGTCGGCAGTGGTCGAGCAGCGCCACCAAGGCGTCGGCGCTTTCCCTGCGCCTTGGCAATCAGCAAACGGAGCTACTGACGCAACCCCGCCGCTTCACTGCCCGACACTCAGAACAGCGGCAGGGTGTAGTTGATGATCAGGCGATTCTGGTCACCATTGCGCGCTGCCTCGCTGTGCGACTTGCCATTGCGCCAGGCCACACCAAGCCCTTTGAACGTGCCGCCCTGGATCACATAGTCCAGCGTGAAGTCCCGCTCCCATTCCGACTGTTCAGCACCGCCAGCAGCCTGGATATGGTCACCCTTCAAATAAATCACCGAAGCCTTCAGCCCCGGTATGCCGTTGGCAGCAAAGTCATAGCCGTATTGCGCGAAGCCGGTACGCTCACCGGCCCGGGTGAAGCTGAGCAGCATTTTGTCCGTCCATAGATAAAGGCTGCTGCCGCCGGCGCCCTTGTCGATCGAACCCTGATTGATCTGCACGAAATTGCTGTCATCGGAAACGCTTTGGTAGCCCAGCGTCAGCGAATGGCCCCGCAGACGGTACGTGAAAGCTGCGCTCCACAGGTCGTTCTCGATCTCTCCATCACCGCCATCGGTGTAACCACCAATGGTATAGCCCTGGCTTCGCCCTGTACTGCTGCCGTTGGCGCCGTCGGAGCGGGTGCGGAAATAGCGCAGGTCAGTGGTCAACGCGCTGTCATCGGTCAAGACCAGCGTGTGATTGAGCCCGGCGAACTGCTGCAGGTAGTAATCTTCGAGTTGACCAGCGTAATACTGCAGCAGCAGGGTTTCGGTGGCCCTGTAGTCGGCACCGGCAAAATTGAAACGGTCACTCTCCTGGGTGCCGCCACTTACGGCCATGCCAGTGAGATCGGTCGAAGCACGCCCCCTGGCCCGATTCAGGGCGCCGCCGACCAGCGTGAGCTTATCGATGTCCCTGGACTGCAACTGCACGCCCTGGAAGGTCTGCGGCAGCAATCGTCCATCAGAAGCCACCAGCACTGGCAGCTTGGGCATCAACTGCCCTACGCGCAGCTCGGTCTGGCTCATTTTCAGCTTGGCGGTGACACCGGCGCTGCTCCAGCGGTCAGCTGCGCCATCACCCTCGGAAGGAATCATGGTACCGCCCTGGTGCCGCCCCCTGCCGCTGTCCAGCGTCAGGCCCAGCATGGCCGTGGCGTCTACCCCGAACCCGACTGCACCCTGGGTGTACCCGGAGCGCACGTCGAGCAGAAACCCTTGCGCCCACTCCTCGGTTTTGGAGGGCTGCGCCGTGCCGTCACGGTTATCGCTGTTGAAGTAGAAATTACGCATCGACAGATTTGCGTGGCTGTCACTGATCAGGTCGGCCTGGGCAGAAAAGCCAATGACACTGCCACCTGCCGCGAGGGCAATGCGGCCGATCGTGGGTAAGGATTTCAAGAAGCAGACTCCAAGGGATCGTTGTTGTTATTTTTTGAAACGCCATTTCTTTATATGGAGTCAGATCAACGCCAAAACGTCAATACCTCCCAGGAAGCGAGCGCTATAAACCGCTATCACCCAAAAATTTGCTTCACCCTTCGTCCGATTTTGATTTATTTTGCAACGACATTGCATTAAACCAACAATAACATCAGTCGGACGCCAAGGCGTCCCCCGGTCCAACAGGAGCGCCCATGAGCTTCTTCGCTGCCCCGCCCACCGTCGAAACCACGGTATTCACCCGCCTGCCTGATCGCTTCCGCGACCCGCGCCCGACCGCCTGGGCCAACGCCAACCGTCAGGGGCGCGCCATCGACTCGTTCCTCGAAGGCCCTTCGTTCGATCGCCACGGCCGCCTGTACGTGACCGACATTCCCAACGGGCGGATTTTTCGCATCTCGCCCCAGGGCGAATGGGAGCTGGTGTGCCAGTACGATGGCTGGCCCAACGGCTTGAAAATCCACCAGGACGGGCGCATCTACATCACCGACTACAAACGCGGGATCATGCTGCTCGACCCGCAGACAGGCGCCATCGAAGCGCTGCTCGACTCGGCCGGCTCGGAAGGCTTCAAGGGCGTCAACGACCTGGTGTTCGCGCCCAATGGCGACCTGTACTTCACCGACCAGGGCCAGACCGGCCTACAGGACGCCACTGGCCGGGTTTACAAGCTCGATGCCCGAGGCAATCTCAGCTGCCTGCTAGGCACTATTCCCAGCCCCAACGGCATCGTCTACGACCCGCACCTGAACCACTTGCTGGTGGCCGTGACCCGCGCCCAACAGATCTGGCGCATCCCGCTGGGCAACGGCTCGATCGTCGGCAAGGTGGGGGTTTTCGCCCAACTCCATGGCGGGCTGGGCGGGCCTGACGGCCTGGCGCTGGATGCCCAGAGCAACCTGTATATCGCCCATACCGGTTTCGGCTCGGTGTGGAAGCTGTCGAAAGTCGCCGAGCCGCTGCAGCGCATCGTCTCCTGTGCCGGCATCAGCAATACCAATCTGGCCTTCGGCGGGGACGACGGGCAGACCCTGTTCATCACCGAGTCCGAGACCGGCAGCATTCTCCAGGTGCGCACCAGCACACCCGGGCTGGCGATGTATTCCCACAGCTGACCTAGCGCCTGTCGGCGCACACAACAACTACAAAAGAGTGACGACATGACCCACGAATCCCCCGCTGCCCAGGCGCCGCTGAGCGACGCCGAGGGCGAACGCCTGATGCGCCGCGTGCTGTGGCGCCTGGTACCGTTCATCTTCATCTGCTACGTGATCAGCTACCTGGACCGCACCAACGTCGGCTTCGCCGCCATCAGCATGAACCAGGACCTGGGCCTGACCGCCACGATGTTCGGCTGGGCGGCCGGCCTGTTCTTTTTCGGCTATTTCATGTTCGAGATCCCCAGCAACCTGCTGATGCAGCGCTTCGGCGCGCGGGTGTGGATTGCGCGGATCATGATCACCTGGGGGCTGATTTCCATGGCCACGGCGTTCGCCACCGGGCCGATCAGCTTCAGCATCGCGCGCTTTCTGCTGGGCCTTGCAGAGGCAGGCTTCACGCCTGGGGTGTACCTCTACTTCACCTACTGGTTCCCCGGCAAATGGCGGGCGAAAGCCACCGCGGCGTTCCTGCTGGGCATTCCGGTCGCCAATATCGTCGGCTCGCCACTGTCGGGCTGGCTGATGGAACAGCACGGCGTCTGGGGCCTGAAGAACTGGCAACTGCTGTTGGTCACCGAGTCGATGCCCGCCGTGCTGCTGGGGATCGCCTGCCTGTTCGTGCTGGTCGACACCCCGGCCAAGGCCAAATGGCTCAAGCCGCGGGAAAAGGCCTGGCTGACCCAGCGCCTGTCCCAGGAGCAACAGGCGATCGGCGCCTCCCACGGCAACACCCTGCGCGCCGCGCTCACCAACCCAAAGGTGTTCACCCTGGCGGCCATCAACTTCTGCTGCATCGTCGGCTCCATCGGCATCGGCCTGTGGCTGCCACAGATCATCAAAAGCCTGGGCATCGACAGCACCGTGGTCGGTTTCGTGGTTGCCCTGCCCTATCTGCTGGGTGCCTTGGCCATGACCCTTTGGGCACGCCTGGCCAACCGCAGCCGCCATCGCCTGCCCTATGTGGTCAGCGCGCTGGCACTCGCCGCCGTAGCCTTGGTGGCCGCCGCCCTGATAGACCAGCCGATGATGAAGATCGCCAGCCTGTGCGTGGCCGTGGCGAGCGTCCTGTCCTTCCAGGCCACGTTCTGGGCGATACCGTCGACCTTCCTGACGGGGCGCGCCGCCGCGGGCGGCCTGGCGATGATCGTCTCGATCGGCAACCTGGGTGGCTTCACAGGCCCATTCCTGATCGGCCTGATCAAGGACGCCACCCACAGCTTCAGCATGCCGTTCTTTGCCGTGGCCTCGATCCTGCTGGTCGGCACCTGCCTGATGCTCTGGCTGGGCGACCCCGCCAAACAGCAGGCGCCCCGCCCACAAGGCCAACCCGCCTGATCGGTCAACTGCGGCGCCGCATGTCGTACTGCCCTACCAGCCCCATCAGCAAGATCCCGCCGGCGACCCCCAAGGTCGCCGGCGCGCCCCAGCGGGCCGCGATCAGGCCTGCCGCCATGCCGCCCAATGCCTCGAAACCGAATCGCATGGCTATATAGAAGGCGATGACCCGGCCACGCAAATGGCTCGGAGCGCCGCTTTGCAGCTGCATGTTGGTACTAACATTGCTCAGGGTGATGCCAAAGCCCAACACTGCCAACGCCGCCAGCGCCAATGACAGCGTACCGGCCAACCAGAGGCCGAGCAGCGCGACCGCGCACAACCCTGCCCCTGCATCTGTGAACTGGCGCAGCCGTGGCAACGCGCCACCCACCGCCAATACCAGGGTCGCCACGAATGCACCCGCGCCCGCCGCCCCCCACAACCAGCCGAGCACGCGCGCATCCCCAGCGAACACCGCCTTGGCCAGAATCGGCAGCAACGCCGCATAGCACGAGGCAAGCAGGTTGACCATGATCACATTCACCAGCAACTGACGCACGCTACGGGTATGCCACAAGTACACAAGGCCCTCGCGAAACACCTGCGCGGTCGACCCGGCGGCCCTGGGGCTGGCAGTACCGCGCACCTTGAGCAAACCACCGAGCAAGGCCAGGAATGCGACAGCGGTGAGGGCGAAGCAGGTCGCCTCGCCCGCCACGGCAATCAGCGCGCCGGCCAAGGGCGGGCCAACGAAGCGTGCGGCGTTGATCAGCATGGCATTGAGCACCAGCGCATTGGGCAAGTCCGCCGGGTCATCGACGAAGCTGCCGATCAAGGCCTGGCGCAGCGGGGTTTCCAAGGCATTGAGCAAGCCCAGCAGCAAGGCCATGGCGGCAATGAACATGCCGTCGACCCAACCGAGCCAGGTGCAGCCGGCCAGCACCAGCGACTGCAGGATCAGCAGCAGTTGCACAATGATCAGCATGCGGCGCTTGTCGTGCCGGTCGATCCACGCCCCGGCCAGCGGGCCGATAAGCAATTGTGGCGCCAGGGAAAGGAAGGTGATCAGCCCCAGCAGCACGGCGGAGCCGGTGAGGTGATAGGCCAGCCAGGCCAGCGCGACTTGCTGCACCCATTTGCCCAACGTGGAGATGCCCTGGCCGGCGAAATAGATCTGGAAGTTACGATGGCCGAGTGCACGAATGGCGGTGGGCCAGGGCTTACGCTGCGGCGATGATGAATCGGACAAATCTGCGAACCTCGATAGGCCCACGACCGGCGCCGAGCCAGCGCCACTGCGCACCCCATCGCAAGGTGCGCAGCGCGTGCAGGATCAGCCTGGCAGCAGGCAGCCTTTCTTCTTCAAGGACTCCAAAACCCATGAACGGTCGTTGGTGCCTTGGGCAATTTTTTCCATCTGCGCGGTTTCGGCAGTGTGCTTGGCTGTGGCGCCGGCGTACACGTCAGCGACGTGATCGTAAGGTATGCACAGCAGGCCATCGTCATCACCGATCACCAGGTCACCCGGCTCAATCACCATACCATCAATGGCAATCGGCACGTTGATCTCCCCCGGGCCGTCCTTGTAAGGGCCACGGTGCGAAACGCCGGCAGCGAACAACGGGAAGTCACCCGCGCCGATGTTTGCCGCATCGCGGATGGCGCCGTTGATGACGATACCCGCCACGCCGCGCTTGACGGCATAGGCCACCATCATTTCGCCGATCAGGGCGTTGCTCAGGTCGCCGCCGGCATCCACCACGATCACATCGCCCGGCTGAGCGATGTCGATCGCGTAGTGCAGCATGAGGTTGTCACCCGGGCGGGCCTTGACCGTCAGGGCCGGGCCGCACAGCACGCCTTCGCGGTGCATGGGGCGCAAGCGGGCACCCCCTGCCGTCATGCGGTTCATCGAGTCGCTGACGTTGGCGACCGGCACCTCACGGTAACGTGCAACCCACTCATCGCCGACCTTGCGTGCGCGCTCAAGCACCTGGAAGCCAATGCTCATGTGACCTACCTCTCTTGATGTTATTCGTTGTCACCGACTATTGCCGATGTGTTTTTAGAATGTCATTTCATTGTGCGCATGGCAATCGGTTTTTGACGCCTTGATTTGCAGGTCTATCGAGTGTGTTTTTATTTTCTTGCAACGGCGTTTCATTATGATAGGGTTAAATCACTGCCGCATCTGCGCGGCACAAGGCCCTGAACTGCCCCTGACAAGAACAAGGTGTCCATGATGTCCCGTACCATTCTGCTGACCGGCCCCGCGCTCGCCGCCGAGGCCATGAACCTTGCTGCCGAACAGGGCGTGAGAGTCATCCCGACCACGCCCTACCTGCCGGCCGAAGAGCTGGAGGCCATCATTCGTGCTGAACAGCCCGATGCCATCGTGGTCCGCCAGGGCAACCTGACCCGTGCCATGATCGAGGCCTCACGCAACCTGAAAGTGATCGCCAAGCACGGCGTGGGCTACAACACCATCGATATCCAGGCCGCCGCAGACCGCAGCATCCCGGTATCGATCGCGGTAGGTGCCAATGCCCAGTCGGTGGCCGAACTGGCCTTCGCCCTGATGTTCAGCGTGGCCCGGCAAACCGCACTGCTGGATGCGCGCATGCGTGACGGGCACTGGGACAAAGCCTCGGCCAACGGCATCGAACTGTCGGGCAAGACCTTGGGCCTGATCGGCCTGGGTTCGATCGGCGGCATCCTGATGGACCTGGTGGCGCCGCTGCGCATGAAGGTCAAAGTGTTCGACCCCTACCTCCAGCAGCTGCCGGAGCGCCCGCACGTCGAGCGTGAAGAGGATTTCGATCGCCTGCTGGCTGAAAGCGATATCATTAGCCTGCATTGCCCGCTGACCGAGGCCAACCACAACCTGATCGGTGCCGCCCAGCTCCAGCGCATGCGCCCAGGCGCCATCCTGATCAACACCGCTCGCGGTGAGCTGATCGACACCAGCGCCTTGGTAAAAGCACTCAGCGAACGCCGCATCGCCGGTGCTGGCCTGGACACCTTCAACCCCGAGCCGCCGCCCGCCGACAGCCCGCTGTGGGGCCTGCCGACCCTGGTCGCCACGCCGCATGTCGGCGCCAACACCAGCGAGGCCCGTGACCGTGTAGGCCTGGTAGCGCTGAAACAGATTCTCGATGTCTGGGCGGGCAATGCTCTGGACCCGCGCTGCGTGGTCAACCGCCACCTGTTTGCCAGCTGATCGCACTCCCTCGCGTGCCCTTTCGCGAGAAGGGGGACGTTCACGACGCGTCACTCCAGAAAAAAAACAATTGGAGAGCACCATGACTTCAGCAACATCGCTGCCGGATGACCTCGAACGCAGCACCATGCGCCGTGTCGCCTGGCGCCTGCTGCCATTCCTGATCGTCTGCTACCTGATCGCGATCATCGATCGCGGCAACATCGGCATGGCGTCCCTGCAGATGAACGAAGATTTGCAGCTCACGGCGAAGGTCTTCGGCTTCGCCAGCAGCCTGTTCTTCTTCGCCTACTTCCTGGTCGAAGTGCCCAGCAACCTGGCCATGCAGCGCTACGGCGCGCGCATCTGGATTGCCCGCATCATGATCACCTGGGGCCTGATTTCCGCCGGCACCGCGTTCGTCCAGGGCGCCAACTCGCTGTACGTGATGCGCTTTCTGCTCGGGGCCGCCGAGGCCGGGTTCTTCCCGGGCGTGCTCCTGTACCTCACCTACTGGCTGCCGTCGGCCTACCGCGCACGCATGGTGGCGCTGTTCATGGTGGCGATCCCTGCCGCCAACTTCATCGGCTCGCCGCTGTCGGGCCTGCTGCTGAGCCTGGATGGCTGGATGGGCATGCGCGGCTGGCACTGGCTGTTCATTCTCGAAGGCATCCCGGCGGTGCTGCTGGGCATCGCCTGCCTGTTCGTGCTGACTGACCGCCCCGAACAGGCCAAATGGTTGAGTGACGAGCAGCGTGGCTGGCTGATCAAGCGCCTTGGCGAAGAAGCCGCGAAGAAAACCGCAATCGGCCACATCTCCCTGTGGAAGCTGCTGCGCCACAAGGATATCTGGGTACTGGCGCTGATCTACTCGGGCGCTTCGGCAGCCGGCAGTACCATGAGCGTGTGGGCCCCGCAACTGCTCAAGACATTCGGCCTGACCTCGATGGAAATCGGCCTGGTGAACGCCATCCCCTACGGTATCGCCTCGGTGTTGATGATCATCTGGGGCCGCAGCTCCGACCGCACCGGCGAACGCCGCTGGCATACCGCGATGACCATGCTGCTGATCGCTGCGGGCCTGCTGATGACGCTGTTCACCTCATCCCTGCCGGCAACGGTGGTGATGCTGACCATGGTCCTGGTAGGCGCCTATTCGATGAAAGGCCCGTTCTGGGCACTGGTTTCGGGCTGGCTGTCGTCTTCCACCGCCGCGGCCGGGCTGGCTGCGGTTGGTGCCATGGCCAACCTGATCGGTGGCGGGCTGATGGTCAACGCCTACGGCGCCATCCACGATGCCACGGGCAGCTACTCGCTGGCACTGATGCCACTGGCGGCGCTGTGCACCCTGGCGGGTGTGGCGGTACTGGTGATCGGGCGCAAGCGCCAGCGCGAGCAGGCTGACGTGGCGACCGCTGCCAGCGCGAAGTAACTACCCCGTGCAGCAACCTGATGCCCACGCTTTTAAGCAGAGCGTGGGCGTTTTTTTTCGGCCGCCTTGCAAATCCCAGGCTGTCAGGGCAGGCACGCCAGCGCGGTGACGTGTGAGCTGCCCATCGCCGGGCGCGCCTCCCAGGTCCTGCACTCGCCTGAAGGCTGGTGATGTTCCTAAGTGTGGCTTGCCGGCGATGAGGCCAGTCGCAAATGGCTGCTGTCGACCCATGGCAGCCGGTGAGCCGAACAGCAATCTCTGTGGGAGCGGGCGCGCCCGCGAAGAATCCAACGCGGAGCCTGGCACCGGCTGCGCCGGTGTTCGCGGGCACGCCCGCTCCCACAGAGTGCGCGTCGTGCTCAAGAACCCAGCAATTTTTCAGTGTCTGCTATGGGTCGAAAACAGTCATCCGCGACCGGCAGCCATCGGCCCGAAGCAGACATCTGAATACCAGGGCCGCGGCGCGGCCCATCGCCGGCAAGCGCGGCTCCCACAGGTCCTGCACTTGCCTGAAGGCTGGTGATACTCCAGTGGGAGCTGGCTTGCTGGCGATGAGGCCAGCACAGACGATCGAACCTTGAATGGGTCCTGTCAGCTGCAACCCGAGTGAAATGCTTTCTGGAAAGGTGCTCCAGTTCGCCTTTCAATACTCCCAACGCAATGTGGCGGTCACGCTACGTGGCTCCCCGTAAAGGTCACTGTAAACACTGGTACTGGCGTAGTATTTCCTGTCGAACAGGTTGTTGACATTGACGGTACCGGTGAAGTGGTCGTCGAACCGGTAGCGTGCCAGCAGGTCAACCAAGGCATAGCTGCCTTGACTGGCCTTCAGGGTAGTACCCGGAATCACTTCGGTATTGCCGTAACTGGTTGCGCTCTCCCAGCGAATACCGCCGCCCAGGGTCAAGCGATTGAGGTCACCGGTCAGCTCATAGGTGGTGAACAGTTTGAAGGCGTTTTTTGGAAAGCCGACGTTGACGTCCACACCGTCAGGATAATACGTGTTGACGTGGCTGTAAGACGCTTGCATCTGCCAACCCGGCAGCACCTCCCCCGCTACTTCCAACTCAAGCCCTTTGATTTTCACATCCGCCGGCTGCACCAGGGTGGCGAACGAGTTGGGGTCGGTCAGGCCTGAGTCAACAGGGTAATTACTGATCTTTGACTCGAACAACGCGGCAGTCAGGTTGAGCCTGCCGTCGTAGTATTCACCTTTCGCACCCACCTCATAGCTGTCGCCTTCGGTAGGATCCATGAAGGTTCCCTGGACGGTTTTGCTCGATTGTGGCTTGAAGATGCTGGTGTAGCTGGCGTAGATCGAGTGATGCTCGTTCAGGTCATAGACAATGCCGGCGTAGGGCGTAAGCTCACCATTTTCTCGTTTCTTGCCATCACCCGGCGCATAGTCGATGGGGTCACCGTAGTAGATCATCGACTGATCCAGCTTGAAGTAGCTCAGGCGCGTGCCGAGGATTACCGACAGATCATCGGTGGGTTTCAGGCGCACCGTACTGTAGGCCGCGTATTGGCGCTGGCTGTACTTGACGTCGCCCTGGCGGTCGAGCGGCGGTTTTTCGATATCGCCACGCCATTCGAAAACATCAGGGATCGATGGGTCCCAGCCGCTTCCGCTGCGGTCATACCACAGCGGATAGGCTCCGGTGTTGCTGCGGTAGCGCATGGCACTGACCCCGACCACCAATTCGTGCTCGCGCCCCAACAGGTTGAAGGGGCCGGTGATATAGGCGTCCAGCGAGTTCTGCTCGGGCTTGCTCGGCCACTTTGCCATGAACAGCCCGGTACCGGTGCCGGTCTGTTGGTTGGGGTAGCCGAAACTGCTGAACCAGCCGTACTCGATATCATTGTCGTCACGCACATTGGTGACCGCGACCTTGGCTAGCCAGTTATTGTCGAAGCGGTGCTCGTAGGTGCCGAATATCGAGGTGCGCTGGCGGTCTGCATGGCTCCAGTCCGCCGCGGAGTTGAACGAGCGCTTGAAGTCGGTGCGTTGGCCATTGCTGTAGAACGCAGGGAAACCGAAGTACCCGCAGGCATCACAATTGCGCACCTGGTAGTCGATACCGAAGCTCACGGTATCGCGCTCGCTCAGGTCCGCCTCGATGATGCCGTAGGCCACCTGCCGCTCGGTGCTGAGGCGGTCGGTGAAGGCGTTGGCGGTCTGGTAGGCACCGACCAGGCGCCCACGCACGGTACCGTTTTCCACCAGCGGGCCAGAAACGTCGACCTCGGTACGGTAATTGTCCCAAGAGCCGACACTGCCCTGGACAGAGGCGGCGAACTCGCGTGTTGGCCGCTTGCGTACCATGTTGATGGTGGCCGAAGGTTGGCCGGTACCGCTGAGCAGCCCGGTGGAGCCGCGCACGATCTCGACCCGGTCATAGACCGCCATGTCGTTCGACTGGCTGCTCATGGAGGGCTCGAACACCGTGGGAATGCCGTCCACCTGGAACGTTTCGACCTTCATGCCACGCGAGAAGATACCGACTTCATCGTCCGAAGCATTGCTCTTTTTCTTGTAGAGCACGCCAGGCGCCTGGGCCAGCACGTCCTCCAGGCTCACCAGGTCCTGATCACGCATACGTTGGCTGGTCATCACACTGACCGCCTGGGGTGTTTCGCGGATCGACAGCGGCAGCTTGGTTGCGGTCCGGGCAACCCCTGTGGTGTAGGAGCCAGTGCCTTGCGTGGTATCACCCAGGCCGCTGGCATTGACGTTGGTGGCGCCCAGTTGCAACGCAGTACTGCCTGCGTTTTTTTCCGTCAGCAGATAGTTGTCTCCGGTTCTGAGCGCCTCCAGCCCGGTACCTTGAAGCAGCACTGCGAACCCCTGGTCCACGCTGTAGTGGCCTTGCAGGCCGGGGGTGTGACGACCATCGGTCAATGCGGTTTCGAACGAAAGTACGACCCCTGCATCGCGTGCAAACTGGTTCAATGCCGCGCCGAGCGGGCCAGGCGCAATCCGGTAAGCCTGAAGCGCTTGTTCTGCACAGGCCTGGCTGGCCTTGTTCGTGAGCGGCTGGATAAAACCGACCTGGATTACGACTGCTGCACCCAATAAGAGCCTGGGCAATGTGCGTGGGGAGGTACTGGCGGGTGGGGTGAGGCGTGGCATGTCTGCTCCTTCAATTGCCATTGGCAGGCTGTTTGAAGGGAAAGCACGAACGAGTTTTAAAAA